>CAZSTV010000086.1:0-20717 GCA_964609665.1 uncultured Acidimicrobiaceae bacterium
TCGGACTCGGGAGGTGAGTTGTTGATGACGTGTCTCATTTTGACGATCGACCTTGGGTCGTTGAGGTCCCGTAGGCCATCGAGGGCAGAGCGTCTGGAAGTCGGGTCGTTGCTGTCGGACAATTCAAGAAGTGGTTCGTAGGCATTTGGGTCACCGAGTCGTGCGAGGCATCGCCAAGCTTCGAGGTGATCGAGATGAGCGAGTAGGCCTCGTGCTTCTTCGGTGGCGAGGTCTTCAAGAGCGAGCAGCGCTTCGGCTTGTCGGCGGGCCGGATCGTCACCGGTTGGACGTTCGATCATTTGCGCCAACTTGTCGACCGTTTCCACTTGTTTGAAACGGCCGAGCCTGGCGACCAGCGCTGCAGGTGGGTGGTCGACATCGTCGCAGAACGACAGGACAACGGCGCTGCTGAGTTCATCGTCAAAGCTTGCCAAGGCATCGACGAGTGAGACTTGAGCGTGGGTTACTGATAGTTCGTGGGTCATGACATTGGGAAAGAAGCGTCGTGCCATGTCACGGGCATCGCGACCCCCGATAGCCGCCAGCGCTCCGACGAACGTGTGAACGTTGTAGAGGTCACGTCGAAGCTCGCCTTCGATACATAGCCCAAGTTGGGGTATCGCCTCAGGGCCCGTGGTGCGTGCGGCTTGGCCGATGTCTATTGCTTTGCGCCAGTCTGGGGCGATCAGGAATTCATCAACGAGCGCGGAGAGTTCTGCTGCTGTTTCCGGTCGCTCGATGCCAGCACCGCCGGGGCTGTCCCAGGCTTGATCGAGTTCCTGGCGTGTTGAGTCCGGAGCTGGTCCGTATTGGGCTTCGATCTGGTCGCAGCGGTGCTCTAGCCACGCTTGGAACGAGCGGAATCGGTAGCTGCCGGGGTGTTTGTAGGAGTAGTCCCAGGCTTCCCACTCGCCGTCTGGTTGTCGGACCAGAGGGTTCAAAAGGACTTGGCCCTCTTCGTTCCCTGAGGCCAGGCTCATGAGGTGGCGGTAGTGGCCGTTTTTACATGCGATCGGATCGTCCGGCCGTGCGAGGTACTGCCATTCTGAGCTTCCTCGCTGGAGTTCCAGGTACTCCGATGCAACGGTGCCGTCGGTCGTCAGACCACTCCACAGGCCCGGCGGGTCGATCTGAGGTCGGAGGTGTTCGACCGGAAGAAAGCCGTTGAAGTTCTCATCGCCAGGTCGGAAGCCGCTGCCGTACATCGGGCCGACGCCGTCAGCCATAGCTCCGTTGGTCCGTGAAAGGAACTCGCGGTACGAGGGCGGGAGGGCGACTCCGTTCGCTTGCTCGAAGCCGTCGAGCGTTGCCCGATCGGCCCCTGGGAGCAGAACAGACCTTGTTTGGCGGACGTGGGGGTCTAGAAACCCGATTGCCTCAGGATCTTCGACCGTTCTGATCACGAGGTCTGCCCAGCGTTCTACGAAGTTGCTCACGGTTTGTTATCGGCCCCGGTCGAGCTTGTGCTTTACCCGTCTCGCCGACAATCAGTTAGGTCTAGAAAGTCTCTCCGAAACACACTGCATCACCGGCGTTCTCTCGTGGCTCGACCGAGCGATAATGTTCAGTCAGCTGCCGAGGGGATAGGCGGGGTAGCGGGCGGCTTGGAGGAAGTCCTCGACCTGGGTCACCTCATCAGCCACGATGCTGCAATCCACTGCCGGCACTTCCTCGCCATCGAAGGGAAGGTTGATGCGCTCGGGCGAAATCTCCCACAGGTTCGTGGTGATCGTGTCACGGCCGGACTCCTGGTCGCCGAGGATCAGGGTGGCCACGTTGTAGGTGGTCTCGCCGTCGAAGGTCTTGGTGGCCGAGATCGTCTCAAGGGCGCCGGAGCGGAGATCGTTGGCCAGGCTGCCGTCATCGGTGAAATCGAAGACGTATACCGGCTCGCCCTCGCCCTGGCGATAGCACACCCGGCTGGCGGCGGGGGTGGTGCTGAGTTCGGCGATGGTGACCGGCTCGAAGGGGAAGTCCGGCGGGAAGTAGTTTGGCGTCGATTCGATCAGGGCCAGATCCGCAGCCGAGGTGGCACAGTCGACGGCGGGATAGCGGATCTCATCGCCTGTACCTGGCTGGCTGATCATGGCGTCGGTGACTGTCCACGTGCTGGTACTGATCCTGGCGAACCCGTTGCCGAGGGCCGCTGCCGACGATTCGGACACCAGGTGGGTGGGAGCCTCTCCGTCATTGAGCGGAAGCCCGGCCAGGGTCAGCAGGAGGTCGCCGTTTGGAGCCAGGTGAAGCTGGTCGCCGGCGAAGCCATCGGTATTGTCGGCCAGGCCGACCGGGACCTGCCAACCGGTTAAGCTGCCGTCATCGGCGACGTCCATCGTGAGGGTGACTGTTCCGTTGCTGTAGCACTGTCGCCCCGCCTGTACCGAGTCCGTGTCGGTCCCGGGTGTCGGCGTGGTCTGCTCCACGCCGCCGCCCTCGGCCTCACTGTCGTCGGCTTCGCTGTCGTCGGCCACGGGGTCGGCGTCGGCTGAGCCGTTTTCAGCCCGAAGACGCGCGGAGGTCAGCCCACCTTGTCCCAGATTCGTGTCTGGTTGTATCGATCACGTGGGGGCTAGACAACGACTGGTCTCCTCAACAGCGGCACACAGCGGTATTGGAGGCCCTGCAGACGCTCGGTGAGGCTGCATGCTCGGCCACGGGCGAGCCGGCCGACGGCGGTTAGACCGGCGACACTTTCTATGTGCCTCAGCGAATTATGTGCCTCAACGAACCGATCGACGTTTGACGAACCGGCGGCCGAGGACGGTCCAGATCTCTTCGATTACGCTGGTGTGATACTCGCAGCGCCGACCGGCGCCTCGGCAGTAGTCTCCGGTGGTGCAGGATTTCAGTGAGCAGCAGCTGGTCGGTCTTGAGTACTTGGAAGCGGCAACCAGCCTGCTGCAGCGAATCCGTGCTGAGCATCCGACCGCCGGGCTCTGGGAGGCCGCCGACCGGCAGTGGTCGTGGCGCAACGAGCGTTCAACCGACGTTGTACCTCAGCTCTTCTGGTTCGATGACGCCGGCCAACCGCAAGCAGCTGCACTCACGACTGACTCTCCCTACGGAGTGGCGTTCGATCCGATCGTCATGCCGGGTGCAACACCCGATTGGCTTGCTCATGTGGTTGAGCGAGGGCTTGCTCATGCAGCTGACCACGGTTTCGAGGTCGTCGAAGTTGAAGTCGACCGGGCCGGTGACGAGATGCGCAACGTGCTGTTTGACCGCGGTTTCACGGTTGAGGAGGAGGCTGTAGTCGAAGCGTGGATCACGGCCGAGGCACTTCCCGAGATCAGCGCCCTGTCCGACGGGTACCGACTGTCGAGTCGTGCCGAGAACATGCAGTACCAACATCACATGACGAGTCCCGAACGGAATCACCCTGATCCCGAAGAGCGCCTTCGTCAAACGTCGCTGTACCGGCCCGACCTGGACCTTGTCGTCTATGACAGCGACGACAACGTCGCGGCGTACGGATTGTTCTGGTACGACCCGGTGACCGCCACCGGGCTCGTCGAACCTATGCGTACCGAAGACGACCATCAGCAACGGGGCCTTGCCCGCCACGTGCTCACTGCCGGGCTCGGCCGACTCGCCGCTGCTGGCGCTGAACGGATCAAGATCTGCTACGAGCCGGGCAACCCTGGAGCAAGCCATCTCTACCTCGATGTTGGGTTCGAGCCTGACCGACATACCGACAGCTTCTCCGGCCGAACCGACGCTCCGACTTCCTAGCCGATCCGATGCCAGAAATTGTCGGAATCGGTGCCGTCAACGTGGACTACATCATCGATTCGAAGAGCACCGCTTCGGCGCTCGCGGACGTAGAGCCATCACTGCTCGAAGGTTTCGTGCCCGGCTCGGAGCGAGCGGCCAGCGGCGCCGAAATCGATGCGACCCTGCAGCGCCTCCAACCGTTCAAGCCAGTTGCGAGTCCTGGCGGCTCCTCGTTGAACACGTTGGCTTCGATCGCCGCCATGGGGACGGACACCTCGGTCGGATTCGTCGGTGTACGCGGTGGATCAGGCAGCGGGGCTATTTCACTGCCCGATTGGTTCGAGTCGCTCGGCATCGACGATCGACTCGTCGCCGACAACGACGGACTCGCTGGCATCTGCATCTCCCACAACTCGGCAGGGCAAAGGTCGATGCTGACGACGCCTGGGGCAAACCGGTCGATAGTGGAATATCTGGTCGACCGCTCTGAAGCCCTGATCGACTATTTGCAGCAGGCAAAGCTGATCCTCGTTACATCATTCGCCAACCTTGACGACATTACGCCTTTGGCTGAGATCCTCCGCGCAGTGCGAACGGCATCCCCCTCTGTGCGAATCTGCTGCGACCCAGGAGCTCTTTGGACCAACGAGCCGTTGCCGGTTGGGCGTGATGAGCTATTGAATCAGTCGGACTGGATCATCCTCAATCAACGTGAGTTCAACACCTACACCGGATGTTCAACGCCTCACGGCGATCACCGACAGGCAGCGACGGACAGTCTCTCATCGGCGAGAGCGAAGACAGCGCTCCTACTCAAGCGAGCGGACCGCATTGAGGTCTTTGTAAAGCAGGGTGATGGGGTCGATGGGGTCGAACACACCGTCTATCAGAACTCCACGGTGCTCGACCCTGATCAGATAGTGGATGACACCGGCGCTGGCGACGCCTTCGCTGCCGGGTTCCTGTTCTCGTTGGTCACTCAAGCTATAACGCGCCAAAACGGCATTGAGCTCGGGTTCAGGCTCGCTCGGGAAAAGCTCGGCTGGCCGGGACTCGGCGGGCTCGACCGCTACGCGATGATCTACAACGACTTTATGATGGACGGCTAATCGTTCGTTGTTGTCGACGGCAACTAGGCGTCGTCGAGCAGTGCCAGCCGTAACCCCAACGCCAGGAGCACCGTTCCGGAGATCGCGTCGATTGCTCGGCTCATCGATGGTCTACGCAGCATTGCGCCAACTCGGTCGATCGTTGTGACGTACACGGTCAGCCAGGCGGCTCCGACCACCAAGAACACGGCCGATAGAAGAGCGAGTTGCGGCAATGCCGGGCTCGAGCTGACCACGAACTGTGGCATGAGCGACAGGAAGAACACCGCAAGCTTCGGGTTCAACACGTTGGTCATGAAGCCTTCGAGAAACGGACTTCTCTCGATTCTCGGCTCAATCGGCATGGTCACCGGCCGGGCCGATCGAGCGGCCAGCAGACCTCGTACCCCGAGCCCGATGAGGTAGACCGCTCCGGCGAGCTTCACTACTTGGTAGGCGCTTGCCGAAGCGGCGATGATTGCGGACAGCCCGAGGATGGCCGCAGTTGCGTGCATGCAAACCCCGGCAAGGATGCCTGCTGTTGTCACGAATCCTGCTCGCCGGCCCCCTCGGACGGTGTTGCGGGTGACGAGCGCCATGTCGACACCGGGAACAACGACGACCAAAAGGGCGACGAGCAGGAACGGCAGAATGTCTGGCACAGGCCGACGGTAGTACGCCGACGTTGTTGCTAACCCAGGTCAGCTACGGGGAGGCACGTTGACCGTGGTCCACCCGCCCCAATTCGGGCCGAGGCTGGCCCGGACCTGGATCTTGTATCGGGCGCTGTCATCAAGTCCGGTGACGACCTTCTCAAGTGAACCGACGATCTTTTCCTGATCGTATGGATCGGTTCCCTTCCTGATCCGGAACTGGTACTTCTCGGATGGGTCACCGAGCGATGTCCACCTCGTCGTGAGCGTTCCAGGGCCGAAGGTGACCGTCACCGTCGGCTTTCCTGTCCTGCCCTCGACCACGATGGAGTCTTCGGGCTCGCAAGCGTTGCCGACACCGTTGTTGTCTTCGTCTTCTTGGCCGGGGTTCGGTATCTCGGGACAGTTGTCGGTCCCGTTCTCAACCAAGTCGCCATCGATGTCGCCAGTCGGACCGTCGTTGAGGTCGTCGTCGCAGACATCGCCGATGCCGTCGCCGTCGCCGTCATCTTGGGCCGGGTTGGCATCGAGCGGGCAGTTATCGACCTCGTTGTCGACAAGGTCGTTGTCGACATCCGGGCCACCGTATGGCAACGCCGACACTACCTGTCCGGTCGTGTCGGAAAGCTCGAGGACGCCCTCCTCTGGCAGTTCGGAGAACTCGCCGGCTGCAAACGCTCCGTCAGTTGCCTCGCGGTACGCAACATCGTCAGTGGTGAAGACTGCCGTGGCGCCAGGAAGCAGCACAGTGCCGGGAGCGACGGTGTGCTCAATCAGGTCAAACGTCCATCCGCTGAGGTCGAACGATTCGGTGAGCGACACGTTGGTGAGCTCGACGACGGCCGGCAGACCATTCTGTTCGATGGTCACCGAGGTGATCTCGATCGGTCGCATTTCGGTTTGAGAGACCGGCAGAGACCGTCTGCGGTTGTCGGTGTTGGAAGCGAAGTTCTCAAAGCGCACCGGCACGCGATCAACCCACGTGTCACGGAACTTCTCGGATGAGTAGCCCTTCCGCCAGATGGCCTGGTCTTCGTCAAACGCCTGAACGCCCACGTTGAACTTCTCGTCGAAGCGTTGGATGAGCTCCTCGGCCGAGTATAAGTCGATCATTGAACGTAGCCGCCGCGCATGCATCTCACGGAAGACCTCGTACTCGTTCAGCTGGTCGATCAGCGGCATATTGTTGGTCCAGAGATTGCCTCCGCCGACGGGGAGGTTGAGATCCCACGGGAGCACGCTCCAACGACCGGTTTCCTCAGGGTCGCGAACCAGGTAGAAGTTCTTGCGGTCCGAGTTCACCTGATTAAGGAAGCTCACGTACGCCCAGTAGTTGATGACGGCAGGTACGTCGAGCGTCTCCATCAGGGCGTTGAACTGTTCGTCGGAGTCGTTGTCGATGACGAGGTTGCTCAGTTCCCAGATGTCGGTGAAGTCACCCTCAGCGCCCGCCTTCTTCTCGAACCTCTTGGCGGTGTCCGCCGGGGTGTTGTCGGCTCTCATGAGCCGGGCACCCTTGTACATAGCCGCATCGTCGTAGCCGTTGGCATCGCGCCACCGTCCGTCGATCGCCGACAGGTACGCTCCTGTGCCCCAGAACGTGCTGTTCTGATACACACGGAGCCCGAAGAAGTCAACACGCGGGAAGCCGAGTTCGTCGGCGATCTCCCAGCCGACATCGGCCTTGAAGTCGTTGCGCCAGAACAAGTTGAACTCGTCGACGGGTTCTTCTGTGAGGTCACCGAACGAGATGAGATGACCCTTCGGCAGCTCAATCCGCATGCTTGGTTTCGGCAACGAACGCGTTGCGTTACCGCGAACCCGGATAGTGGCGTTGTCGACCACGGTGTCGCCGTACGCCACGATGATCGGCGAGGTGTTGTCGGTGAAACGATTCTTGCCGAGCAACATTGTGTAGTCGGCTTCGGTGATGAAGTAGTCAAGCACCGGGAGGTCCGTCGGCTCATTCGGGTCCGCAACAACAAGACCGTGATAGTTGACCGTGTCGGTGGCGCTCGGGCTGGTGTTCGTACCGTTGCCGTTGCCTGCGGCGACGACGTATCGGACCAGTGACCGAGGAGCTTGAGCGGGAACCAGCGCGGTGTACGTGCCGTCGCCGGCGCCGCCGACCGATGCCTCGTCGTCCAGCATGGGGATGTCGGTGGTCTCGCCGAAGCCGACCTTGTAGCTGAGGGTTACCGCATCAGCGTTGGAGGAGACGACCGCCGAGATGGGAATGTCTGCGCCAGAGGCGGGGCGTTCCTCGCCGTCCTCGACGTCAAAGATGATCGGGCCGGACAGGACGATTGAATTGGCTGCGCCCGGGGTGCCGTTCTCATCGGGCGATGCCAGCCAGTTTCCAGCGTCGTCATCGTCGCCGGTGTTGGCGAGGTTAAGGTCGAGACGTTCGAGGGACCGGCCGCCACCGTCCGCCGCTCCCGGCCATGGCGGGTCGTCGTTGTAGTCGAGGATATCGACCAGGGTTGAATCAGGCGAGAGCAGCTCGATGGTCTCACTCGAGTTCTTCAATTTGCCATCCCACACGCCGTGGGGCGGAGTGCCGTACCGCTCTTCAAACGCCTCAGCGCTTTCAGCGATGACGACAAACTCGCCTGGTGCCAGAACGTATGACTCGCCAAAGACGAAATCGACGGCGTCGTTGAGCGACCACCCGAGGAGATCGACAGGGGTGTCGCCACGGTTGGCCAACTCGAGAAAGTCATAGTCGTCGTCATCATCGGTGCTGCCATCAGCAGAGTGATACATCACTTCGCTCAACACGATGTCGGTGGTCGCAGCATCCGCCGGAGTACTCATCGTGATTGAGGTGACCACCAGCATTGCGGTCACCACTCCGGCCAATTTCCGAAACTTGCCCACGCCTTCTCCTGTCCTTCAGCAGACCAAATTGCAGCAACGAGCCCCGCCCCAGGCTCTTCACGTCACCGACGACGATGGTAATAGATAACAAACTTCTGGGCACGCTGAGGCGGACGGTTGCGAGGGAGTCGATGTACCCGGTACGAGCGCCGGGCGGGCGCTAGCAGCGCAACTCTTCGCTGTTGCTGCTCACCGCGACCGCAACAGACAGAACTCGTTCCCCTCGGGGTCGGCCATGACGATCCATGTGGTCTCGGCTTGGCCGATGTCGACACGCTGCGCCCCCAGGCTTTCAAGTCTGAGTGCCTCGGCCTGCTGGTCGTCCGGGCGAAGGTCAAGGTGAATGCGGTTCTTGGTTACCTTTTCGTCCCGGCTCGGACGGGGCATCAAGGCCAGGTGCTGCCCAGATCCGTCCTTCGCGGCAAGCAGATAGCCACCAGACGGACCGGTCCAAATGTGTTCAAAGTCGAGGGCCTCGCACCAGAAGGTACTCATGGCCCCCAGGTCAAGACAGTCGATGAGAACGTTCTCGATCGTGATGGACATCGGCGTAGTCTCGCACGTCCGGAGCCGGTGGCGTGCGGGTTATGAGTCGTGTCAGCTCTCAGCGGACGCTTGTCACCGGTCGAGTGTTGCAAGGCGTCGTTCGAGGTGGCGTCGCTCCGCGCCATTTGGCGCGAGTTCCAGAGCTCTTGTGAATGCCTGACGGGCGTCTTCGACGCGCGACGCTTGTCGGCAGAGTTCGCCGCGGGTGGCCCACAGCAGGTGATAGTCGTCGAGCTCGGCTAGGTCATCGAGTTCGGCCATGTCGTCGAGCATCTTCAGCCCGGCGAGCGGTCCATCGGACATCGCTATCGCCACCGCTTGGTTGAGTCTCACCACGGGAGACGCCGACATGGCGACGAGTTGCCCGTACAACGCAGCGATGGCGGGCCAGTCGGTGTCGGCAGCCACAACGGCGTTGGCGTGATACGCGGCGATAACCGCCTGCACTTGGTAGGGGCCCGGCTGCATCATGGCCATCGCCTGGTGGAGCACCTTGTTGGCGGCTTTGATGTCCTGGCCATCCCACGCTGTTCGGTCCTGCTCGTCGAGCAGCACCAGGTCGCCAAGCGCGTCAATCCGTGTGGCATGACGGCTGCGGTGGAACAATTCGAGCGCCAGCAGGCCCAGCGGTTCGGCCTCGTCGTCGGCCAGTTCGCATACGAGACGGGTGAGCCGGATGGACTCGTCGACCAGATCGGGACGAATCGGGTCCTGGCCCTCGTCATGAGAGAGGTAGCCCTCGTTAAAGATGAGGTACAGCACGGCGAGCACCACCTCGAGTCGGTCCGTGAACTGCTCAGGAATGCTGAGGGGGATTCCCGCCGTCTTGATCTTGTTCTTGGCCCGAACAATACGTTGGGCAAGGGTTGCCTCTGGCACCAAGAAGGCCGCGCTGATCTCCGCGGTCGTCAGGCCACCGACAAGTCGCAGGGTGAGTGCGACCTGGGTCTCGCTGTTAAGTGCCGGATGACAGCACAGGAGCAGGAGGCGGAGACGCTCATCTTCATCCCCCGGCGGCATCGAGTCCGAAGGGTCGGAGTCGTTGTGGTTCGGTTCGTGAATCATGTCGGTCAACCGGACATCGGGTGCTTCACGTTGCTCTTCGAGTAAGTGGGCCGAGGAGTCGAGGCGATCCTGCGCCCGCTTCGCCGCACGAAGGCGGTCGAGCGCTCGGCGGCGGGCCGTTGTCATCAGCCAGCCGCCGACGTTCGGCGGGATGCCGCCTGTGGGCCAAGAACGTGTCGCGTCGACCAGTGCGTCCTGCACGGCCTCGTCGGCCAGGTCCAGGTCGCCGAAACGGGCAGCGAGGACCGACAAGATCCGTGGGCAGTCGTCGCGCATGGCCCGGTGGAGGCGTTCCTCCACCGGGTCCCTCCGTACGTTCGACTTAGGCATCCGGCCTGAAGGCGATCGGACGAATCTCAAAGACAACGTCGTCGGCCGGCATTGCCTGCGCCAGACGAATTGCCTCGTCGAGATCCTCGGCCTTGATGACGTAGTAGCCGCCGATCTGTTCCTTGGTCTCGGCGAAGGGCCCGTCGGTGACCTTCAGCGAATCGCCGGACTTGGCGACCGATGTTGCCGCCGCGCTCGGGGTGAGCGACGCTCCGCCGATCCAGTGACCGTTGTCGATGAGCATCTGGTTGTAGGCCATCCAGCTGCCCATCATCTCCCCAAATTCGGGGGTGCCCGGTTCAGGGCCTTCAACTTCTTCGCTGTGGTTGATGATCAGGTATTCCATGGGACTTCCTCACTGTCGGGGGCGCTCCTGTGCGCCGTCAACTCTGTCACGACGCTCGACAGGAGAATCGACACGTTTCCCAAAAAAAATCTGAGAAGTTTCCCGCTCGCGGGATTTGCGGCGTTGCCGTTTTGCAAACCCGAGAGCCCGAGGCCGCCCTAGCCGGGCAGTTCGTCGGCCGGTTTTGCCACGCCCTGCTCTATCAGCGCGGCGATCTGGTCTGGAGAGAAACCGTTGTCGGCCAGCACCTGAGCGGTGTGCTGGCCATGGTCGGGACTGTCGGCTGCCGGTTGGAGACGCTCGCCCCCGAATCGTGCCGGTGGCTTGGTTCGGTGCATTGATCCCAGTAGCGGGTGGGTAGCAATATCGGTGCTGTCGTTGGCCGCGTATTGGGGGTGAGCGAGTACCTCCTCATAGGTGAGGGGTCTCGCCGCTGGGACATCGTTCGCATGCAGCCGCGACAGCAGATCCTCGGTCTCAAACGATGCCATGCCCTTCGCCAGCTCCGCCCGGAACTCTTCGAGATTCGCAATGATCTTCTCGATGCTGTCGAATCGTTCGTCGCCGAAGAGGTCGAGGCGCTCGATGGCGGTCAGCAGGCCGACCTGTTGGGCCGGGGTGGCCGCCGAGAGTGTGACGCCCCCGTCCTTGGTCGGCGACAGGTCATAGAGCATCTCGCTCAGTGGTGGAGAATGGTCGACGTCGTCATCGAGCAGCGTTTGATGCATGAAGCCATCTGGGAAGAGGAAGTAGAGCCCGGCGTCCATCATCGACAGGTCAATCTTCTCGCCCTGGCCGGTTTTCTCCCGCACGTAGAGGGCGGTGGTGACGGCCTGGCAGGCGGTGTAGGCCGTGACTTTGTCGCACAGAAGACTGCGCATTAACTGTGGACCGTCTTGGCCTTGCCCTTGGACCGCTGCGAAACCGGCCTGGGCTTGGATGATGGGGTCGTAGGCGGGCGCATCGCGGTGCGGCCCCTCGGTGCCGAAGCCGGAGACTGCGGCATAGATCAGGCGCGGGTTGAGCTCGCGCAGCCGGTCGGCACCGAGGCCGAGGCCATCCATCACTCCCGGCCGGTAGTTGCAGAGCACTACATCGGTCTCGGCGGCCAGCTTCTCAACGACCTCCCGGCCGGCATCGGACTTGATGTCGAGGCGCAGCGATTGCTTGCCCCGGTTGCAGTTGGCAAACAGCGCGGAGAAGCCGCCCTTCATCGAGCCCAGGTAGCGCATGGGGTCGCCAAGTTCCAAGGGTTCCACCTTGATGACCTGTGCTCCCTGTTCCGCCAGCATCATTGCAGCGAACGAAGCGGTGATCATGGTCGAAAACTCGAGTACCCGGATTCCGTCCAATGGTTTCATGCTGTGGAGCCTAAGCGAGTCGGCTCGCTCGGTTCAATGCCGGTTACGCCTCGCTAAGTCGTTCGTCGACGATTCGTTCGGAACGTCGCTGCGATGCGGGCGCAGTGGCGAGGGCGTCAAGAAAGATGTCGCCCTGGATGTGATAGGTGGTTGCCCCTTCACCTCCGGCTCGCCCCGTTGCCATGCGCGGCTGGCGGCGCCACACGGCGATCTCCCCGAAGAAGTCGCTGCGACCAAGTCCAACGGGGTAGTCGAGACTGTTCAGGTCGACGTTGACGCAGCCTTTGTCGATGACGAACATCCCTTCACCGTGATCGCCCTTCTCGAAGATGGTCTGGCCCGGCATCCAGTCCTGCCGCTGAAGGTGGGGCAGCATCTGCTCGATCCGATAGGGGGCGAGGGGTGAGAACAGCGGTGTGGAACGAACGACGCTGAGCAGTTCTGGGTCGACGGCCGGACGGGCTGCGTCAATGCGTTGCAGCCGGGTGAAGAACATGGCGGTCACCAGCACCGGAATAAGTCCGCAGACGACGAGCGCCGTCGGGATGCTCAGTGAAACAGCGAGCCATGAGAACAAGGCGCTCCCGACCGCCAGGACCAGCAGGGCAAGGCCTTCGAGGAATCCGAAGATGCGGGCCAGCATGTCATCGTTGGACAACCCTTGCAGAAGTGTCCGGCCGGAGACTTCGACGATCGGCCTGCCGACGCCGGCGATCGCCAGCAGCGTCATCACCATCCAGAAGTTGGTCGTTGCCGCCATGATGATAAGCGGCACCGAGGTGCACGCGACGCCGATGGCTATCGGCCAACTGAACCGGCGTCTGCCGATCAACAGGAAACTCAAGGCCGAACCGGCGATGGCACCCGCTCCGATCGCAGTACTCAGTATTCCCGCCGAGGCTTCGGACCTTCCGATGTGATCAATGGCGATGACGACGACGCCCACCTCCATCACGCCTGCGGTTAGTCGCATTGCTGCCATGACGATCACAAGGTTGCGGGGAGCGGTCTCGGAGCGCAGCACCCGAACTCCCTCGGCAACCTGCGCCCACACGTGCTGGCGGGCCGCAGCGTCGGGACTAAACGTCTGCTTGGCGGCTTCGATCCGGAGAGCTGAGACGGCTCCGAGCAGCATGAGGGCCCCAAAGACTGCAAAGGACATGGCGGTGTTGCCGGAGAGAAAGAGCAGTAGCCCGGCGAGGGCTGGGCCTGCGATCAGCCCGGCGGTCTCGACCGTTCCGGTGAGGGAGTTGGCCGCTGTGAGTTCACCGGGGTCGAGCACGACGCGAGGCAGCATTGAAGAGACGGTTGGGCGTGAGGACATCTGAGATATCGCTACGCAGGCGAGCAGCGCGTAGATCGTGTACGGATGCTGGTCGGTCATCATCGCTCCGGCGACGCCGAGTAAGCCAACGCCCTGAACTCCGAAACTGAGCGCCAACGCCAGTCGTGAATCGAACCGGTCGAACCAGGCGGCAACCGCCGGACTCGAAATGGCGGCCGGTCCCTGTACCGCCAGCGCAACAGTCCCGGCTGCAGCTGCGCCGCCTTGCTGGAACGCGTAGACGACCGCAACAAGCCACGCCCCATGAAGCACCAGCGTGAACGCGGTGAAGCCGAGAAGCACCGCCAACACGTCGCGATTGCGGATTGCGCCCTTCACGGCGGCTATCTCCATTGAGGGCATCTCCCGTCTCGTGTGTGCCGACTCGGTTCGACATTGATTGCCTGTACTTATAAGAGGCCTGTATCGGCCTCCTGATAGGTGACAGCCATCACATGTCCCGACGGTGCACAGCGGTCGGGGACAACTATTGCATCAGCTAAGGCTGGCCACCCAGTCCTGATCGGCAGGGCATTCGCTTGAAACATCGACCAGGAGACCGTCGGGGTCGACCAGCAAGAGCCGCCGCTGCCCGTAGAAGAGATCCCGAGGTTCCTCGACGACACTGAGGCCCTTGGCGACGGCCTGACGATGGATGGCATCGACGTCATCGACCACGAGCGTCAACATCCCTCCGCCAGCGGCGCCCCGAGATTGCTCAGGCACGATCTCGTGGGTGCGGGCGATGATGCCGACCTCGATCGAGGGGTTGTCCTGATCCTGGAGGTGTATGAACCAGTCGCTCTCAAACTCAACGCGATAGCTGAACAGCGAGATATACCATTCCTTGGCCTTTCCAAGATCGTCGCTGAGGACAGAGTAAAAGCTTCGTTGTGGCACAGGGAACCTCTCCAATGTGGGCTACAGGGGTTACATCGCTCGATCGGCCGCAAACCCGTCGATGCAACCAGAGAAATCTGCCAGGCCGTTCCCGGCCGAACTAGCTCACGATGGCTTCGGTGAGCAGCCCTCCGATGACGGCGATGATAAGCACGTAGCCGAAGAAGACCGCGAGCAGCTTCTTCTCGGCAAGTTTCGTCAAAAGGAGGAACTCGGGGACACTCGCTCCGGAGCCCGAAATGGTCAGGGCGACTATGGCGCCGAGGCCGACACCTGCAGTGGTGAGCGCATCGGCGATAGGCACGAACAGCGCGGTGCTGAAGTACAGCGGGGTGCCGAGTATCGCCGCGACAGGGATGGCGAGAATGCTGTTGTCGCCGGTGAGTTGGGCGGTGGTTTCTGGCGAGACGTTGGCCTCGATCAAGATGCCAACAGCGATCCCCACTGTGAGCACGACGGCCACGGATCGCAGCAGCTGAGTTGCCGAGCGCGCCGCTGCGGTGGCTTCGATCCGCAGCCCCGCCCATGGGGCATCGTTGGAGCCGTCACCGCAGCTGGCGATCGGAGCTTGTGCATCATGGGTCGGGCGGTCCGTGGCGCTCGCCAGATCTGAGCCAGTGGTCGGGGCCGAAGCGAGCACCGTGGCTGGCTCTGGCTGCTGGACTATGGCCATAGTCGGGAGGGGCTTCAGGAAGCGGTCGATGCCGACGGCATCGGCGAAGAGCGCCAGGGCCATGGCCGCGGTGAAGGCGATGGCCAGGTAAATGAGCGCAGCGGACAGGCCGGCGATCAACACGAGCGCTCCGAACAGCACGGGGTCGAGAACCGGGGCGGCCACGATGAACGCCACATAGCCTGCAGTTCTGATCCTGGCCTGGCGGAACCCCACCAGCATCGGGACGGCCGAGAACGTGCAGAACGGCGTCACGAAGCCAATGGCGATCCCTTTCAGCGCGGCAACGACCGGCGGTCCGCCGAGCCACGCCTGGAGCCGTTCGCTGCCGACGCGGCGCTGGAACAACTGGACCGCAAAGGCGACGCCGAAGAACAGGGCGATCAGCTCGGCGGCAAGGAACAGCGTGTCGCCAATCATGATGCTGTCTCAGCGCTAGCGAGGGTGTCGGTTGCCATGATCATGGCCGCGACCTCTGGCAGGGCGGTCATGCATGACTCATTGATTCGCACGAGGGTTCGAACGCCGTCCGCCTCGCAGAACACGAACCGAGTGTCGCTGAGCAGCCGCAGGTGGTTCGATACCGTCGACTGACGCTTGCCAACAGCGTCGACGATCTCACCAACGGTCACCGGGTCCTGCGCGGTTGCCACGAAGCGGAGGATCTTGATTCGGGTGGGGTCGGCCAGGCACCGAAACCACGTTGCGTACTCCTCCGCCGTCTCATCATCAAGCTCTCTCATCGTTCGCCTGCTTCTGCTCGTTCGAGCTCAACTGTTCGCTTCAATCATTGATCGACGATAGATGATTAATAGACGAACATGCAAGAGAAGTTTCGACAGCCTGTCGCCGTCACCGAGTTTGATCGTCGGGTCGGTTCAACACGCCGAGGCAGAGTTCGGTGATCGCCGGGTCTGCAACCGTCAGGCCAACCAGTTCTGAGGACCTGAACCAGCCGATCCGATCATGTTCGTCGGTGGCGACGTTCGTGACGACGCCGTCCCAGGTGTCAACGGTCCAGACGGTGATGTGGGTGTCGGGTCCAACCTCCCCGGCAAACACGGGGTCCCCAGTGGGTAGAGGGATCGTGACTCCAAGTTCCTCGCTCAGCTCCCGGACCAGGGCAGCACCGTCGTCCTCGTCATCCTCGACGTGGCCTCCTGGTAGGTCCCACACATCGCCGAACCATTGCCGGTCGGGGCGACGGTGGCAGAGCAGCACCTGTTCGCCCTGGCGCAGAATCGCGGCGACCACCCGGTGGTAGCTCAACATGATCGGATGAGCGTTGCCAGTAGTTCCTGCGGGTCGTACCAGGCGTCACAGCCGCCACTCACCACCGATGCCGTGCCGGGGTCGACCGGGTCGACGTCAGTCCATGAGGGGTCGACGAAGCCGAAGTCAACCTCCAGATGCGACGCAAGCAGCACCCGACGTTCGGTCAACGGACCCCACGTCATGGTCCGGGAAATGGCGCCGGTTTGGCCCAAGGCGGCCTGCACCCAATCCTCACGCTCTATATATCGTCCGGTGTCGGTGGTCAGGACCACAACGTCAACATCGGAGTCCATCGTGGCGACGTTGCTCGCCCACGACCCCACCAACGCCACTGCAGCAACGTCGGATCGAGTCGACGCCCAGGCCGTGACCGCATCACGAATACTCTCAAACTCGGCCTGTCGCTCACCGGAGACCATGGGTCCCAGTGTGCCTCGGCACGTTAGAGGTTCAATAGGTCGAGGGTCTACAGCTTGAAGGTCTACAGACCGAGTGGGTAGATCGACAGCGGCTCCGGCCCGTCGGCGGTGACCAGGATTTGTTCTTCGAGTTTGACCGCTTCGGTTCCTCCGGGAGGTGCGGCCAACGCTTCCACGCACAGCACCATCCCTTCCTCCACCTCACCGTCGTAGCCCCCGGTTGTGAAGTGGTCCTTGTTGAGGATCAGCGGGTACTCGTTGCACAGTCCGATGCCGTGAGCCACCGCAGCGTTTGTGACCGAATGGATGTCACTGGGCGGGAGGTGGGCGCGGTGGGAAATTTCCGCGAACGACGCCCCGGGACGAAACAGCGAGGTGTTGGCGTCGAGTTGAGTTCTGGCCTCGTCATGAAGCGTCCGCTGCTCCGAGGTTGCCGGTCTATCGCCTGCGACCCATGTTCGCGAGATGTCCACCGAGTAGCCGCCGATGCCGATCAGGTCGGTGTCGAAGGCGACCAGGTCTCCGGCTTCGATAACCCGGTTCGAACATTCCTGATACCACGGGTTCGTTCTCGGCCCAGAGGTAAGCAGTCGGGTCTCAAGCCATTCGCCACCGGCGGCGATGTTGGCCCGGTGCAGTTCGGCCCACACCTCCTGTTCTGTCATGCCGGGTCTCATAGAGGTTCGCATCTCATCGATGGCCGATTCGCACGCGGCGATGGCCCGTCGGATAGCGGTCACTTCCGGCGCTGTCTTGATCATGCGGGCCCGGTTGGCGACCTGCTGGCCGTCCACCACGGTCACGCCCATTCGAGCGAGGGCGTCGGCGCCGAGAGGGTCAAGGCGATCCACCGCCAACGTTTCGCCGGTCCCGACAAGCGCTGCAATCTCCTGAGCCCACCGTGTGGCGAACTCTTGGGTTCTGTTGCCAGTGATGAAGTCATACCAGGACACCGCGGGACGAATCTCGTCAACCCCGAGGTGTCCGTTCGACAGGTGCTCGCAGCCCTTGAACTCGAACAGCACCACCGGCCCGTCGGTGGTGACGAAGGCGTACCGGCAAGGGTTGTGCAGGGAGTACACCTGCATGTTCGATGTGCCGGTGGCGTACCGGATGTTGGTCGGGTCATAGAACAGCCCGCCGGCACATCCCGAGTCGGCCAGCGACTGGCGCAGTCTCGCCAGTCGTCCGGCTTCAAGCACGGTGGCCTCAAGTACGGCGGTATCACTCGGCGGCGGTTGGGTCGATGCTGTCACAGGATGAGGCCGTCGCTGGCCGTCACCGGGTGGGTGGCCGCAACCAGGTGGGCCTCGGTCACCCGCCCGTACACCGAGCGGGTCCGGTCGAGTGGTCCGATGACGCCCGGCCGATCTGCGTACGACAAGACCAGCACGTGGCGAGAGACTTGGCCGTGCACCTCGGTCACCTGATGTAGCGAATATCGACCGAGGAACAGTTGGAGGTCACCGGGAGCTGATGTCAACGACTGGACGCCGCTCAGGTCGCTGCCATCGAGGACCGTGCGCAACCCGTCGAAGTTCTCGTCGCCGGGGGAGCGGAGGTCTTTGCAGTATTGGAACTCTCCTCCCGACTCCGGAGGCTGGATCATGATCGTGACGACAAACTCGTTCGTGTCGTAGTGCCATGGGTACCGCCCGCCCGGCGGGAGAACGGTGGCCACCAATCCGGCCAGTGGATCTGCGTATTCGAAAACATGTTCTCTGCCGACGCTGGCGGCGATGAAGCGCTTGAAGTCCGCGCTGACATACAGGCGGTGGGCGTAGGCGAACGGCGGGATCATGTCCCGGGTCACATGGCCAGCAATCCATTCGAGCTCAACGAGTCGGGGATCGTCGGACGCGCAGTCGGATGCACCGTCGGATGCACCGTCGGATGCAATGTCGGCCCGGGAATACACGCTTGCCCGATGGCGGCGAATGGGGACGTAGGGCACCGCGGCCGCAAGCTCCCCGGCAACCGTTGCGCAGGCCTCGTCGGTCAAGAAACCGGGGAGGGTGGCAGCCCCGGTTGTCTCCAGCTGTTGTCGGACCGTCGCGGTGAGCGCTGACCACTGCGGTGATCCGGCGTGGTCGAGTGGATATTCGGCCAAATCGACCAACCCATCCAATGTGCCTGTCTCGGGATCCGCAAGGGGTCCGCTGGCCTGCATGTTCTGCTCCTCATGGTGTTTGCTGTCGGCAGCCAGGTGGCGCCGTCTCGTGTGGTGTCGATTTAGCCAGCTCGGCCGACATTCGTCCAACAAATGTTTTCGGCCACTAAGCATGAATCGAGTTCATGTACAGGTGGACGTACAGATGGTTGTACAGTCCGCCAATGCTCCGCCTCGACCTACGTCACTACGAGACGGTGGTGGCCATCGTCGAGCTCGGCACGATGACCGAGGCCGCTCGCCATCTCGCCACCACGCAGTCGGCATTGAGCCACCGTCTTGCCGAGGCCGAACGGCGACTTGGCACGACGCTGTTCACCCGTGGCCCCCAGCGACGCCTCAAGCCGACCCGGGCAGGATTGGCCATCCACCAAAGTGCGAGCAGAGCGCTCGCCGACCTCGAGCGGACCGAGTCGCTGTTGGTCGTCGACGGTCGGACCGTCACCGCCACGGTGCGCATCGCGGTCGGGAGCTACGACTGCTACTACTGGTTCCCCGAGTTGCTGGCCGAGGCCAGAACTCACTTCCCCGACATCGACCTTGAGTTGGTCGTCGGTGGAGATGCGCCGGGCCAGGCGCTCGCCGCCGGAGCGGTTGATGTGGTGGTCGCCCCGGGCGAACCGGCCGGTGCGGTGACGCGCATCGAGCTGTTCCAGGATGAGCTCGTCCTCATCGTCCACCCGAGCCACCCGCTGGCGGAGCACCGATGGGTGACGGCAGAGGAGCTGGCCGACGAGGCGTACCTGACCTACAACCCCAACCCGACTCCCGGGTTCGAGTACGACCGCTTCATCCGTCCGACCGACACCTACCCGCGCATGGTCACCGTCGTGCAGCAGACCAGCGCCATCACCGAGTTGGTCGCGGCCGCCGCCGGGGTCAGCATCCTCAGTCGCTGGGCGTTGGCGCCCGCCATCGACACCGGCCGTGTTGTCCCTGTCCGCTGCGGTCAAGACGGCCTGCCGCTGATGTGGAGCGGTGTGATTCGTTCCGAAGAACCGGCGGACTCGCCGGTCCGCTCAATCGTTGAGCTCCTCGCCGCCCACGTCGGCCCTCGGCCCCAACGCTGAGCGGACCGAGGGCGGCGAGCCGAAGGGTAGGTCGTGGACCTAGAATGCTCACTCGATGAACTGTCCTCGATGTACCGACAAAACGCTCGACGAGACCAGTCGAGGTGGCATTGACGTTGACACCTGCCCTCAGTGCCGTGGGGTTTGGCTCGACCGGGGAGAGTTGGACCGATTGGTGGCGTCGATGAGCGCTGGGTCTGCGACGGTGGGGGCAAGCGTTGCTCCGGCCGAGTTTGCCCAGCAGCCCAGTCCCTATGGACTTGATGCGGAGCAGTCGAACGGTGAGCTCGACGATCGGCCCCATGATCGAGACGAGGACGACGACGACGATGACGATGACGATGAGGATGACGACGATGACGACGATCGGGATCGAGAGTGGGACCGGATCCGCGATGAGAATCGAGAGCGGAAGTCTGAATCTCGCAAAAAGAAGAAGCGCAAGAAGGAGAGCTTCCTCGAGCAACTCGGCGAGGTGCTGGAAGAAATACTCGACCTGTAGGAGAGTTTGCGATGCTGCATGAACGGACCAAAGAACTCTGTGAAGGCCCCAACTTTGGTGCCATGACCACGCTGTTTCAGAGCGGTCAACCCCAGACCCAGGTCATGTGGGTCGGTTGCGATGAGGACCACGTCTTGATCAACACCGAGATCCACCGGGCCAAGTTCACCAACACAGCGGCGGACCCTCGGGTCACCGTCACCGTGTGGGACGCCGAGAATCCCTACACCTACGTGGAGGTTCGCGGAGAGGTGGTCGGCACGGTCGGCGGCCAGGAAGCCCGCGATCACATCGACCAACTGGCCCAGAAGTACACCGGCGCCGACTACGCCCGAGAGGTCACCTCCGAACGGGTGATCCTGCAGATCCGACCGACCAAGGAAGTTCTGCACTAGATCACC
>CAZSTV010000087.1:0-4155 GCA_964609665.1 uncultured Acidimicrobiaceae bacterium
CGGGATACATCCCCACCCCCCAACACACCGCCCCGAGCCCGGGCCGCGTCATACTGGTCATGCAACTGGCAGGAGCGGCGAGTGACCATCCCAGAGATCCCGGGCTACAACGAGTTAACACAGGTTGGCCACGGTGCTTCGAGCGTCGTCTATCGAGCCGAGGACACCAGCCACGCTCGCCAGGTTGCGATCAAGGTCCTGAACAAGAAGCGAATGTCAGAGGCCGATCGACTGGCGCTTGAGCGCGAGCTCAGTGCGATGGGACAACTGTCCGGCCACCCCCACATCGTTGACCTGATCGGCAGCGGGTTCTGCGACGACGGGCGGCCCTACATCATCATGCCCTTCTACCAACATGGCACCTTCGGGGCCCTGGTCGAGGAGCAGGGCCCGATGACGTGGCAGGACGTGGTCGACTTCGGGGTGAAGATTGCCTCGGCGCTTGAGACCGCCCACCAGCGAGGCGTCGTGCATCGCGACATCAAGCCCGCCAACATCTACCGGGGTGACTTCGGCGGTCAACCGCTGCTTGCGGACTTTGGGGTGTCCTCGTTCGTCGCCCCGAGCATGGAGGGCTCGCAGACCGTCACCATCTCCACCACTCCCCTCTTCGCCGCACCAGAGGTTCTCAACGGCATCCGGCCCACCGTGCTCAGCGACATCTACTCGCTCGGCACCACGCTGTTCGGCCTCGTCGAAGGGAGGGCGGCATATGCCGATGCCTCGGTCCAGGCGGTGGTCAAGAGCGTGACCTCCCCGGAACCGGTCCCACTGATCGGTGAACAGGCGCCGCAGGAGCTCCGTCAGCTGGTGGCTCGGATGATGGCGAAACGGCCGATCCGCCGACCGGCCTCGGCGCTTGAGGTTGCCAGGATGCTGAACGACATCCAGCGTCAGCACGGCCTGTCGGTCACCGAACCCCTCGTTGCATCGAACGACCAGTCAAGCGGCGTTGCGGATATGTCGGCCGCCGTACCTGTCGATGCCTCTAACGGGCAACCACTTGATAGCCAACAGCGCGAGAGTCGCCCGCTCGACACTGTCGGATCAAAGGACACTCAGTCCGTCTCGTCGCTCGACCGGCCGACCGAGCCGGTCAAGGCCGAGTTGGCACCGAACGTCGGCGTCCGCCACGTCACCAAGGCCCGACCGGGACGAATGGCGGCCGTTGCGGTCGGACTCGTCTCGTTTGCGGCGATCGCCGGCTATGCGCTCCTGTCCGGCTCCGACCCATTCGAGCCTGCGGCAGGCCCAGCATCCTCATTCGAAGTTGCCGGCCTTGAGCAACAGCAGTGGGCAGGGTCACCCCAGCGCACCGTCTCCTTTCAGGCTCACGACGGCGTTCTGGAAACTCTGGAATGGTCCACCGACGGCCAACAGTTGGCGACCGGCGGACGTGACGAGACAATTCGGATCTGGGAGCCGGACAACGTCGACCGGCCGATCCACGCCCTGGCCGTCCGCGGTTGGGTGCTGGACCTCGACTGGTCGTCAACCGGGATGATCGGAGCGAGTGACACCATCGGGGTCCTGACCATGTGGAACCCCGGCGGCGACGATCCCGTTGCCATTTCGGCCCACGACGGCGTTGCCGAGAGTGTGGGCTGGAGCGCCGATGGCGCTCGGATCGCATCCGGGGGGGACGACAGCGTCATCAAAATCTGGGCGGCGGACGGCTCGGCCGAACGAACGCTCACCGGGCATGACGGGTCGGTGCTGTCGCTCAGCTGGTCGGCTGAGGACCCACAGGCATTGGCATCTGGCAGTACCGACGGAACGGCTCGGGTGTGGGACGGCGGCACCGGAGCGGCCGGCGTGGTCGTCGACGGACATGAGGACTGGGTGCGGTCTGCGGCCTGGTCTCCGCAGTCGGCAGCCCTGGCAACCTCCGGGGCGGATCAGACGTTACGGGTGTGGGACGGGCGGACCGGCGACGAGCTGCGGACCTTCCCCCTGGACTCAGATCCCGTCGGGGCGGCGGTGTGGTCTCCTCGCGGTTCGCTGCTGGCATCGGGCGAAGAAAACGGCACCGTTCGTGTTTGGGATGTTGCGGGCGACGCCGAGCTTGCGGCGTTCGCCGAGTCATCCAGCGCGGTGGTGTCTCTGGCATGGTCACCGGACGGGGAACGTCTTGCGGTGGGACGGACCGATGGTTCGGTCGAGATCTGGCAACCGGAGCCCGGCGACAGCTAACTGTTCCCGGTCATACCAAGAGTGCGACCCCTACCACCGACGGGACAACGCCTGCCAACAACGTCGGCGCCATTGGAATGCCCTTCGCCCGTGCGCCATCCTCGGCCCGTAGCAACCAGATGGCGGTGCCGATTCCCGCGACGATGAGCACGCCGAGGTAGATGAACCACGCATCGGTGCCGAACCAGGTCTCAACCGCGACAACGCCAAACGCCAACTTCACGTCCCCGCCGCCGAGCAAACCCTGGCCGTAGACCACCAGGCCAACCACAAAGGCCGCAAGGCCGGCGCCAAGGGCCAACGGCACCGAGCCACCGCCCCCACCCTCCGGCAACTCAAACAACATGGCAACGATCGCCAGTCCACTGAAGACCAGCACGAGGACGTTGGAGATTTCGCGGTGTCGGACATCGCCGACGATCATCGCCACAACCACTACCGCAAGCGCTACGTACCAGATGATGTCCACTGGGCGCTCGGCACGCCCTAGGCGGGCTTCCCCGTTGCGGCGGGCGCGGTCGCAGGTTCTGGGTCAGGGGCTGAGCTTGCCGCGCCGTCCGGTGCGGCGGCCTCCGCTGCATCGGATTCAACGGAGGCCAACTGCTCGGTCAGTTCCTTCAGCAAACGCTCGGTTTCGGCTGACGGCTCACGCCGCTCGGTCGGGTACAGCAACGACAGGCTCTGCTGGAGCTGCTCATAGGTCGAGCGGACGAGACGAAGATCGCCGCGTCTGGCAGCAACCCGCATGTAGGCCCGGTGGATCGGTTCGTTTCCGGGCAGGGCGATCAGGCCGGCGTGGGCGGCCTCACGGGCCGAAGCCCCGTCGCCGGCATCGACCAAGACGTGCACGGCACGCACGATGGTCACCTCAATGAGTTCCGAGGCGTAGTCCACATAGCGTCGCCCGGCCGCCCAGTCGATTGCCACGCCGGTGAACGGCGGGCCGGTGATGAGCTTCGACGCGGCCCGCATGAGGGGTGCCGCCATTTGCGGATCCTGCCCGTCCGCCTCGGCCAACAACGTCCGGAGATCGTCCAGGTCGGTCCGCACATTCTCCAGCCGGAAGACACCGTCGCTTGACAGCTGCTTCGGAAGTCGCTCGGGGCCGAGTTGGGCCCGTGCCGCGGCCACGACCTTGGAGAACTGGCCGTCGCTGACCTGTCGCCCACCCCACACCGCTTCGATGATGGCGTCTTTGGTAGCAGAACGATCGGGCTGGACGGCCAGGAACGCCACCAGCGAAAGTGCCCGGGACGCTAGCTGCGGATGCTCGTCGCTGCGGCACAGGCCGAGGACCCTGATGAGCACGTCGTCGAGGCCGACCGGCTCGGTGATGGCCCGCGACAGCGCCAAGTCGTCGTCGCTAAGCGCCGGCGGCCGGTCCTCTTCGTCCAGGAGTTCCATGCTGAACTCGGTGTCCGGCTGGGCCGAGAAGCCCTCCGCTGCCCAATCGGCGATGATTTCCATGGCGGTTTGTCCGCCAGGTTCTTCCCCAGACTGAGGTTCATCGAGCAGATTGTCGAACAGGTCCGCCAACTTGGCGGCGACCTGTGGCAACACACCGCACACGTTGACTCTGGCATCGAGCCCGGAAAACACGCCGATTCCTTCATCGTCAACGGTGAGCCTGGCCCCAAGCCGACTCGACCGCATGTCACCTTTGAGCAGTACCGCGATGCCCGAGCGGGGCTGAGCGATATCAAGCCACCGGTCGGTGTTGGCCTGAACGGTGTTGATGATGAACAGCTCAACGTCATGTTGCCCGTTGGCGGGAGCGCCGACCTCACGACTCTCGGACTGCTGGGCCTGATACTGGGCGACGATCGCCTCGGCGTGGGCCAGGGCAACGTCTTCCGGACAGGCCGAGACCCTGTCCAGCTTCTCCGCCGCCTCGATGCTGAAGTCGACGGTGGTCACCGCAATGTTGGAGAGCAGCTCGCCACTCCCCGCCTCCAGGGCGAT
>CAZSTV010000087.1:4165-20460 GCA_964609665.1 uncultured Acidimicrobiaceae bacterium
CCGCAGCGTCGATCTGGTCAGGCCGACCGCCAACGGCAATTGAGCCGTAGGCCTCTAGATCCACCATGAGCTGCTGGCCTTCGTCGTCCCCGTCGGCAAGGTCACCGATGGTGACCAAACCGGGGAACGCAGCCGGGCCGGGGTCGACCGAAGCGGAGATGGTGTCGTCGTAGGTGCAACGCCATTCCCGTTCGCTGATCGATCGCCAGCCACGAATCGCCGTTGGCATGGGGGTATCCCAGACCACCGACACGGTGCTCTCCGACGTCAACCAGCTGGTGAGCGACAGCTGCACCGCAACGGGCGCTGCGGTTGCGGGTGCGGGAATCTCCATGACCAGTGACTGCAACCGGCCAGCGGCCCAGCGCACAAACTCGTGGTCGGATGACTGCGACAGGTCGAGGAGCAGCTGGTTGCCATCGCCGGACCGACGCCGAAGGAAGCCAGCGCCAAGCGAGCTACCACGTTTACGCCGGAGCGCTACCAGGGTCATGAGCAGGCCACTTGCGGCAACAATGCCACCGGCGACCGATACCGCAACCGTGGAGCGGACCCCTCCGGGATCCATACCGAAGATCGAACGTTCGCCCTGGGGCTGATAGGACCGTTCATCGCCAGGGGCCACCACGGGCACGCCCAGATCTTCAGGATTGAACTCCCGAGTCTCCGACGCAATGCCCGCAAGTTGTTCCGCCGCGACTTCGGCGCTGTCGGAAACGCTGTCGAAGACGCCGGTGTCTCCCACGCCGTCACTATCTGCCGTGCCATCGGCCACGCCAGTGCCATCAATCTCGCCAGTGCCATCGGCGTCGCTGGTGTCGGCCTCACCGGCATCGGGGCTCGCTGGGGCGGCCGTTTCCACCGGGACCGGTATTGCGGTGCGGTCCGACATGCGGATGATTTCGCCGGGGTATATAAGGTCCGGGTCTTCGACAACGTCAGGATTGTCGGCAACCACTTCGGCCACCCGATCGGCGACCTCCTGGTTGCTCGGCTCGGCCCCCGTCGCCTGCCGCAACCGAGCCTCCGAGATATTCCACAGATTGTCGCCCTCGATGACGACGTGCTCACCGTCCTGCTCACCAACGGCCGTGGCATCCTCGTCCTGGACGGCGCCGAGACCTTCCTGATCGGCATCGGTTGGTGGAGCGACCGGGGCCGGCAGGAGCGAGACAGGAACGATGAGTTCCATACCCGGCCGCAGGTCAATCGGTGACCGAATCTGATGCTCGTTGATCTCGAGCAGCTTCTTCACCATGGCATCGTTTCGATTGGAGATGCTCCAAAGCGAATCCGTCTCACCAACCAGATGGATGCTGTAGTCGACCTGGTTGGCCACGGTGTCGGTCTGGCCGGTCTCCATGACCTCCGCTGGCGCCGGGGACTCGGTGGCGAGTGCTGCCGGGCTCGAGATCATGTGGCTCCCGACCGAGGCCAGCGATGAACTGCCAACCACCACCGTCGCTGTCAGCAGTCCGGAGACAACGCTTGACGCCACGGCCCTGGTGATACGAGGAACGAAGGGTGCAGTGCGGGCCAGGCCCCCCTTGGCCGCCGTCGGGCCGACGATTGCCAGCTCCCAAATCAGGGCCCAGACATACTGCATCCACAGCAACCACATGATGATGGCCAACAGCCCGACCACCACGTCCGATGGCAGGTAGCGACGCTCGATAAAGCCGCGAATCTCGGCAAGGTCGGTCGGGAACCGAGTGAAAGGGTTGCCGACGTAGCGCCACAGGAGCACTGGGATGCCAACAAGAAGCGCCAGGCCTACCAATCCGAAGAACAGCGTCCGCAGACGAGACCGCCAGGTGCGGCGCGGCTTCGGAACACCGTTGGCGTCGACCTTTTTGGCCGCCTTCGACTCTTTCTTGGACTGCTTCTTCGGGTTTGGTTTTGTCTTCGTACTCATGGTGACCCCGCTCCGCTGACGCCGCGGTTGAGCACCGACTCCGCTTGGCCGGTCACCGTTGGCGACAGCGCACTCGGGATCGGGAAGATGTAGTCAACGTTCTTCTCCACCTCCAACACGATGGTGAAGGTGCCATCCCCTCGGTCATCATCGAACGTGAGGCTTGCGACCTGGTATCCCTGGTCGGCCACAAAATTGCGGATTGAGGCCTCGGACTTGGCGCTGTCGATCGCCGCGGCGGACTCGGTCCGGACCGCCAGCGGATCAGCCTGATTGCCGAACCGCACCGCGGCCGACGCAACCGAGAAGGCTTCACGGCGCTCGTACAACTGCTGGGAGGCATTGATCAGGTGCAACACGATGATGAGCAGTGCCGGGGTAATCAGTAACAGCGGCAGGCCGGCATCGCCACGGTCGGATCGGGTCCTGCGCCGTAGCCTGGCGAACCGCGACCGGAAGCGACTGGGCCGGATTCCACGCAGCCGAGCGGGCGACTGATGTTGTCGGGTCATGGGAACCCTCCGCAATCCGCAACTTCGTCGTCGGCGCCGCCCCGCAGGCAATCGATCGGTTCGGAGCTGGTCCCGCTCAACGAACGGCCGCCGGAGCCTGACCACGGGGTGAACAGCCCGGCGAAGGAGACCTCGCACGTGACCGTGACGGTAACGATGCCGCCGGGAATGAAGTCCCCGGACGAGGTCTCGACCGTGGTCGCGTGCCCCTCGCAGGCCAGTCCCGCCCGGGCAATCTCTTCGCCAGCCACCAGGTCGGCTGCGGCGACTGCATCGCCGTAGTCATGTTCGATGGCGGCAGCCCTGGCCGCAGCTCTGCTGGCCGCGGTCACATCACCCTGGCCGGTGAGCACCCGCATGCCAGCAATGCCAACGCCCAGCAGCAGAATCATGGTCATGACCGCGAAGAACGTAGAGATCCCGGCCGACCCTCTGTCGTCGGCCAACCTGCCCCGAGGGCAAGCGGGCCCCTCGGTTGTGGTTGCGATCATGGGACTTCCTGAGGTTCAAAGCGCTCGACCGGGGCCGACGCGCTGGCGTCGAGTTGGATGACCCACACCAGCCTGGTCTGGCCGGTCACGGTCACCGTTGCGAACTCTGCGCCCTTTACCGCGGTCACGTTGAGTTCGGCAGGCAGTACCAGACCTCCGGCTTGAGCGAGTATGAAGTTGGTGGCGTAGGCCTGGCCCTGGGCGGCGGTGGCGTTCTCCTGGGCAGTGAGCACCGCGGCATCTGTTGCCGCGGCCGATGCCACCGAGCGGCCGTAGTCGCCGCGCAGGATCTGGATGAACATGAACCCCCCGACCACCACAATCGGGAACCGGAGGGCGGCCCCGACCGCGGTCTCCCCGCGGGCGTCACCACCCCTGTTTCCGATTGTGGCCAGGGTGTCCTTCACATCCGCTCCCCGCCGTTGGCCCATAGCGTCTAGCCGGCGCTAGCCGCCATCGCCACCGAAGGTGACGCCCTTAACGGCGGTTCCCGCTTCACCGATCTTGGTGGCCGCAATCAGACCGAACCCGGCGACCGCTACCACCAGAATCCCAATAAGAATGACGGCTGACACCGTCAAGCCACGCTTGTCGTCGAGGAATCGACGGGTT
This sequence comes from uncultured Acidimicrobiaceae bacterium, assembly GCA_964609665.1. Taxonomy (GTDB): domain Bacteria; phylum Actinomycetota; class Acidimicrobiia; order Acidimicrobiales; family SZUA-35; genus JAHELU01. The sequence continues at coordinate 7,696 of CAZSTV010000087.1, forward strand.
GCGTGACCGACATTCAAACCGGCCGTCAGAACCTTCCTCTGTACCAATCGCATCTACTTTCCCTTTCATTTAAGAACAGCATCAAAATTTCGGTCTACGTTGCCCCGCTCGGGCGGTCTAAAAGTTGGCCAATCCGGCCAGGGCGGCGTACACCAGCCACAGAATGAAGCCACCGGCCATTCCAACCACCGGCAGCGACATCAAAACGTTTCTCGACAGAGCGGCCGTCTTGCGCCGCTCCTGTTCCCGGAAAATGATCAGGGACGCCTTGTCATCAAGGGCCTGACGGACGGTTGCAGCGTTCTCGCTGCTCAAGATCATCACGTTGCCAAACTCGACCAGTTCTCGGATCCCGAGCCGTAGCCCAAGGTCTCGCAGCGCGCTGAAGGCCGACATGGTCGGGTCCTCCTTGGCCCTGGCAATCTCGCGGGCAAACAACCGGAACCCAGGGCCGTCGCCACGTACCACCGCCTCTTCAAGGGCGGTCTCGGCACCGGCGCCGCCGGCCAACATGATGGAGGTGATCTCCAGAAAGTGGGTGAGGGCGAGGCGGACCTCATCGCGGGCAGCGTCGGCCCTTGTGGCCCTATCGCTGTCGGCGACGACGGTGGCAATTGCGCCGATCAGCAGCCCGGCGACCGGTAGGGCCAGCACCAGCGGGAACTCAACGAACAGCCGGAAGAACAGCGTGATGAAAATACCGATCAATACGCCGGACACGGCAAAGATGATCCGTCTTCGGTACCACTGCCTGGCATTCCAGCCAAGGACGACAAGGTCGGTTGTAGGAACGTCGGGACTGACCTTGCCGAACCGCTCGGCGAGCGACTCGACCAGGTCTGCGTCCGCGCCGCGGTGGACCCGATCGAGCTCGGTCTGAAGCGAGGCGGCAGGCGTCACCATGGCCCCGATGGACAGGTAGATGCCGAATCCGAGCATTGCCGCCAGGAAGAGCGTGGTCACGATGATCGTCATCGACCAACCCCCGTTGCGGAGAGCAGCCGAGCGTCAGCGCGTGGCCGCCCGGCCTGGACCAGCATTGCGGCCGAGCCGACCACCATCACCATGATGATGGCTAAAACGAATTGGCCGAGCGGGCGGGAGTACGGCTCCAAGAAATCCCTGGCGATGATGGAGATGATCAGGCCGAGAAACGCGATGGCCAGAACCATCGCTCTGGCCTCGGCATAGAGCTGTGAGCGCTCCGTCTCAATTTCTAGCACCGCCTCGTTGCGGGACCGGGCTTGTTCTGCGGTCTTGGCCAACAGCTTCGGGAGGTCTCGGGCCTGGTTCTCGCTGGCAGAGATCAACGCCAGCACCACCAGGTCCGAGGTGGGGTGGGCCAGGTTGTCGCCAAACTCTCTAAGGGCGCCGGTCTGACTGCCGGTCCGTTGCCGCGACGCCAACCTGGCCACCGCAGGCCTGATGGCATCTGGCGCTACCGCCGTGGTGGTCTCGATGGCCTGGCTGAGGCCAGCACCACCGCCGAGCGAGTCCTTGACCATGTCCACCCAGACCGAAATTGCTTCGGTGGTCAGGTGATAGTTGGTGCGCTCCTGGTTTGCGATAAGCCACAGCCGAAACACCCACACCATCGCGCCGACACCGGCTGCCAGCGATGGCCAGTCGCTCGCGTACCAAACGAACGCCGTGATGAAGATCTGGGCCGAGATCCACTTTGTCAGCTGCAGAGTGCGGGGGTCGATGTCACCGATGGGATCTCTGCGTCGCTCTGGGGCGGGCCGGAACGACCGGACGATCACGATCAGACCGATCATCAGTGTTGCTGCCAGTACCCCGCCAAGAAGTTCGGTCATGTCAGCCCGCCGTCCGAAGTGCTTCGTTGTGACGGTAAAAGTTCTGCAGGTCAAGACCAGCGGCCTGGAGACGCTGGGCCAGCGGTTCGGTGAATGGCGACGCCTGGGCATAGCCGAACTGGCTACTCGACGCCCGATAGATCTGGTTGACCGCCGCTTGCTCTCCGTCGAAGCCGGCAACCTCGATGACCTCGGTAATGGCGCGGACGCCGTCGGCCGGGTTCTTGGCGACGTGAACGATCAGGTCGACACCCTCGGAGATGAGGTTGTGCGCAACCGAAAGACTGAGCTGGCTTTCCGACATGGCAAGCATGAGCGCCAACTTGGCAATGCCGCCCTGGGCCGACTCGGCGTGCACAGTTGTCAACGACGAGTGGCCGGACGTCATCGCCTTCAACATCTCGGCCGCGGTGTCACCATCACGGCACTCACCGACAGAGAACCAGTCCGGACGGTGCCGCAGAGTCTGCTTCACCATCAGCGACATCGGGATGCTGCCTTCGCCTTCGCTGTTCGCTTCCCGCACCTCGAAGGAGTGGAAGAGCGGGTGACGCTCCCGGTGCCACATGTCGATCTCGGCGGTGTCCTCGATGATCACCACGTTCTTTTCCTGTCCGAGCTCATCAAGACAGGCTCGGGCAAGGGTGGTCTTGCCTGCGCCGGTGGCGCCGACAAAGACAATGCGCATCAGGTCAGAGGCCATCGCCGCCTGGAGCATGTCCGAGACGTGCGGCGGCACCATGTTCCGGTCGACAAGATTGGGCAGCGTCACGTGGTGCATGGTGTTGCGACGCAGGTTGAACGTCGCCCGCTGGGCAACGTCTCGGACCGCACTCAACCGCATCCCGGCCCGCAGCCGCAGAACCAGCATCGGCGAGCCAGGGTTAAACTGCCGCTCGGTCAGACCACGGTTGCGGGCGAGGTCGGCAAGCCAGCGCAACATGGCGTCCTCGGACGGCCACAGATCTCTGGCGACAGCAAAGGGTTGGCCGCCCTTGTCGATCTGCACGTAGTCGAAGTGACCGTAGATTTCCTCGACATCTTCATCGGCCAGGATCTCCTCGATCGGGCCAAGGCCAGTGACAAACCGGACAACCCGGATCAGCAGCGTTCGTTCCTGCTCGGCGGTCAACGTTCGTTGGCCAAGACCCACCCGAAGCTTCGCATCGGCGTCAATGCCCTGCTGCACGGCGTCGACAACCAGCGCTTCCATCGCCTCGTAGGAAAGCCGGGAGCGACCCTCGCCTGCGGTGTTGGCCTGGGCCTCCTGGACCGCGACCCTGGCAATTTCGACGAGGTCGTCGAAGAGTTCCTCGCTCATGACGCAACCTGTTCAGGCTGCGGCGGATCATGCGGAGCTTGGCCGACCGGAGGTGCTGCAACCTGTCCGCCCAGGATGGCGTCTTCCGCCAGATCATGGGCGATGCGCAGGGCGGCCTGCCAGGCCTTGGACCGTCGGGCCCGTTTCGAGTTGGTGATGACATCACCGGCCCGCTCGGCCAGGCCGTTGAAGTGCGGCACCTGCCACACCATGTCGGCGCCGGTGAAGTTCTGCAGCTCGGCCTCGGTGTGCTTTGGGCTGCCGACCACGATGATGGCCACCTTGCCCTGAATCGACTGCACCCGGGACTGCAGCACCACGAGCGATGGCACGGCGTCATCGCTGATGATGACGTTGCGGTTGGCGGAGGTGATCAACACCTCGACCGGGGAGCCGGACCACACCCGGCCGCAATCCGACACCCACAGGCGGCGATCACGGGCCATTGCCGTCGCTGCAGGTTTGGCAAGGTTGGCCCAGGCGGCCAGCGATTCATGGCTGGCGATGGGGGCCGGCACGACCCACAGCTGTTCTTCTTGGGGCGTCTGGGGTCGGAGCAACCGACCAACCGTGTCCATGGCAAAGCCGCTGTCAAAGCTGCCCCGCCTGACCTGCGACACAAGGTCGGTCACGCCCGGGGCCATCGGGAAGTCATAGCGAGCGGCGACAATGCCGCCGGACCCGTCAGCCTCGACGAGGACCCGATCGGCGTTGTGCGGCCAGGCCGCGGCAAGGAGCAGCGACCAGGAAGAAACCCCCGGCGCTCCCTTTACCGACGACACGCTGACAAGCACGTCAGCTACCCGTCACTCGTCTGAACTACGGTTAGGCGAAGCCGGTCAAAGGCGTGGGCCTGTACCACCCGCGACTGCAGTTCGTCGTCCATGACCAAGTCCGCCACCAGGTCTTCGGTGCGATCTTCTGGTGAGATCGACTGCCATACTCGCCACACCTCGGCCTGGCCGACGGACACCGCCTCTTCATCGCCGTTGCGGCCGGAGATGTCAAACATCTCCACCACGTCGCCGATCTTGAGCAGCGACGGATAGTCGCCGGATTCGAGCCGTAGGCCAACCACCACGTCACCCTCGTCCAGAAGGTTTGAGCGAATCACGAAGTGGTCTTCGGAGAGCAGCGTTCCGGCGGGCACGAAGCCCTTGAGCGCCCGGATGGGTTCACCGATGTTCTCACCGCCGAGGAATGCCTGTTCTTCGAGGGTGAGCACGTTGACGTCGGGGGCCAGAGACACCTCGGCAACCCGCACATCACTCGTTTCGAGCACCTGTCCCCGCTCCAGGTCTCCTGCGGCCACCAGGACCGGTGTGGTGGTGGACACCGAATCGAGCAGCAGAATGCCGCCAAGCATTGAACCCACCACGAGAAATAGTCCGACCAGTAGCAATCCTGGCCGCCAGCCCCGCCGCTTCTTCAGTCCAACCGGAGTGGCCGAGTTGCCGACCGGGCCGCCGTTTTGAATCGTCCCAGGCGTGGGTGGCGGCGGCGCGTTTGTCGGCACCGACGTTGCGGCTGATCCTGTCGTCGCAGCTGAAACCTGCTCGATCGTTGGTCCTGACTTCGCCACCCCGAGCCCCACCATCTTGTCGCTTCATCATCATTCTATTGGCAAACCGGCAAACCGGGTATTCGAATTGCACCAACGTTGGACGAGTTGTCCTGCCGTCCAAGTTGGTTCGAAAGTCAAAATGACGACCAGTTCGAACGATCGCCATGAGCGTCTAGGCGGCGGTCGTTGCCGCAGTCGAAGTTGCGTTGGAAACGGCGGTAGAAGTGGCGGTGGAAGACGCTGTCGCTGTCTGCTCCGGCACGCTGTTACGACCGGTCACCACATCACCAAGAAGCCGGCTGATGTCGCTCGGATTGCATGGCTCCAGCCGCACCACGGTGTCGGCATTTGCCTGACTTCCCGGCGTGGACGCATCGTGTGACACCGCCCAAAGGCCTTCGTCGCCAGCCGAAAGTACGGTGATGGAGGCGTCGGTGGCCTTGCCCTGCCAGCTGCCGCTGGCTCGCCAGGCGTGTCGAAGTGCCCCGAGCACCGCAACCAGGTCCTCGTCCGAGGTCTCTCCGTCAACCAGAGGGCCGTCAACCCCAGGGCCACCGGCGATGGCCTGCTGGACCACGCCTGCGGTGGTCGTGATGGGCTGGCGGACCGCCGGGGCGGTCGATGGGTTGAGCCTGACCGCCTGGGTCAGCAGCGCCGGCAACAAATCAAACTGCGTTGCCGTGATCGACAAGCTGTCCTGTCCAATGCCGTTTGCCATGGTGGCCCGCCCCGCTCGATCCCAGGCGATGAACATGACATCCACCGACTCGCCATCAAACCGCTCAAGCGCAATCGAGCGCAGCGGCCGGTTCATGATCTCAACGATGCCTGCGACGGTTGGATCGAGTCGATCCCCGGCGGCAACGTTCACCTCCTGCCAATCCGCTGGGATGGCACCGGAGTCGGCGGCCGAAAATTCGGCCAGCTTGGTCAGGTCATCCGCAGATGCCAGCAGAGTTGCGTTGTTTCTATCGAAGTACATGTTTCACCGCTTCCATACAGGTCTTGTTCGTATTCATCACGTGCTCTAGAACCAGTCACTAGGCGACGTCAGTTTGTTGCCAATATCGCCGGCAAGATCGAGTGCACCGCCGCCAAGATCGCCCGCAAGGTCGAGCGCATCGCCGCCAAGGTCAACCGCTGCACCCCCGACATCACCGACAAAGTCGGTCCCGGCATCCCAGGTGTCGGAGGTCCAGTCGGTGATCGAATCCCAGTTGTCGACGACTTCTGCGCCGAGCCAGACCGCCCCGGTGCCGAGCACCAGTGCTCCGGTCACGGGGTTCGGTGCCAGCAGAAACGCTGTGCTCGATGCGCTGAAAGCGGTCGAGGCAACGTCAGCGACGTAGCCCGCTCCGTTCTCCTGGAACGCATCGATCGGGTTGCCCTGCTGATAGAGGTCGTACAGACCGACACCGGTGGAGACGACACCGCCGGTGACGCCCGCCCATTTGAAGAACGTTGACGCTCCCGGCGAGGCAAGCCACGTACCGGCCTGCCCGAGAACGCCGGGACCGCCTTGAAGCAGTGACGCCAGGCGGGTCCCGACAAAGCCGGTGTTGAACAGCGGCAGATCGCCCCTGGCAACCCGAGACATGCGCAGCAGCGCCGCCCCAAGCGAACCGACGGGAAAGCCGTCATCGCCCCCGCCCCAGAAGTTGGCGATGTCGCCAAAGAGAAAGTCCGTGATGTCACCGACGACCGAGTCATCGCCGAAGTTGAGGGCCGAGGCTCCCAAGGATCCCGGCCCACCGCCCCAACCCGACACACCGCCGCCGTTGGCCGAGCTTGTGAGATCCTGGGCCTGGCGATTGCGCTGGATCGTGGCCACCGCGTCTCGCAGTTCCTGGGTTGCGAAGTTCATCTTCGGACGATGGGTCGTGTGCCAGAGTTGGCGATACTGCGCAGAGTCCGGCCCTTCCCACAGTCGGGCCAGGGTGGTCACCCCGGAGGTCGCCTGGTTCGTCAACGTGGACAGCTGTGCTGCCTGTCGCTCCAATTGACTTGCCAGCATGTCCAGCGCCTCAAGGTCCGCCCCATGCAACGTGCCGCTCATCTTCCCGCTCCTCCAGCGTGCTCTTCGCTACCGCATTCGTGCTCGCGTTTTTCGCTATGGAACGAACCTAAACCGGGGCCGCAATGTTGAACATCGGGATCGATCCCCTGCGGGGCGATGCGTCCGGTTCAGGTAGCGATTTGCAGCGTCTCGAGCCCGTGCCCGGAGACCAGGTAGCCCCGGCCGGCTGGCCACAGGTGGCTCTTGATGCGCGGCAGAGCGACACCGTAAATGTCGGCGTCTTCAAGCGGACTCGGTCGGAGCATCAGACCAAACCGGTGGGCGGTCAGCGACCGGGCGAAGGGATCAAACCCGGATCGGGCGCGCGTGTCTTCCATGGAGATGACCGCCCGCATCCCTGCTCCGTCACAGGCCTCGACCAGCTGATCGACCGGCAAACCGTTCTCGAACAGGGTGTAGGCGTCATCGATAAGCAGCAGTCGGGAGCCTTCACCGCCGCCGAGCAGCGGGTAGATGATGTCCTCGATCGCTTCCTGACCGGCGGCGACCTTCCACGACGGGTCAACCGGCACCGACGGCGGTTTCGGCGCAAAGAAGATGACCTCGTCGAAGTCGCCCCCGATCGCCCGGCCGACGGTGGACAGCGTGGTTGACTTTCCGCTGGCCCGCGGGCCCGATACCAAAAAGACGGGGAAGCGGTCCGGGAGCACCTGCTCGCCAAAGTCCCGGTCCCGGATGCCAATGGCCTTTGCGTCGACAAGGTCGGTGTGGGCAATGGTTGGCGGCAGCACTTTGACCGGCCGAGCTTCGGGAACCCCCGCGGCAATCAACTTGTCCGCCAGGGTCCGGATGGCCTCGGCCTGGCGCTCGGTACTGGTCTCGCCGCCGAGAATGGCGACCTGGGCCACGTTCTTGTTCTCGATGGCCCGGCCTGCCGAGCCTTCCTCGCCGAGAAGGTCATCGGGGACTTCGAGGCTGCGGTAATCGTCGACCGAGGTCTGGCGGAGAATCAGCCACCGCCCCATCGCCCGGACGATGGTCGAGTAGATCGCTTCACGACGGGGTGCGGTGAGGACCACGTGCACCCCGACCTGTCGGCCTTCGAGGATGACGCGGCGGACCAGCTTGATCCAGCGCTCGTTCTCGACCGGCTCGAACATCTCGTGGAACGACGGATAGCCGTCGATCAGGAGGTACACCCGGTTCGTCGGGTCGTCCGGCCGGGCTTGGCGGTACTCGCCGAGCGACGAGGCCTGAACGTCTGAGAACTTCCGGGCCCGCTCATCCATGATCATCTGAATGTCGGAGAGGATGCGGATCAACCGCTCGGGGTCATCGTCGAGGGCAACGCCACCGACGTGGGGCAGCGACTCCACCATCCGCATTCCTCGGCCGGCAAAGTCCATGCAGTAAATATGAGGCACGTTGTCCGGTGCACCGTCATGGAGCGCGGCCGCGGCGCAGATGGTCCGCAGTGCAACGGTTTTGCCTGAACCACCACCGCCGATGATGCCAAGGCTGCCATCAACGTCGGGGTTGAAGTACAGCGGGATCTGAGCCTGCTCGTCGGGGACGTCGACCATGCCGAGGAGCAGGGAGGCATCATCGGCCGGTTGCGGCATTTCGGACACGTCGTAGGTCGCTTCGAGGGGCGCCAGCCACGGTTTCCGTGGCAGATCTTTGCCGGTGACGGTGTGGGTGTTGCACAGGTTCTCGACCAGCCGCTCCAGATCGGTTCCCACCACCTCATCCGGCTGGACCGCAGCAGCGGGCAGCGCACTGGCGATGGGCTGGACGCCGCCGAAATGGAACTCTCCAAGTTCGACGGAGGGCCCGGTGTCATCAGCGCCGGTCTTGCCGCCGACGTAGGCCGATTGGAACGCAAACCGGTCGCGGCTGATGCGGGCAACCGCTCGCCCGGGGATGGCTCGGCTGATCTCTGCCGCAGCGGGCGAGTCGATCACGTCGACCGAGTCTTCGCCGTCGGCCATCCGCAGGGCGATGCGGAGGTCGGTGTTCGACTTGACCTGGCCAGTGATGATGCCCGCTGGCCGCTGAGTGGCGAGCACCAGGTGAAGGCCGAGGCTTCGTCCTCGCTGGGCGATGCCGACCATGCCCTCCACAAACTCCGGGACCTCCTGCACGAGCGCCGCAAACTCGTCGACGATGATCAGCAGGCTTGGCGGAGTGTGTGGGATCTTCTTGTCGATCATTTCCAGCAGGTCAGAACAGTCGGCTTCGGCCAGGATGTGTTCCCGGCGGTGCAGTTCCGCAATGAGCGACACCAGCGCTCGCCGGACCCCGGCCTTGTCAAGGTCGGTCACCATGCCAACGGTGTGGGGCAGCTTGGAACAATCCTTGAACGCCGCGCCGCCCTTGTAGTCGACAAGGAGGAACGTGACCGTCTCGGGGCTGTGGGTCGCGGCCAGCGACATGACCCAGCTCTGCAGGAACTCACTCTTGCCTGCACCGGTGGTGCCGCCAACCAGCGCGTGGGGACCGTCGCGGCGGATGTCCAGCGTGAAGAGGCCGTCCGAGAGACGACCAACCGGCGCTTCGAGCGTTTTTGGTCGATGCTGCCAATGCTCGAGGATTGGCTCGGGAGAGTCGAGCACCTCGACCCCACCGAGCAGCTCTACCAGGCTGACCCGGGACGGGATTTGGGAGCCGGTCGAGAAGCGGGCGCTGATGTCTTCGATCGGGGTGAGCCGCCTGGCGAGCGACGTGACATTGCGCTCGTCCATGGTTTCAAACACGACGTCCGGCACCGTCCGGTTTGTGCCGCTGATCGACAGGCTGGCGCTGCGACCCTCAGGGTCCACCTGCACCACGTTGCCGATTGCCCGTGGCACTCGGCTGGACGAGCCGGACACCCACACCACAAAAACCCCGGCCGCGGGACCGGTCTCCAGAAGCCGGGTCAGCTCGTGCTGTTCCACCGGAACGCCTTCCCCGATGACCACGACGACGGCCGGAACCTGAACCGTGCTGTCATCGGACCGGGTCGACTGCTGCTCACGCCGGGCATCGACGAACGCCAGCAGCCGGGCAAGCATGGCCCGGCACTCCACCTCGTTTGCCGCAAGCTGATGGCCGCCGAGCGGTGACTCTCCTATTGGGCAGTGGGGCAACCACTTCAGCCACTCCCATGCGGAGCGGGCCGATTCGGGAATCATGGCCGAGATCAGCAGCTCCGCTGGGGTGTGCAACGTCGCCAACTGACCGACGATCGAATAACACAGCGGAGTCACAAATTCCTGCGGCCCGGATACGCCAATGCCGCCGTTCTGGCGCAGGCTCGCCACTGCGGGAACCTGCGCGACGACGGCAAACCGTTCGGGAATGCCCTCCAGGGCCGCTCGCAGGTCAGCGGGGCCGCGGTCGTGGGTCTCGATTTTGTTTTGTGAGGGCTGGTCGGCGAGGCCAATCCTGACCGACAGTCCGTCCGAGTCGTTGAGACCCCGCTCCCACAGCCTGCGAGACAGCGTTTCGACCAGCTCTTCAAGTTCCTGAGGAGCCGGTGACGCCCGACGGCGACCCTCCTGTTCCTCGACGTGGGCGGTCTCCAACCGCTGCTCGACGTTGGTGACGGCGTTGTTGAACTCTTCAAGGGCGTCGCGGAAATTGGCCCTGGCGGAGCTCCGATTCTCAAAGAATGAGCCGAGCAGCATGACCGGCGAGAACAGCATGAACATGCCGAACAGGTAGTTCGGCCGTCCGCCGAGCAGCACCGGCATGTAGATCATGCCCGCCCCGAGGAAGAGCGGAGCGATGGCCGAAATCTTGGGAATGCGCTGCTTCGGTGGGTGATCCGGGGGCACCGGCAGCTCGAACTTCGCCGGCTCGTAGGGGTGGATCATCCGGGGCGGGCGGTTGAACTCAACCGTGTTCTGACCAAGGTCTCCGAGGCCCCGTGGTCGCTGCAGATGTTCGACTTCAATCCAGGTCTTGCCGAGCAGCGCTCGCGTGCCCCGGGTGAGAGCGGTTCGCTCCGAGCGAGCCCGGCCTCCTATGACCACACCGTTTGTCGAGCTGCGATCGACGATCTCCACCGAGTCGTCGTCGATGATGAGCGAGGCGTGCATCCGAGACATGCCGTCGTCGAGGATCACCACATCGTTTTCGGTCCCGCGGCCAAGTGTCGTTTCGCCAAAGGCGATCTCCACGGTGGCGGGCGCTGAGGGCCCGGTGAGAATTTTCAGCATTGCGGCGGGGCGCCACGTGCGACTGCGCTGCTGCGTCGCGCTACCTGGTGCGTCTGCACCGCTTGTACCGCCGGCACCGCCTGGTCTGCCCGATGGGTCGCCGCCGTCCCCGTTCGACTGTCCGTGGTCGGCGACGGGGTGCACCTCGGTCCCGGCGCGGACCAGTGCCACCGAGTCGCCGCTTCGAATGTCGGCTCCGGCAACGGGGGCGGTGCCGTCGAGCAGCTGCCCGGTACGGGTTACCGCAAGTCTGTTGGCACGGGTGCCACCGAGCGCATCGATCACATCGTCGACCGTCGCCCCGGACCCGACGTCAACGGCCCGATCGGCCGACTCGCCACTGATCCCTTCCACCGTAAGGAGCAGTCTCACGACCTCGGCCCTCTCATGCCATGGACCACGTCACCGTTTACCGTGACGCTGATTCGGATAGTGGAAGGAACCATAGTCATGTACGCTCGAATTCTGACCGTATGGGCATCGGTCTCGCAATGGCTTCTCTTACCCATGGCGTGACACCAAACGAATTGCTGTAACGATGAGCGAATCTTTGGATATAGAACGGCTTTTGGCGGACAACTGTCTCATCGTCGACTTTTGCGATGACATCAGTGTTCTTCGGCCTGGAGAGACGTTGACGTTCGGCCGTGAGGCCGATATTCCCATCGACGACAACGAGTTCCTTCACCGTCAACTCGGCAAATTCGAGACCCGAGATGATCGCTGGTGGGTTGGCAACATCGGTTCCCGCATTGAGTTCGAAGTCTTTGATCGCGCCACGAGGGCCAGCGCGAAAATAACGCCGGGAACGGCGCAACCACTTCCCGGCTCTGACATGATCCTCCAGTTTGCGGCCGGCCCCACCGGCTATGAGCTGTTGGTTCATTGCTCACCTCCCGGTGCTGTCGAAACTGCGGAACCGAGCGACACCCTGAGTTTGGCATCCATCGCCTGGGCTGACGAACAGCGCCTGCTGTTCACCATCCTGGCTGAATCCCTACTCCGCCGACCCCACGCCCCGTTGACCCTACCGACCAACCAAGAGGCACGAAGCCGTCTTGGTTGGTCAGAAGCCAAGTTCAACCGGAAACTGGACAACGTCTGTGATCGTCTGACCAGTTCCGGCATCCGAGGGCTGAGCAAGGGTGTGAACAAACGGAACAACCAGCGGCGGGCCGTTCTTGCCGAGACCGCTGTTACCCGAGGCATCGTCAACAACGACGACCTCCGCATCCTCGAAGAGTACGAGGATGCGGTACGGTCCGCCGCCCCTCAGCAGGAATCGCCCTAGTCGCCTCCTGCTAGGCATGTCGCCCGATCTCGGGCGGTACAAGCGGGGCCAATGCAACCGACCCCGCTTGGTTGTGGTTAGGCGATCGACGACGACGTCGTCTCCTGCGCACCAGCATTCCGCTTCGCCGTACCACCAGCATCAACCAACGCCTGACGAGCAGCCTGCAAATGACGCTTATGCTCCGGCCACGTCACACCCCGAAACTGCTCAGCATCAGGACCCAACCACACATTATTCGCCGACGCCGCCACCGCAGCATCAACCGACGAAATCAACTGATCCAACTGACCAGCCCACACAACCTCCAACCGATTCGCCAACCCACGCAACTGCTCAACATCAGCACCACGAATAGCCACAACAACACACTCCCAAACTCAAGCCAACAACACGCCGGCACCGAACAACACATCCGATACCCCAAACACTAAAACCCAACCCACCAACACAACATCGGGATACATCCCCCACACCACGGGATACATCCCCACCCCCCCAGATCTACACGAACGGATCGGGCCGAAGCCCAAGCGCGACACAGTGAGGC
>CAZSTV010000088.1:0-2178 GCA_964609665.1 uncultured Acidimicrobiaceae bacterium
GACATCGATGATTCCTTCTTTGGCGACGCCCCCGGCGTGCCGGAATTCATCCCTGGCCCGGGTGACGACCGGCCCGATCTGACCGAGAAGATCGGCGAGACCTTCCAGTGGGTGCTGACGACCGATGGTCTACCCGACGTGGCGGCATTCGAAGCGACGGTCAACGCCTTGCGGGCTGATCGGCCGGACCTGTCGTCGATGGGCGACCGGGAGTTGCTCGACTATTCCTGGAGCCTGCTCGACACCCACTTCGAAGACCTTTTCACCGAGCACATCTTCATCAGCTTCCTCGCAACAGTGCCGGTCGGGATCATCACAAAGGTGTGCGAGGCGGTCGGGCAGCCGTCCGCCGCGCTGAAGTTGCTGGCCGGCCTGGGCGACGTTGAATCCGCCGCGCCGTCGATGGCCATGTGGACGATGGGCCGCAAGGTCGCTGCGTCAGCGGAACTGACCGCACAGTTCGACCAGGGCGTGCAGGGACTGACCGAACGGCTTCGAGCCGCCACCGATGCGGACGCTGTCGACTTTTGTACCAACCTCGATCTCTTCCTGTTTGCCTACGGCGCCAGAGGGCCCAACGAGTGGGAGGTTCGATCACCGACGTGGGAGACCGACCCCGACCTGGCACTGGCGGCGATCGACCGGATGCGTTTGGCCGATGCCGACGCGGCCCCGAACCTCAACAACGCGGCACGGGCGGCCGAGCGTGAAGCCATCGGCACGGCGCTGGTCGAAGCGCTCGCTGCTGACCCCGAGACCCAGGGGCAGTTCCAGGCGGCGCTGTCGGCGGCCACCATCTTCATGCCGGGCCGAGAGCGAACGAAGACCAACTGCATCAAGTTGGTGCAGGAATGTCGGATGGCGCTGCGCTTGGTGGGGGCCCGCCAGGTGGAAGCAGGGCTGTTGCCACACGACACGTCGCTGAGCTTCATGACCAGAGCGGAGCAGTATCAGTACCTGGACGACCCGACCGGTTGGTCAGACACCGTCGCGGCCCGCAACGCCCATTACGACCAGGTCGCAGAGCTCCAGGAACCGTTCCTGTTTGTTGGTGACCCCGGTGACTTTGCGGCGTACCCTCGGCGCGACGCCGTGCAGGTCGAGGCGCTCGGAGGCGGCGAGACCCTCCAGGGCGTTCCGGGCTGTCCCGGCAACGCGGTTGGCACCGCTCGGGTTGTCACCGACTCTCACGACCCTTCCGCGCTGCAGCCGGGCGACATCCTGGTGGCGCCGATCACCGATCCGTCGTGGACACCGCTATTCGTACCCGCAGGTGCGGTGGTGGTGGACGTTGGTGCGCCGCTCAGTCACGCCATCATCGTCAGCCGCGAGCTCGGCATTCCCTGTGTGGTTTCTGCAACAGATGCCACGAAGCGGATCGTCGATGGTTCCCGGATTGAGGTGGACGGCGATACCGGCACGGTGACCATTTTGGACACGCCGTAGGCGCACCCCGGTCAGCTTCCGCTTGGCATCCCGCTAGCTGGTCCAGCGGTAGCGATACCCGGCCTTCGTCCTGTCGATCACTTCGATCCGGTCGAGGGCCCGCAGACAGTACGCCAACTTCTGGGCGACGTCGCGCCCGAAGTCCCCGGCGGAGGAGATGTCGGCGGTGGTGAAGGCCAGGGGTAGTCCGTCCGGCATGAGGGCCACGAGGTCTTCAGTATCGGTGAAGTGCACGAGCTCATCGATGGATCGGAGTTGCTTATCGGTCGTGCGCCACCCGCCACGCCCTCGCCGTGCCTTTGGGTCGTGCTCCTGGAACTTGTCGACCGTGACGAGGAAGACGTCGAGCGTGAGGTTGGGGTGATCGAGCAGCGTTGGGATGCTGACCAATTCGTCGAGCACCGAGTAGACCGTGCCCCGGTTTGGTGATCGCCGCGGCTTTGCTCCCGGTTTGTGGAGGTAGGTCTCGGTCGGGATCGGGTGGACGAGTTGAATGCGGTAGTCGGCGAGTAGGCGGTCGAGCTTGCGGCCCATCGCCCCGAACGATCCGGTCTGGACCTCGATCAACAGATCGCCCCGCCTGATGTCGATGACGAAGCCGTCGAGCGAGAACTCCAGGTCATCGCCAGGCTCGCTCAGGAAGTGCTTGAGCTGGGAGTGAAGCGAACTCTCGTTGAGGGTGCCGATGTCAGCGATGGTTCAACAGTATTGCCGAGGCACCGATCGGCCCGA
>CAZSTV010000088.1:2278-7810 GCA_964609665.1 uncultured Acidimicrobiaceae bacterium
GGGTGCCGATGTCAGCGATGGTTCAACAGTATTGCCGAGGCACCGATCGGCCCGATTCATTCGGGAGAAATCCCGCCCGATTCACGCCTTCAGAAAATCCACTAGGTTACGTCTCGATATGTTTGAGCCAGCTGTCTCGGTACCCGATCATCTCCAAGGAAGCGCTGGGCGGTGGTTTCTGTACGACCGTCGCCAACAGCTTCTGCTGATCGAAGGCGCGCTCCCGGTGGCGGCCGAGGCCGCGGTGGGCGTCAGCGACGTCCACGTCCTTGGCCACGATGAGGACGGACCGGTCTGGGCGGCAAGGGTCGGAGCGGACTTCGAACCTCCCGAGGACGGCCACTTCGCCGACCTTCGCAAGGCCTACGCCGTGTTGGCGGAAGAGGACTGGGTGCTCGCCGGGCGGGCCGCTCAGGTGTTGACATGGGATGTCGACCATCGGTTCTGCAGCCGCTGTGGCGCCGACACCAACATGCATGACTCCGAGCGGGCCAGGTCATGCCCGGAGTGTCGCCATATGGCCTTTCCACGGCTGACGCCGGCGGTGATCATGCTGGTCGAGCGAGATGACGGGCAGGCCCTGCTGGCCTGGGGTCGACAGTTTCCCGGCCGTTTCTTCAGCGCGCTCGCCGGATTTGTAGAACCGGGGGAGACGTTGGAGCAGACGGTTGTCCGAGAGGTCCGAGAAGAGGTGGGAGTGGAGGTCGACAACGTCCGCTACTTCGGATCGCAGCCGTGGCCGTTTCCCCATTCGCTGATGATTGGCTTCAACGCCGACTACGCCGGTGGCGACCTAAAGATCCAGGAGAGCGAGATTGTCGAAGCCGGTTGGTACACCCACGACGCGTTGCCGCCGGTGCCGAAGGGTCGGATGTCCATTGCCGGCTGGCTGATCGAGGATTGGATTACCCGGATGAATGCCCGCTGAATGAATGCCCGCTGACGAACGACGCTGACCTGGGAGACTTATTCCTTGGTGGCGATGGCGTTTGGCGTCACGTTCATCTTCGGCTCGTACTCGGGGGCCTCGACCGCCTTTGCCTCGGACCGATAGATGTCTCTGAGCTGGCTCCTGCAGGCGTCGCACGGTCCAAAGAACCTGGCGGTTGCCGCCTGGCCACACCGCGGACAGTCGAAGCTGAGATCGGTCATGGGTCGAGTATTGCAGAACCCGAGCGACGCCGGGTCGTCCGGTCGCGAGTCACACCAAAACTCTCGACGACGAAAGCGCTTACATTGCACTAGTGTGGCGCTGCAGAAGAGGGTATGGTGTCAGGCACTCGAAGAGAGGTGGTTGGGGAATGGCTGGAGTTGCACTCGAGCAGGTAAGCAAGGTCTATCCGAATGGGTTCAAGGCCATCGAAGGCTTGAATCTGGAAATTCAGGACGGGGAGTTTCTCGTTCTGGTCGGACCGTCGGGCTGTGGCAAGTCCACCGCACTGCGGATGGTTGCCGGGCTCGAAGAGATCAGCGGTGGCGAACTGCGCATCGATGATCGTGTCGTCAACGACGTGCACCCCAAGGACCGTGACATCGCCATGGTCTTCCAGAACTACGCCCTCTACCCCCACATGACGGTTGCGGACAACATCGGCTTTGCGCTGAAGCTGGCCAAGGTCGCCAAGTCAGAGATCGCTGCTCGGGTATCCAAAGCCGCGCAGACCTTGGACCTTACCGAGCAGCTGAACAAGAAGCCGGGGCAGCTCTCCGGCGGTCAGCGCCAGCGGGTGGCGATGGGTCGAGCCATCGTTCGTCAGCCGAAGGCCTTCCTGATGGATGAGCCGCTCTCCAACCTCGATGCGAAGCTTCGTGTCCAGATGAGGGCCGAAATCGCCGGTCTGCAGCGGGATCTTGGCGTAACCACCATCTACGTCACCCACGACCAGGTCGAGGCCATGACCATGGGAGACCGGGTCGCTGTGCTCAAGCGTGGCCTGCTGCAACAGGTCGACACGCCCCAAAACCTGTACGACTCACCCGACAATGTGTTCGTGGCCGGCTTCATCGGCTCTCCGTCGATGAACCTGCTCCGCGGTCAGCTAGGCCGCGACGGCGATGAACTGTTCGTCACCCTTGGCGACCAGAACGTTTCCATCCCGCCGTCGGTCCTGGCCGAGCGTCCCGCTCTTGACGGCTTTGTCGGCAAGCCGATTGTCGCCGGCATCCGTCCCGAAGACATCGCTGATGCGTCGCTCAGCACAGATGTTCCAGAGAGCCGACGTCTGCAGACGACCGCATCGCTGGTCGAGTCGCTTGGCTCGGAGATCATCGTGCACTTCCCGATGGCCGTTGAGCCGTTCGAGATCATGGATTCTGAGTTTGAGGGCGAGGACGCCGTTGCGACGGCAACCGACGACACTGGAAACTACATCTACGTCGCCAGGGTCAACCCCCGTTCACCAGCCAGGATCGGGCAACCCATCGAGCTTGCGGTCGACAGCGCTCGGTTCCGCTTCTTCGACCCCTCAGACGGGTCGGCGATTCGGACCTGAATTTCGTCGCACGAGGGCGGTTTTGGTGGGCCGGTTCACCTACCGACCCCGCAAACTGCTAGGCAATCAGGGCCATTCAGTATCGGATCCGGTAGATCACCTGTCGGCGTCGGGCCAAGATGCGCTATCTTCATACGGAGCAATGAGTAGAAACGTAACATGCTGGGCGACCCAACCGATGCGAGTCGGGGGGCGGAGGGCATAGGAGGTGCTGCGTGGGTGATCTTCTAATGGGACTAATAGTTGGCTTTGTCGCCGCTGTGATCCTCATGTCGTTTCTCCTGTTCGTGGTGACCAGGCGCCTGCGCCTCACCCACGAAGATGACACGGCACGCTATGACGAGGCGATCAGAGACCTCCGGCAGGAGCGCGCCGAAGACAAAGAGACCAACCGACGCCTCCGTCACGAGCTTGTTTCGCTCAGCCCGGACCGCCTCGTCGAGACCGCGACCAACGCCGAGTTCGAGCGTGACGCTGCGGCAGCCGAGCGCGATCAGGCGATCGAGCAACTGCACATCGTCAACCAGGACCTCACCGTTGCGAGCCGTCGTTTGGCTGACAGGGAGTCGAAGCTTCGCCAGTACCGAGAGGCGCTGAAGGAGATCAGAATCTCCCTCGAAGCACAGGACCGCGATCGTGGCGTTGCCGCTGCAGCGAACGACCTGATCGACACCGACACCGATGAGGTGCCGGCCGAGGCGTTGATTCAGCTCGAACCGGAGCCACCAAGCCCGCCGATCGACCTGCAGGCACAGACGGCGCCGGAGCCGCATCCCGAGACAGCGGACGCTACGTTCTCCGAATAGCCGGACAGGGCACGAGGGGTACACGCATGGGTCCCGTCTCGTTCGAGCGGATTGGGGTCGGCCTCGACCGGCCACAACTGTTGCTATTGGCGCAGCGGCTTCGTGCCGCGGGGATCCAGCCGCAGGTGACCAGTGACGACACCGTCGTACTTGTCCGCTCCACCGACGCTGTCGCCGCGGCCGAGATAGCGGCGTCGCTTGCGTCGGAATAGGCGAGCGGGAGAAATTCGGACCGCGCCACGGCTGGAGACTGGCACTATGGAACGGTGTCTGAAACCGTGCGTCTGGTCGAACCGCTCAGCAGCCCTCCGGATGTCACCCTGTCCGTGCCCGGCTCAAAGAGCCACACCAACCGAGCGCTGATCTGCGCCGCTCTGGCCGACGGGCGGTCGGTGCTTGGCGGCGTTCTGTTCGCAGACGACACCCACGCCATGCTGGACAGCCTCACCAGGCTCGGCATCAGTGTGGAGGTCGATCCGTCGGCTGCCTCGGCGACAATCGACGGCGGGCTCGCTCCAGGCCCAACCGCGGCCGAAGCACCGTTGCTGGTCGATGTTCGCAAGTCCGGGACCACGAGTCGGTTCCTGCTCCCCGTCCTGGCGGCCACCCCCGGCCGATTCGTACTCGACGGACATGAGCAGCTGCGGGCGAGACCGTTTGGGCCACAGCTTGATGCCCTTCGGGACCTTGGCGCCGAGGTCACCGGTGAAGGATTGCCCCTGGCGATAACCGGTCGCCGTCTGGATGGCGGGACCATCTCGGTCGCATCGTCGGTGTCCAGCCAGTACCTCTCCGGGCTGTTGCTCGCCGCGCCGCTGTTCGGTGGAAGAACCACCATCGTGGTGACCGGGGAGTTGGTGTCGCGGCCATACGTTGCGCTGACCATCTCCGCCATGTCCGCGTTCGGCGTTGCAGTCGCAACCATCGAGGAAGAGGGCGAGCAGCGCTACGTCATCGAGAGCGGCCCCTACAAGCCGGTGTCGTTGGACCTGGAACCGGATGCGTCTGCCGCCTCGTACTTCTTTGCAGCGGCGGCAATCACCGGCGGCCGGGTACGGGTGGATGGTCTTGGCACCAACACGGTCCAGGGTGACCTTGGCTTCGTTGACGTCTTGGAGCAGATGGGTGCAACGGTGCGGCGCGGCCCGGACTGGACCGAGGTTGAGGGGACGGGAACCCTGCGAGGGATCGCCGTTGACATGGCCGACATCTCAGATACCGCTCAAACGTTGGCGGTGGTGGCCGCGTTCGCCGACGGGCCAACCGAGATTCGTGGCATCGGGTTTATCAGGTTCAAAGAGACCGACCGGATCGGCGCCGTCGTGACCGAGCTTTCCAAGCGGGGTCTACAGGTCACCGAAACCGACGACAGCATGGTCATCAATCCCGGCGTTCCAACGCCGGGCGTTGTCGAGACCTACGAAGATCATCGGATGGCGATGAGCTTCGCGCTGCTCGGCCTGGTGCACCCAGGGATAGAGATCGACAATCCGGGCTGTGTCGACAAGACCTTCCCCACGTTCTTCGAGGCACTCGATCAGCTGCGGTAGACGCTCCAACATGCCCCGGTCGCCGGGGTTCCCCGTGGTTCGGGGTGGGTTGAAGGATCGAGATACGATGCGCCCGTGAGAGTGGCGCGCCTTACTGGCCCACAACGGATCGAAATTGCAGACGTGCCCGAGCCGGAACTGTTGCCGGGCACGGTGATTGTCGCCATCGACCGATGCGGCATCGGCGGTTCCGACATCGAAGCGTTCAGCACCGGTGCCGTCCCGGCTCCAGCGTGGTTCGGTCACGAATGGGCGGGCCGAGTGGTGGCGGTCGGCCCCGGTTGCGTCGGGCGGTTTGAAGGCGAACGTGTTGTTGGCGCGGTACCGCCGCCGTGTGGAACCTGCCCGCCGTGTCGGTCCGGTCTGGTCGACGCCTGCGAGACGGTGCTTGCGATGATCGTCGGCACACACAGAACTGCGTCGCCCCACGGGGCGTTTGCCGAGCGGATTCGGGCCGACGCTCGACGGGTGTACCGGGTGCCGGACGGGGTGGAACAATCAAACGCCGCCCTGGCCGAACCGGCGGCGGTCGCCGCTCACGCCGTCTCCCGGGCCGAACAAAAGCTCGGGGACCTTGTGGCGGTCATCGGGGCGGGCACGGTTGGCCTGTTGGTCGCAGAACTCGCCCGTCTCGGTGGCGCGGCCCGGGTGGGGGCGGTGGAGATCGAGCACGGCCGGCGCGAG
>CAZSTV010000088.1:7820-20455 GCA_964609665.1 uncultured Acidimicrobiaceae bacterium
TGCCGCGTTCGCTCCCGGTGGTGAGCTCCTACGGTGGTTGGGCGAGCAGGGCCACGGGCTCGGCGCTGACGTTGTGTATGAGTGCGCCGGTCGGTCAGAGGCCGTCGCCCTGTCGGTGCAGGCGGTGCGACCGAGCGGCACGGTGGTGGTGGTCGGGATGTCGGGAAAGTCCGGTTCGGTGGCGACAAGCCAGTTGCTGGAGCGCCAGCTGACCCTGCGAGCATCGCTTGGCTACACCGTGACCGATGTGCACCGGGCGCTGGACCTAATGGCCGATGACCGGTTCCGGGTGTCGGCCATCCACGAGCGGCTCGTCGGCTTTGATGAGTTGGCATCGGCGTTCGCGTCGCTGTCCACGGACTCTTCGGCGCGCCGCAAGGTGCTCTTCAGCCCGACGCCCTAGGGGGCCGGTATGAACCGTCTCAGTTGAGTCGGGCGGTGCCGTCTGCGCCAAGGTCGACGGTCCTGGAGATCGCTTCGGTTTCCAGCATGGCGCCAAGCGCGTCGGTATCGGTCACCCGACCCCAGGTGCGGGCCCCGTCCGAGGTTCGCAGTGCGCACAGCCCTACCTCGGGCCCTTCCGCGTTGTGCATGACGGTGTAGGCCTCGATGGTTGCGGCGCCGACGTGCCCCTCGTCGACCGGTGTTTTCGGCGTCTTGTCGACCTCGTCCTGCACGTCGCTGGCCCGGTACGGCGTCGCCGGGGGAGTGGTGCTGTAGATGCCGAGCGCGTGCTTTGTGAGGTAACCGCCGTTGGCGGTGACCAGCCCAACGGATCCGGCGTCGTCGCGCAACGTGGAGATCATGGTGGCAATCGAATGGGTGACGTAGTTGTTCAGCGGTCCGCCGGCGAAGGTCAGGCCGCCGGTTTGGGTGAGCTGGCGGTCCTGGCCGAGCCCAAGCGCCTCTGCGCTGACCTGCACCGCCGAAGGGAAGCAGGAGTAGATGTCGATGTGGCCGATGTCGTCAGGGCCGACGCCCGCCAGTGTGAACAGCTCTTTGCCAGCTGCGGTAATGGCGGGCGATGAGTGCAGGTCACGTCGCTCGGAGACCGAGTAGGTGTCGTGGGCATCGGTTCCTGCCCAGGGAAAGACCCAACGGTCCCGGCTGATACCCGCAGCCTCGGCCACCCCGGCGGAACAGAGCAGGACCGCTGCGGCCTGGTCTAGGTCCCAGTTGGAGTTCATAGCCTTGGTGTAGGGGAAGCCCACCATCCGGTTGGTCGGCGAGGGGTTGCGAATCTCCTCGGCGGTCATCGGGTTGCGGAACCAGGCGTACTCGTTGTCGACGGCGACCCGGTTGAAACCCTCCCAGAGGTTGCTCACCCGGTCTCGGTGCTCGTCGAGGGTTTCGCCCCTCGCCGCCCGAATCGCCGACTCGAAGACCGGGTAGTAGTTGATCGGCATGTTCATGCCGCGGGCCTGCTCGAACTCGGTTGACATCGGCACGTCAACGCCGAATTGCTCGTCCGGCTCGACGCCCTCCTGCACGGTTGTCTGGCCCGTCTGACCGGCCCGGCGTTGGCGGCGACGGCTCCAAATGATCTCCGCCCCGGTCACCACCGCAACGTCCAACTCTCCGGCCTGGATGCGGGCCGAGATGTTGTTGACGTATGACTGTGGCGTGTTGCCACCGTTGGCCGAGAGCGATGTCCGGGCTCCGGTCGCGCCGACCGATTGGGCGATGAGTGCCGCGGGGTTGCTGTACTTCCACGCCCCGTCGACAACGCCGATCAGGTCAAGCTTTTCGAGCAGCCCGGCTGCTCCGGCGTCCTCGGCTGCGTTGCGCACAGCGTCGGTCATGAGGGCGACCGCTTCCACGGCCTCGGCCGGGTCCTCGGGCCGCTGTTTGATTTGGGCAACGCCGACCACAACGGGGGTGCGGGGGTCGATGGCTGAACTACTCGAACTCATGAGAATCAACGTAGAGGGATCGGCTGGCCGGGTCCAAAGCGAATCAGCTTCTCAGGCCATCGTTCCAGGCCGAACACGTCAGCCTTGGCGACAGGGCTGACCTCGAAGACTGCCACAGACCGGCCGTTCGGTCGGCACGTCCAACCCGGGGATGGCGGGCAGCACGATCTTCGATGGGTTCTCCGCTCCGCTGTGAATGGTGACTTGGACGGCTTCATCGGCAACGTCGAAACGCCACTGGGGACGAGAGCCGCCGGGGGTGTCGACGGTGATGCGGATGCGGGAACCGGCCCGGAAGGCGTGAGCGAACGGCAGGATCTCCACCCTGGCCAACACCGGATCGCCGCCAGCGGTCACCGGAGCGACATCGGCCTCGAGTCCTGAGATCGCCGGCCGCAGTTCGGTAGCCTCATCGGACAGTGCCCGCCGAGACAGCCGCAGCCACCCGGCCTGCACGTAGGTTTCAGACCCGTCCGGGGCGAGCTCGGACAGCGTGACCTCAAGGTCAGCGTCGGTCCCGTCGGCCACCGAGACCCACAGATCCGCGCTGGCGCTGCCGACCGCCACCAGGTCTTCTTCGAGTGCAGGGCCGTCGAAGAAGGCGGCGTTTTCGGACGCTGCTGGGGCCCATGACCAGCCCGGCTCGTTTGTCCAGATGTTGTCGAGGTCGTCGATCGTGACCCGCTGGCCTTCCGCCGGATCGGTGGTGAAGTCGGCGGTGACGTCAGCGGTCGGAGGTTCGTCGCTCAGGCCGACGCCGGTTGCGGCCTCGGCGAGGTAGAACGTGGTGGCCTCGGTGGGTGCTGGAGGCCACTGTTCGAACGTGGCGTCAAAGCCGGGAACGGGAAGGTTTGGTTGCTCCGCCCCCTGGTCGAACAGGACACGAATGGGCGGCTCCGCTTCGAACGCGGCCCGAGCGTCCTCGACCGAGAGCCCGTCGTAACGCCCCGGCGGCAGTTCCAGCTGATCGCCGAACAACCCGGCGAGGCCAACGCCGACCAGGACCCGGACCACCGGGTCGACCTCTGCCGACCGGTCGCCGACGTAGAGATTGATGAACTCGATCAACCGGACCAGCATCTCGCCGGAGATGGCGTCAAGGTGGAGCCCGTTGTACAGCGTCGCCCGCAATACCGGTGCGTTCTCCAGCTCGTCGAGCAGTGCCGGAAAGCGGCCGCCGGTCTGTTCGTCCTGCCAGGCCCCACCGAGGAACGTTGGCACCGCAATTTGGTCCGCGTAGGTTTCGGCGGAGCGCTCGACCGAGAGGTCGTTCACGAACGGGTTGCCCTGGATGATGTCCACCAGGTCAGGGTTATGGATCCGGAAGTTCTGGTTCTCGGTGCACTGTTGATCGCCACGTGTGATCCGATCTGCCGCCCAGTCCTGGCCGCCCGCCCCTGCCTGCTCGCTGACCAGCCTGCTCCAGTTTTCGCCGAAGCCGTCGTTGTAGATGCCACCCGGGTACAGCACCGATTCCACGCTGTCGGTAACCGACAGCGGAGCGATTGCTGCCAGCGACGGCGGCTGGGTTGAGGCGACGTGGAGCTGCATGATGCCGGGATAGCTCACGCCGAACATGCCGATCTTGGCCGACCAGGGTTGCGCAGCAACCGTCTCGATCACGTCGTAGCCGTCGAGAGATTGAATCCGTTCGAACGCATCGAACGAGCCACCGCTGCAACCGGTTCCCCGCACGTTGACCTGGACCAGCGCGTACCCGAGCGACGGAATCAGGAGTCGATAGGGATCGTTCGAGGCCTCTGGATTTGATGGGGCGTACCCCGAGTATTCGACCAGGGTGGGGTAGGGGCCGCCAGACGCGGAGCCCGGCAGCGAGACGAATGCCGACAGCGTCGTTCCGTCCCTGGTGGGGATGTAGTTGAGTCCGGCGGAAAGTTCGACGCCGTCGTATTGCACACCGTCGGCGGCCTCGCCGGGAACGACCACCCGCTGCTTGGCGTACCGGACCTCACCGTCGACGAGTTGCAGGTCTACCTCGCCCTCCGGGAGCTCTCGGATCAGAGCGGTGCCGTTTTCGGCGAACGTGGTGTCGGCGAGCGCCGCACCGTCGGTATCGGTCACCTCGATGACCGCTCCGGAACTCACGGCCTCAGGTTGTTCGTCGACGGTGATCTGGAACGGACCGGGACGTACCGCAAGCTCCAGCGGTGCAAGGCTGTCATCGGCCTCGGTGCTCTCGGAATTTCCTGCATCCGATCCGCCGTTGTCGTTGTCGTCGCCGTTGTTGTTGCTGCCATCCTCGGTTTGGTCTTGGTCGGCTGCCGATGCATCACCGTCCGGCGGGTTGTCGGCGTCAGCGCTGCAGGCGGCTGCAACCAGCGCTATGGCGACTATGACCGCCAACAGCAACTTGGGGCGATGAGCAGGTCCCGAATCGGTGGGAGGAGGTGTTGCTTGGGCGGTCACCCGGTCATTGTGGCAGCTGAATCAGTGCAACGGTGTACCGGCCCTGTCTGGGCTCTGGTCCCACCGGTGCTGTGTCGACATCCAACGCCTTGGAGGTGGTGTGGCGCATGGTCGCCCGACCAATCGAGGTCCGCTACCCTTCTTGGCGTAACGCAACTGGAGAGTGATGATTTCAGCCCGGCATCCAATGTGGCGACCATCGGCCGGTGTGTTCGCCGGTCTCGCTGTCTTGCTTGCCTTTTTGCTGCCCGGATCCCCGGTTCTGGCCCAGGGAAGCGAGGGCGACATCGTCCCCGATGTGGCCCTCGTGGTCACCCCGGTGCCGGACGAGGACCGAGAGCGGCTCCTCGACGGACTCAATCGCATCGAGGGGGTGTCACGGGCCACCGTTGACATCACCGGAGACGGGACCGCGGTTTTCTACATCGCTCGGAGTCAGGCGAACGGTGGCCGACCGGTCACTGCGGTGACCGGGGACGCCAGCGGCGTCATCCTCGACCGGATACCCGACGCCGAGATTTTGGTCGGTGGGTCCTCCCAGGTCGACAGGGCTCTCGCAGGGCCATTTTCCACCAGCGTCATCGGCGTCGCCCTTGTCGCTCTCATCATCGGAGCGGCGCTCGGTGCTGTCTTCGGCTGGAAGCGAGCGGCGGCACTTGCCGTCAGCCTGTTCATCGCGGTGATCTGCGCCGCCAGCATCGGTACCCAGGTCGGTGGCGAGTTCGACGGCACCATCACCAGCACAGCGCTGCCGGGCGCCCTCGCCGGTCTTGTGGCAGCAACCGCCGTGGCGCTGCGGCTGTCGCTCTGGTTCCGAGCCGCCGCCGATGTGAGTGGCGGTCGCAGCGGCCCGGCGAGCGGCCACGCCAACGGCTCGCAACAAGGTGGGGTGGGGGTCACCCCGGAAACTCCACGGGTGATCCCACGAGCCAGCGATGCGCCCCAGGACGGCGCTGCGATCATGCGGCGGTCGGTGACGGAACTGCTGCCCGAGTTGGCTCTGATGTTCTCAGGCCTGCTGTTGGCCACGATGGTGGTCGAGCTTCTGAACGCCGGGCGGTCACCGCTCACCGTGGTCACTATTTCGGCTGCGGTTGCGGTGCTGGTGGTGCTGGCACTGCTCGCACCGGCCCTCACGCTGTTGCTGTCCGAACCAGAGGCCCGCAGGCACTGGTTGCCGCTGACCTTCACTGACGGGCGGGACTTTCCGCTCCTGGTGCTGTCCGCCATCGCCCTTGTGCTACTTGCGCTGTCGCTGTTCGCGTTCAGAACACCAAACTCGTCGCTAATGGACAGCGCTCAGCTCGATGAGGGCGTCGAAGCGGCGATCGTCGCCGAGCGGCTGTCAACCGGCGGAGACGCCACGAGCGCCGTTGTGGCATCGGCCCCGGCCGATGGCACGGCCCAGGAGTTCCAGGCTTGGATTGCCGCCGTTGCGGAGCGGCCAGAGGTTGCGTGGGTGGATACTTCGGAGATGAGGCTTCGGGCCACCGGACCGGTCGAGATCGACCAGGCGAACCTCCTTGTCCCCGCCGGCGATAGCCGAGCGGTGATCGTCTTGAACGCCTCGCCCCGTTCGCAGGAGGGCCAGCAGGCCGTCGCCGACCTCGCTGCCATTCCAATGGCCGGTGGACCCCCGGTGCTCGAGGGCGCAGCCATCGATGCGGCAGGGGTTGCCGGCGCACGCGGGCCGGTTGTCGTTGCGGTGCTCGCGCTTGCGGTTGTTGCGGCGCTGGCGCTCTACGTTCTGACCCAGAACATCGCGCACGCCATCATTGCCTTCGTGCTGCGGCTGATCGGTGGCGGCGCAACGCTCGGGGTGTTCCGCTTGATGGATGGCGATGCCACCATGGCGGAGTCACTCACGGTCCTCGCACTGCTCGCCCTTGGTCTTGGACTCTTCGAACTGGAGTTTCTGCGCAGTCCGATGGATCGAATCGGCACCGGTTTTCGCGACCGGGCGTATCCCGAGGGTCTGGTGTCTCCCGACTCCGGGTCTAACCCCGGGCAGTACGCCGCAATTGCCATTGCGGCACTGGGCGGTGCCGCCTTCTTAGTCAGCATCCTGGCTGTCGCCGGTGGCGGCGCGGGGACGGGTCAGTTCGGCCTCGGTCTGCTGGTTGCGGTCATCATCGAGCTACTGGTCGGTGTTGTGCTGCTTCGCCCATCGTTGCTCGGTCAGCGGGCGGCGTTTCACACGGCGGCCCGGCCGGTCCGCATCGCGCTGCATTCCGGCGGCGAGCGACAGACAAGCTCGGGCCTTGGGGCCGAGGATCCCATGTGGCGTCGAGCGGTGAGCGATCTGTTGCAGTCGGAGTTCCGATTTCAGTCCGAACCGTCCACGGCGGACCTCGAAACCGTCTTCGTCCGAGACACACCGCTCTACCGCCAGGCCGATGCCCACCATCAGAACCTGGCGCAGGCCAACCTGCGCATCGTTGGTCGGAGCCCACAGCTGCGCAGCTTGAAGACGGTGAGCGGACGCTCGCCAATCACCCTTGCAGTCACGGTCGACCACCCGATCCGCCACCTGGTCGATGCCAACGGCAACGTTGTCGGTGTCCGCAAGCCGGAGCGTCGATCCGGGGTGCTGTGGCTGGCGGCGGAAAACGACGGCTCGTACCGGATCACCGAGTCCGTCGAGCTTGGTTCGGTCATGCTCCAGGCCGAGCAGGAGCCCTCCAACCCCGACGCCGAACCACCGGCCCCGACACCGCTACGGACTGCTGAACAACCCCTCAGCCCCTAAATACCCGGCTGCAGCCACAGCTGGGTAAGGTTGGAGCCGCTAAGGACGTGTAGGAATAGTCGAGCGCCCGGCCGGTTGTCTACTTGGTCGGCCCCAGTGCTGTTCGTGTGACGAAACAAACTTTTGCGAGGAGTGGCAATGGAAATCGCTGATTCGGTGCTCGATTTGATTGGCGAAACGCCAATGGTTCGGCTCCGCCAGGTGACCAAGGGCATCGACTGCCCGGTCGTGGCCAAGGTCGAGCTGACAAACCCCGGTGGTAGCTCCAAAGATCGCCCGGCGCTCACCATGATCAACGACGCCGAGGCCAAAGGGCTGCTCAAGCCTGGCGGCACCATCATCGAACCGACGTCTGGCAACACCGGGGTCGGTCTGGCCATCGTCGCAGCGCAGCGTGGTTACAACTGCGTCTTTGTGCTCACCGACAAGGTCGCCCCGGAGAAGATCGACCTGCTTCGTGCCTACGGTGCCGAAGTTGTCGTCTGTCCGGTAGCGGTGCCACCGGAAGATCCGAGCTCTTACTACTCCACCGCCGAGCGCTTGGTCGAGGAGCGTCCAAACGCCTTCCGCCCGAACCAGTACGGCAATCCGGCGAACCCTCAGGCCCACTTCGAGACGACCGGTCCGGAGATCTGGCGCCAAACCGACGGCAAGATCACTCACTTCGTCGCCGGAGCAGGAACCGGTGGCACGCTGTCCGGTGTCGGCCGCTACCTCAAGTCGCAGAACCCCGATGTGCAGATCGTTGCCGCAGACCCCGAGGGCTCGGTCTACTCCGGCGGCTCCGGCCGTCCGTACCTGGTGGAGGGAGTTGGCGAGGACTTCTGGCCAACCACCTATGACCCCAGCCTGGTCGACCGGGTCATCGCCATCTCCGACCAGGACTCGTTCATGACCGCCCGCGACGTCTCCCGTCGTGAAGGGCTGCTGATTGGTGGTTCCTGTGGCACCGCGGTGGCAGCGTCGCTGCAGCTGGCAAAGGAACTGACCCCCGACGACATGGTCGTTGTGCTGCTGCCCGATTCTGGCCGCGGCTACTTGAGTCGTGTCTTCAACGACGAGTGGATGGCCGGTTTCGGCTTCCTTACCTCGAACGGTCCGACCGTCGCCGATGTGCTTGGCGCCAAGGACGACGACGTGCCACGGCTCGTCTACCTCCAGCCGACCGACAGCGTGCGAGATGCCGTCCGGTTGATGCACGAACACGACGTGTCGCAGCTGCCGGTCGCCAAGGGCGAAATGCCGTTGGCCACCGCAGAGGTAATGGGCTCCATCGATGAGCTCCGCATCATGGAATCCGCGTTCGGTAACGGCTCCGTGCTCGACCGCTCCGTTGAGGAGGTCATGAGCCCCAAGATGCCGACCATCGGTATCGGCCAATCGGTTGAGCTGGCGGTACATCTGCTCGACATGGCTCCGGCACTGCTGGTGCTCGACGGCGGCCGTCCCCGCACGGTATTGGCCAGGGCCGACCTGCTGTCGTTCCTCTCGATCGACTCCACCACGAGCACCGGAGCCGCATCATGAGCACCCACGACGATGACGGCGACGTAAGCAACGCCTGGGGATTCTCTACCAAAGCCATTCACGTTGGTCAGGACCCCGAGCCAATGACCGGCGCGGTCACCGTGCCGGTCTTCCAAACCTCGACCTTCGCCCAGGAGGCGGTCGGCAAGCACTCCGGCTACGAGTACGCCCGGACCGGCAACCCGACCAGAACCGCGCTGCAAAAGGCGCTTGCCGCGCTCGAAGGGGCAGCATTCGGCGTGTCGTTCGCCAGCGGTCTCGCCGCCGAAGACACCATCCTGCGGCTGCTTGAGCCCGGCGACCACGTCGTCATGGGCAACGATGCGTACGGCGGCACGTTCCGGCTCATCTCCAAGGTGTTCGGCAAGGCAGGCATCACCTGGTCGGCCGAGGATCTCACCGACCCGTCCCGGCTGGATCAGAACTGGCCGGACAACACCAAGATGGTCTGGGTGGAAACGCCGACCAACCCGTTGCTGACCGTTGTCGACATCGGGGCGGTCGCTGCTGTCGTTGCCAAGCGGGCTGACGCTCGCCTTGTTGTCGACAACACCTTCGCAACCCCGTACCTTCAGCAGCCGCTGGCCCACGGCGCTGACATCGTGGTCCACTCGACCACCAAGTACCTTGGTGGCCACTCCGATGTGGTTGGCGGCTTCGTCGCCACGAACGAAGCCGAGGTGCACGATCACCTCACGTTCCTCCAGAACGCCGTCGGCGCGGTCCCCGGACCGTGGGATTGCTACCTGACATTGCGGGGCGCCAAAACCCTCGGGATCCGGATGGATCGCCACAACGAGAACGCGGCCAGAATCGTGGAGCTGCTGTCCGGTCACCCCAAGGTTGACTCGGTGCTGTGGCCAGGGCTTGAGGGCCACCCCGGCCACGAGGCCGCAAAGAAACAGATGTCCGGTTTCGGTGGCATGGTCAGCTTCCGTGTCGGCAGCCGAGATGGCGCCATGCGGGTCACCGAGGGCACCGAGCTGTTCACGCTCGCGGAGTCACTTGGCGCCGTCGAGTCATTGATCGAACATCCCGGAGCGATGACCCACCTGTCGGCCGCCGGTTCGCCGCTGGAGGTACCGGACGATCTGGTGCGCCTCTCCATCGGCATCGAAGACATCGCCGATCTCCTGGCCGACCTTGGTCAGGCCCTCGACCGGATATGACGGGCCAGTCGGCTGGACGGGTGCCGGCCATTGCGGTTGAGCCGAAGTCCGGTCGCTACGAATCGCTTGAAGAGGCGGTCCGAGCCGCCGGGGGCTCCGTTGTCCCCATCGAGCAGGCCGAAGCCCTCGTCTGGGCCGATCCCGGTTTGGCCGGAGAGCTGCCTGTAACGCTGGCAAAGAACGACGCCATCTCCTGGGTTGGCCTGCCGTTCGCCGGGATCGAGCCGTACGTGCCGTACCTGGATCACCACCGGACCTGGACCTGTGCCCGCGGCGTCTACGCACGGCCGGTCGCAGAGCACGCCCTGATGCTTGGTCTGGCAGGCCTCCGAGGCATGTCAACGTTTGCCAGGGCGACCACCTGGTCCGCCCCGGAAGGCCACAACCTCGTCGACGGCAAGGTCACCATCTTCGGTGCGGGCGGCATCACCACCGAACTGATCGGCCTGCTCCAGGGCTTCAACACCGAAGTGGTCGTGGTGCGTCGCAAGGCGGATCCGGTCCCCGGTGCTGCCAAGACCTTTGCCTTTGAGGATCGACTGGAGGCGGTGCAGGGTGCGGACGTCGTGGTTCTGGCCCTGGCGTTGACCCCGGAGACAACGGGCGTGATCGGCGCGGAAGAGCTGTCGGCGATGGCCGACCACGCGTGGCTGGTGAACGTGGCCAGAGGCGGGCACGTCAATGTCGACGCGCTGCTACAGGCACTGCACGCTGGTGAGATTGGCGGCGCCTGCCTGGATGTCACCGACCCCGATGAACCGCTCCCGGATGGTCACCCGCTGTGGTCCCATCCCCGGGTGATGATCACCCCTCATGTTGGTAACACGCCGGAGATGGGCATCCCGCTCCTGGCATCACATATTGGACGGAACGTGAAGCTGTTTGCCGCCGACAGTCCGCTCGAAGGTGTGGTCGACGTCGACGCCGGCTACTGAGCCGAAGCCTGACCCCGACTTTTTGGGGTCGGGAGGTCCGCGCTAGCGTTCCTCCCATGAGCAGCACCATGACCGATGCCTCTTCTGTCTTCGACTCATCTGTCCTGACTGCCGAACAGATCGATGGCTACCAACGTGATGGCTATCTCCAGTTGGAATCGTTCGTCGACGATGAGTGGCTGAGCGAGCTTCGAGCGGCGTCCGCCCACTTTGTGGAGATGAGCCGAACCGTGGAGCGTTCGAACAAGGTGCTCGACATCGAGCCTGACCACACCGCAGGCGCGCCGCGCCTGCGTCGGCTGATCTCCCCGGTCGACCAGCACGAGACCTTTCGCCGGTTCGCGCTTGAGGGCCCGGCCGCCGCTCTGGCAACGGAACTTCTCGGCGGACCGGTGCGGTACCACCACTCAAAGCTCAACTACAAGTGGTCCGGCGGCGGGGAAGAGGTGAAGTGGCATCAAGACATTCAGTTCTGGCCCCACACCGACTTCACGCCACTGACCATCGGCGTCTACCTGGAAGACGTCGACGACGAGATGGGGCCGATGGGGGTCCTGCCGGGTAGCCACACCGGTGAGCTGTACGACCTCTACGGCGCCGATGGCAGCTGGGCCGGTGCGCTGAACGAGAGCGACGTTGCCGGGCTTGACCTTGCGAAGATGGCCTGGCTGAAGGGTCCGGCCGGGTCGGTCACCATTCACAACTGCTGCATGGTCCACGGTTCGATGCCGAACGACTCGTCCAGGGTCCGGCCGCTACTGCTGCAAACCTATTCCGCCGTGAACTCCTATCCGGTGGCGGGGATCGGGGCCAACGGGGTCACCGGGCCCAGCGGTGGCACCATCGTCGGCGGGGCGGCGCCCCAGCTGCTTGAGATAGACGGCCGGGCGATGCACGGTGCGCCGGACTGGTCAAAGAAGGGGCCGCCGACCATCTTCGGCTCGCAGCAAAAGGACAAGAAGGACAGCAAGGACAGCACGGGCGACTGACCGCCCACCGCCCGGTTCTGCCTACAGATGCTGCCCGTCGATCTGGCGGGTCCGACCTCTGAAGTGGGCGATGACCTCGTCACTGTCATCGGTGACAACCACGTCGGTGATGGCGTTGCGCCCTCGCTGATGCCGCAGCGTTGCGGTTGCGGTGAGCGTCGACCCGAGGCGACCGGGGTTGATCCAGTCGATCTCCGCATTGGTGGCGATGGCGTAGCGATTCGACGCATTTGACGAAAACGCCATTGCCGAGTCCGCCAGGGAGAAGATCAGGCCGCCGTGGCAGATGTCCAAACCGTTCACCATGTCGGGGCGAACCGTCATGGTCAGAACGGTCCGGGCCTCGGTCACCTCGACGATCTTCATGTCGAGGGACTGCGAGGCCCGGTCGTTTGCGAACATTGCTTCCGCCACGTCCCGTGGAGAATGGGTCATGGCTGCAATCTAGTGCTGCGGCCACCGACCTTCGCGGTGTCCGGTCGGCGTCTACAGCACCGGGATCCTGTGTGGCTGCCCTATGTGGCTAGGGCGCGCCCGGGAACGGTCCGGGGATGGGGGAGCCAGGGCCGATACCGGGATTCGGGTCGATCGGCTCAATGCCGCCACGGGGGATCGTCAACTCGGGAAGAATTGTGATGCCGGTTGCCACCGGGACGCTGTCTCGGGGAATGGTGACCACCGTTGGCTTAACCGGGAGGGAGGGCAGGGAGTTCAACGGGATGCTGACACCGGGAATGGTGACTACGGGAGGACGAGTGAGGTCGGGCGGGCCGCTGGGGCCAGGGTCGCCGTCACCTGGGTCGCCATCACCTGGGTCGCCGTCGCCGGGGTCACTGTCACCTGGGTCACTGTCGCCGGGATCGCTGTCGCCCGGGTCACTGTCGCCCGGGTCACTGTCGCCCGGGTCGCCATCACCTGGGTCACTG
>CAZSTV010000089.1:0-20448 GCA_964609665.1 uncultured Acidimicrobiaceae bacterium
GGTCTGGGCCATGGTCTGCATCGCCACCACGATCCTCGGCGCCAGGACCCAGGGCATGACCCTCGAACGGGTCCCGCACGCCACCTGGAGCTTCTTCGTCTTCTCTCTCGTCGGCATTTTCAGCCTTCCCATGGTCATGACCGAGCTGCTGCTGGTCTTCCTTCGGGTCCGCTACCTTCACCTTCCGGTCACCGAAAGCGCGTCGCTCACCAGTGTTGTTGACGGCATGAGCCTCGCCCCCGCCATCTACTGGCTCGGCATTCCGGTGCTTGGCATGGGTGCCGACATCATCGGTGTCCACACCGAACGCCCCATCAAGTTCCACCAGCCGCTGCTCGTCGCCGTTGGTCTCTTCGGTGTCCTGTCGTTTGGCGTCGACATTGTCGGCCTCAGCAGCGTCCGAGGCGTCGACTTCTCAAACGGTGCGCTCGTCGTTGGGCTCATCATCGCGGTCCTGCCGGTTCTCGGTGTGCTCGCCCTTGCCGGTGACAGCATCCGCAACGGCACCTTCACCCCGCGGGCGGCCCTGATCGGCGCCCTGGTCTCCGGGCTCCTCCTTCTGCTTGCCACCGCCGCTTCGCTGCTGGCGCTGGTCGAGCCGATCATGAGCTTCATCGATCGCAACATCACCGACTCGATCGACATGACCAACACCTTGATCCTCAACGGCACCCGGTTCCATGAGGGCATCCGGGCCCTGGTTGTTGGCGCCGTGCTGGTTGCCATCATCGCTGCCCTGCACCACTGGTCGACCAAGATCTGGGGCCGTCGTATGGCAGAGCCGCTTGGCTTCTTCGCCGTGCTGGCCGCCGCCGGTGGATCGATCGTTTGGGCCGTCGGCGAGATTGCCGCCGGGTTCGATGATCAGCCGTGGCTACCCGCCCGAGCAACCGAGGACTTCAACTCCGGCCTGGCCACCCTGTCGCTGGTCGGCGTTGCCATCACCGCCGGTGCCGCTGCCATTCTCGGCGCCAACATGGCCATGAGCTTCGTTGGCCGCAAGCAGGCAGGCTCAAGCCCGAACACCTGGTCAGGCACCACCCTGGAATGGGCAACCCCGTCTCCCCCACCGATCGGGAACTTCCCCGCTCCGCCGATCGTCGCTTCGCCGACGCCGCTCGCCGACGGTGAACTCACCTACGCGGGCCTAGAAGCTTCCTCCGCTGACGACGCCGAGCAGAACGAAAGCGAGCAGCAATGATCAACGAAAAACTCGCATACGGAAACTCACTTAGCGAACGGAGTGAGCGACCGTGACAGACGTAACGCCTTACGACTTCATCCCGGCTGACGTAGCTCCGGCTACCCCGGCCAGGCCTCGACTTCTCGTCCTGGCAACATCGCTTGCATCGGCCGCCATCGCCATGGGCTTCATGGGCCTGATCGGCCAGTACGTCGGCCAGCGTGCGGACGTCATTGCCACCGGTGAGCGGTGGCTTCCCGATGGCGTCGTCATTCCTTTGACCCAGCCGAACTTCATGGGTCTGACCCTGGCGCTGTCGGTCATCACCATCTGGTGGTCGGTGTCGGCCATCAAGAACGATGACCGCCCGAACGCCTTTATCGCCTTTGTCATCTCGCTGGTCTTCGCCTTTGCCTACCTGGCCCAGACGGCCTACCTCTTCACGATCATGGAGATGGAAATTCTGGCGAGCGACCGTGCGGTCCTGATCTATGGGATCGTCGGCTCGCACATGGTGCTCACGATCTGCGCCATGGGCTTTGCCGCCATCATGGCCTTGCGCACACTGGGCGGTGAGTACTCCGCCCGGGACTACGAGGGCGTGCTCAGCTCGGCGCTCTTTTGGACGATGACCGTGTCTCTCTATGGCGTCCTCTGGTACGCCATCTACATCACCAAGTAGGTCGACGATGTTTACCTGGGGATCCAAATACCTGTTCGGTGTGTTCGTCGCAGCGTACGTCAGCGCCGTCGTCTATGGCGCTGTGAGCGGTGGCGGACCGATCGGCGTCATCAGCTTCGGTTACAAGGGCGGCGTCGGAGAACACGTCGGCTACACCATCTTGATGTCAGCGGCCTTCGTTGCGCTGTTCCTCGGCATCGTGAGCGTCATCACCAGAGACGGTGACTCCGAAGACATGGCATCGCTTGCCGGCTCCGAACGTGCACTGGCCGTTCGCCCGCCCACCGGACTCAGCATTGCCGGCCCGCTCACCGCATTTGGCATCGGCTGTCTCGCCGTAGGCATCGCCGTCAGCACCGCATTCCTGTACCTGGGTGTCGCCGTACTGTTCGTCGTTGCCATCGAGTGGCTGGTGCAGGCCTGGTCGGAACGGGCAACCGGCGATGATCAGGTCAACAACATCATTCGCAACCGCATCCTCGGCCCAATCGAAGTGCCAATGCTCGGCTTGCTCAGCATTGCGGTCATCGTGCTCGGCATCTCCCGGGTACTGCTAGCGGTTTCCAAGGTCGGCTCGGTCGTCGTGGCTTCGGTCGCAGCGGTCTTCGTCTTCGGCGCAGCGATCCTCATCGCCAAGTCAAAGGCACCTCGGGCCATCATTTCAGCCATCGTCAGCTTCGGCGCGGTGGCGGTGCTTGCGGGAGGCATCGTCGGAGCGGTATCCGGCGAACGTGACTTCCACCACGGGCACGAAGAGGAAAACCACTCCGAAGAAGGTGACTCGTCTACCGAAGGGGAAGGCGAGTGACGACGGAACGCGTGACAAGAAACCAACGCACCCGATTGGGGCTGGCCAGTTTCGCTCCGCGACACTTGAGCCGGCCCTCGGGCCGTACTGCAACTCTGGAAGGACCTATGAGTTCTCGTTTGATCGACACGGCGCGTCGCTCTCGTGGCAAGTTCGCCAGGCTGGCGGCCGTTCCGTTCATCGCCCTGATCGCTGCGGGGTGTGCTGACGACAAGCCGTTGAACACCTTTGAACCGCGGGGCCCGATGGCCCGCGACATCGATGACCTGATGTTCTACATCTGGCCGATCATGGGCATTGTCTTTGTTTTGGTCATCGGCGGCGCCATCATCTTGGCGATCAAGAACCGGGTCAAGCCCGAAGACTTTGATCCCGAGGATCTCCCCGCCCAGACCCACGGCAACACCACTCTGGAGCTGGCATGGACCATCGCTCCCGCCGTGCTGCTCGCCGCCATCTGTTTCCCGATGGTGGCCATGATCTGGAACCTCGAAGAGAAGAACGAAGAGGGCGAACTCGACGTCATGGTCATCGGTCAGCAGTGGTGGTGGGAATACCGCTACGACGTTGACGGGGACGGCTTCTTTGTCGACGCCAATGGCGACGGCGTTGTCGATGAAAAAGACGAAGAACTCGGTCTCGACATCTCTCTCGACCCCGATGACATCGTCACCGCAAACGAGTTGGTCATCCCGGCTGGTGAACAGGTCGATCTGACCCTCACCTCTCGAGACGTGATCCACTCGTTCTGGATTCCTCGCCTCAACGGCAAGCGGGACACCGTGCCCGGCCGCTGGCACACCTGGTCGGTCGAGGCTGATGAGCCCGGCAAGTACACCGGCTGGTGCACCGAATACTGCGGTCTTTCCCACGCCAGGATGCGGATGTCAGCCATTGCGCTGAACGAAGCGGACTGGGAGACCTGGTGGGCGAACCAGAGCGCCCCGGCGGCCATCCCCACCGACGAGGACGCTCTCGCCGGACGTGAGCTGTTCCAGAACAACTGCCAGCGCTGTCACGTCATCAACGACGAAGACCTTGTCTACGCCGATGATTTCACCGAGCAGATCGCCCTGGTTTCCAAGGCCGCACCGAACCTGACCCACTTCGCAAGTAGGTCAACGTTCGCCGGTGGTATCTACAGCATCTACGCCGGTGGGCCCGACGGCAGCACCGACGCCAACGACGATGCGCTCAACCCGTTGGATTACGTCCGGCTGCCCGAGCTTGCGGCAGACCCGACAACCACCGAGGACTACCGCTTCAACTCAGCCGAGCTCAAGCGTTGGATCGCCAACGCACCGAGCCGCAAGGCCATGGCGGCAGACCCGGTCGAAGAGACCGGACTCGGCCGAGGCATGCCTGCCTTCACCGACCTTTCAGATGAACAACTCGACCA
Source organism: uncultured Acidimicrobiaceae bacterium (assembly GCA_964609665.1). GTDB lineage: Bacteria > Actinomycetota > Acidimicrobiia > Acidimicrobiales > SZUA-35 > JAHELU01. The sequence continues at coordinate 4,073 of CAZSTV010000089.1, forward strand.
GCTCGTCGCCTATCTGGCGACGCTCGAATAGGAGCATTAGAGATGGCAATCATCGAGCAACCCCTCGCCCTTCCTTCAGGGGCACCGGACGTGGCGAAGCGTCCGTTGGGAGCATTCGCTCGTCCTCGTGAAGAGGGTGGCTTCAAATCGTGGCTGACGACGGTCGACCACAAGAAGATCGGCATCATGTACGGCGCCGCGGCGATGTTCTTCTTGATCATCGGCGGTGTGGCCGCACTCCTGATCCGCATCCAGTTGGCGACGCCGAACAGCACATTCCTGTCCGCTGACGCCTACAACCGCATCTTCACCATGCACGGCACCGTCATGGTCTTCCTGGTGGTCATGCCCATCGGCGCATCGTTCGCCAACTTCTTGATGCCGCTCCAGGTGGGCGCCCGAGACGTTGCGTTCCCTCGAATCAACGCCTTCAGCTTCTGGGTGTTCTTCCTCGGCGGTCTGATGCTCAACACCAGCTGGTTCATCGGCGGTGGCGCAAACGGCGGCTGGTTCAACTACGCCCCGAACAACGGCATCCCCTACTCCCCATCAACCGGCATCGACTTCTGGAACATCGGTCTGCTCGTCGTCGGTATCGGCTCCCTTACCGGTGCCATCAACCTGATCACCACCGTGCTCAACATGCGGGCCCCCGGCATGACCCTCATGAAGATGCCGGTCTTCGTCTGGATGACCCTGGTCACCCAGTTCCTGCTGCTGTTTGCCATCCCCGTGCTCACCGTGGCCCAGGTCCTGCTCGCCGCAGACCGGCTCTTCGGCGCCAACTTCTTCAATGTGGAGATGGGCGCAGATCCGCTGCTGTGGCAGCACCTCTTCTGGGTGTTCGGTCACCCCGAGGTGTACCTGATGATCCTGCCGGCGTTCGGCATCATCTCAGAGGTCATCCCGACCTTCGCCCGCAAGCCCATCTTCGGTTAACCGTTCATGGTCTTCTCCGGCATCGCCATTGGCTTCATGGGCTGGGGCGTGTGGGCCCACCACATGTTCGTCTCCGGCATCGGCCCGCTATCGGTCACCGCGTTCAGCGTCGCAACGATGTTCATCGCTGTCCCCACCGGTGTGAAGATCCTCAACTGGATGGCAACCCTTTGGGGCGGCAAGCTCATTCTGAACACCGCGATGCTGTTCTCGATCGGTCTGGTCACCCAGTTCACCATCGGCGGGCTGTCCGGTGTGTCTCACGCCATCGCCCCGTCCGACACCCAGCAGACCGACACCTACTACATCGTGGCCCACTTCCACTATGTGCTGTTCGGTGGTGCGCTCTTCGGCTTCATGGCCGGCTTCTACTTCTGGTGGCCAAAGGCCTTCGGTTACAAGCTTGGCGAGAAGCTCGGCCTGTGGAACTTCTGGCTCATGGTCATCGGCTTCAACTTGACCTTCGGCCCCATGCACATCCTTGGCCTCCAGGGCATGCCTCGCCGCATGCAGACCTACGACGAGGCCATGGGCTTCGGCTTCTGGAACATGGTGGCCTCCTGGGGTTCGTTCATCCTCGCCGTCGGCGTGCTGCTGTTCCTCGTGAACATCGTCAAGGCCCACCTCGCGTGGCGAGCTGCCGGTCGCCCCGACGTCGGCCCCGACCCGTGGGACGGACGCACCATCGAGTGGTCGATCCAGTCACCCGCTCCCGGTCACAACTTCGACGTTGACCCGGTCGTGTCGTCGCTGGACGACTTCTGGCACCGCAAGTATCAGCCGGACGAGAGCGGCAAGCTCCGTCGGGTCAACACCGGCGACGACCTGGCTCAGGCTGGCGACCCGACCGGCGTGCACCTCCCGGCACCGTCCTACTGGCCGATCGTCCTGGCTGCCTCGCTGCCAATCATCGGCTACGGCCTCATCTTCAACCTGTGGCTCGGTCTCCCCGGCGTCGTCCTCATGATGATCTCGCTGTGGGGTTGGGCGCTTGAGCCCGCCGACGATCTTGATCCAAACGATGATCATGACGATCACGCCACCCCCGACGCTGAACTGGAGACGGTTTCATGACGGACCTAGCGGATCCGGGGCAACAGGCCCCCGTCGCAGGCGCTGACGCCGCGGCCACAGCCAACGCCGAGATGGATGATCACGGCGATCACGGCGGCCATCATTCCAGCCTCGGCCTTTCAAACATGAAGCTGGCCATGTGGCTGTTCCTCGGATCGGAGTGCTTGCTCTTCGGTGCGTTGATCTCCACCTACCTGCTTTCCACAGCTCGGTTCATCGCCGAGGTCGTGGCGGAAAACCCGGTGGTCCTCAACGGTCTTCGGGCCGGCGGCATGCCGGAAGAGCTGATCCAGGAGTTCATCCACGAGGGCTCTGTCGAGCCGATGTGGGACATTCCCTTCACCTCAGCCTCATCGTTCATCCTCCTGATGAGCTCGCTCACCATGGTGCTGGCCCACAAGGCGGTCAGCGAAGGCGACTACCGGAACTCTCGGGTCTGGATCGCCGCAACCGCCCTGCTCGGTTCGGTCTTTATCGCCGGCCAGGTCTATGAATTCACTGCGTTCTACCGTGAGGGACTGACCTACGACGGTTCACTGTTCGGCACGGCGTTCTTTACCCTGACCGGCTTCCACGGGGTCCACGTCACCGGTGGCATCATCATGTTGATGTCGCTGCTGGTGCTTTCGTTCCGAGGCAAGCTCCGCCAAGACCGGGCCGAGACCGTTGAACTCGTCGGTCTGTACTGGCACTTCGTTGACATCGTGTGGGTGCTCATCTTCACGATCGTTTACCTGATTCCGTAAGGACCACTGACACCATGTCTGACACAACGATGTCTGAAGCAGCCAAGTCGCACGCAGCCGATCACGGCCATGACGATCACGATCATCACCCGACGGAGCGCCAGTACTGGATGATCTTTGTCATCCTTGCGGTCCTGACCGCGGTTGAGGTTGCCTGGTCATACCTCGGGCTTTCAGGGCCGGCTCTGGTCCTGCCACTGCTCGCCATGATGGTGGTCAAGTTCTTTCTGGTGGCCGGTGCCTTCATGCACCTCTACTTCGACCTGAAGATTCTCAACGGCCGCCTGTTCACCTGGGCGTTCGCCGGAGCCATCGTGCTTGCGATGGCGGTCTACGCCATCGTTCTGGCCGCTTTCGAATTCCAGATTTAACGGGCCCCGATGCTGGCGGCTGAATCGGTTCTAGCAGCGGTCTCGGTACCGTTTGAAGCCCACTTTGAGGTGTGGCTGCTGATTCTGGGCGTCGTTGCGCTTGGCTGGTACACCGCCAAGATCGTGCAGCCAAAGGCGGTCGCCGTCGGGTACGAGCCGATAACTCGTTCCCAGAAAACGTGGTTCACCACGGCGGTGCTCGGCATGTGGATCGTGTCGGACTGGCCGGTCCACGAGGTGGCGGAGCAGCACCTGTACTTCGTGCACATGTTCCAGCACCTGTTCCTGGCAATGCTGGTCCCCGCCATGTTTGTTCTGGCAACCCCGCGCTGGCTGCTTGAACTGGTCGTCGGTCGAGACTCAGCGGCATGGCGTTTCCTGCGGACCGGCTCAAAGCCACTCGTCGCCGGGCTTGTCTTCAACGCCCTCACCATGTTGCTGCACTGGTCTCGTCTCGTGCAGCTCTCGTTCGAAAACGGCGCACTCCACTTTGCGCTCCATCTGCTCATCTTCAGCTCCGGTCTGCTGATGTGGATGCCGGTCTTCGGCCCCATCGACGAGTGGCGCCTGGCGCCCCTCGGGCAGTGCTTCTACCTGTTTGCCATGTCAATCGTGCCGACGGTGCCCGGTGGCTGGCTGGTCTTCGCTGAGGACGCCGTCTACCGCCACTACGACACGCCGGAGCGGCTGTGGGGCATTGGCGTGTTGACCGACCAGCAGGCCGCTGGCGTGGTCATGAAGCTGGTTGGCGGCTTTGTGCTGTGGGCCATCATCTTCTTGATCTTCACCCGTTGGGCTCACAAGGAGCTTGCCAACGACGAGCAGCAGCGCCTCGATTCACAGAAGGCGACCCGAGAAGCGGCCAAGGCTAAAGCAGCCCAGGCAACCGTCGACCTGGTCGATGGCAACGCGGCTCCCGGTGGCGGCACGCTTTCCAGCGACGGCGCCCCCGGCGGGACAACATCGCCAGCTGCTGCCGCTTCGGACAGTTCCGGAGATTCGGTCGGCCTGCTTACCTACGAGCAGGTCAGCCAGGAGTTTGCGGACAACCCGGCGCCAGCTGAAGACCACTGACGGGTACCGCTGTGGATCTGGCCAGAATGCGGCTCGAGTACGAAACGGCCGGTCTCTCCGAGGCCGACGTCGCTTCCGACCCGCTGACCCAGTTCGACGTGTGGTTCGCCGACGCCGTCCGGGCCGAGGTCTACGAGCCGAACGCCATGGTGGTCTCCACCGTCGACGGCGACGGGCAGCCGTGGAGCCGTTACGTGTTACTCAAAGGGGTCGGCGAGGCTGGCTTTGAGTTCTACACCAACTACGAGAGCAACAAGTCGACGCATCTGTCCGGTCATACCAACGCGGCGTTGACCTTTGGGTGGCTTGAGTTGCACCGCCAGGTCAACGTGGCCGGCACGGTGGAACGGGTGGCCGATGCGGAGTCCGACGCTTACTGGCAGGTCAGGACCAGAGGGTCGCAGCTCGGCGCGTGGGCGTCGGAGCAGAGCCGCACGATCGGCGACCGCTCAGAGCTTGAGGAACGCTATGAGCGTTTCGATGCGCAGTTCCCCAACGATGTGCCGAGGCCACCGCACTGGGGTGGTTGGCGGGTTGTTCCGACCGTCGTCGAGTTCTGGCAGGGCCGCCAGAACCGCATGCATGATCGCCTGCGCTACCTCCAGGCCGATGACGGGTCCTGGAGCATGGTCCGCCTGGCGCCGTAGCAGTTGGCCCGGTGCGCTCTGACGTGGTCTAGAGCGCTGCTGCCTCGGCGATGAGATCCGAGCCGGCCATGGCGACATGGTCAAGGTCTTGCAGGTTCAGCACCTGCAGATACATCCGCTCGATGCCGGCGTCGGCAAAGGTCGCAAGCTTGGTCAAAACCTGGTCGGGGGTGCCTGCCAAACCGTCTCGCCGCAGGTCATCGGCCGGCCTGCCAATGGCCTCTGCCCGACGGGAAACCTCGGCCTCGCTAATCCCGACGCACAGGATCATGGCGGCGGACTTCACCACCTCCGCAGGATTGCGGCCGATGGCGTCACAGGCCCGGTTGATCCGGTCGATCGCCGGGGTGATCTCCTCAAGCGGCGTGAACGGCAGATTGAAATCTGCGGCGTACTTCGCCACCAGCGCCGGGGTTCGCTTCGGGCCGCGCCCACCGATGATGATGGGCGGGCTCGGCTGCTGGGCCGGCTTTGGCAGCGCGGGGGAGTTCACGAAGGTGTGGAACCGGCCTTCGTGGCTGTAGGTCTCCCCATCGGGTGTGGCCCACAGTCCGCTGATCTGTTCCAGGTACTCCTCGAACCGGTCGAAGCGCTCACCGAGACCGGGAAACTCCAAGCCGGTTGTCGAATGCTCGTCCTCGAACCAGCCCGCTCCGAACCCGAACTCCACCCGACCGCCGCTCATCGCGTCGACCTGGGCCACCGAAATGGCAAGCGGACCCGGTTGGTAGAACGTGGCCGGACTCACCAGCGTGCCGAGGCGGATGGTGGTGGTTTCCCTGGCCAATCCGGCGAGGGTCACCCAGGCGTGGGTCGGTCCGGGGAGGCCGGAAACGTCGCCCATCTTGAGATAATGGTCGGACCGGAAGAACCCGCCAAATCCGGCGTCTTCGCTGACCAGCGCAGCCGCGAGAAGGTCTTCGTAGCTTGCCCCCTGCTGCGGCTCGGTGAAAATCCTGAGTTCCACGGAAGCACCCTATCTCAGAGTGGCTTTCGTCACCTCGTGTATCACCAGGACTCCCTGTTGCTCTGAATAGGTGAATACACACGAAGGCCCGCCAAGGAGTGGTGGAGCGTGGAGACCAACCTCCCCAGGTCGACACCTCCACCCTTGCTTTCGGCCGTCAGCTGGTTGTCACTGACTCCCCATCCGACCAGCTGACGGCCGCGGCCACCAAACCGTCGATCAGATGGTTGACGTGGGAGAAGCGCTTCGGTCGGCCGTTCCTGACCACCTTGGTGGTGGCAGGCCAGTACCAGGCGAGGGGCGAGAGGCCCCGGACCCGAGGCGGCAACTCCAGCTGCACGCCGCCCTTGGCCGGAAGGTTGCAGGGGTTGTCCGGATGCAGACCGCGCAGCGCCTTTGGGATCTCGTCGATGTCATCGATCGTTCGGTACGCCGGGAGGTTTGCTCGGACGTGGTGGGACACGTGGGCGGCAAGCTCCCGGTTCTGCCCACCGCACAACAGGCTGGTGAAGTGACCCCGCCTGCCGTAGCCGTGAATCGCGACGACCACGTCACAGTGCTCGATGAACGCCTTCAGCGCCGGAGACTCGTCGGGGGAGACCTGGGCCGACGGGATGTGGTGGCGCATGCCCTGGGGTTGCAGGACGCCGTAGAACGAAGACCCCGACCGGGCGGCTGCCTCAGAGGCAATCTGTTCGGTGACCCGCTCCAAATTTCCGCCGTGAAACGCGCAGAACCCGAAGCGACTTTTGAGGTCCGAGACCTCGATCACTCCGGGTTTTGCCAATAACTCTGAGAAGGTGATTGGCTCTCTGCTTACTTCTTGCACGGCTCCCAGCCTGGCAGATGTTCCCCCCGAAGCGCTACATCGGACACGAAGCGCTACATCGGAGCCCGAAGCGCTCGCTCCCGGCCCGTGTTGCCAGGTTTATGAGTCGACCAGGACCTTGTCCGGCGTCACGCTCCGGGACCGTCTGGCGATGAAGCCGGCCACTGCCAGCCCCACGTTGATGAACAGGAACGAGTAGCCCATGAGGGTGGTGCGAGCCATGGTGGTGCCGAAGATGGTGATCTGGGCGCCGACCCAACCGGCCATCGATGCCTGCCAGCCTTCGGCGGTGGTCACGATGGAATTGATCCAGGGGGTTGGCTCACTGGTGAAGTCGAGCACCTGCTCGGACCAGATGCCGTAGAGGGCCACATAGAAGCCGACGATGACCAAGATGCCGGCCGAGATCAGGTTGATCTTCGGCAGGAGTTGGCGGAACTTGCCAACGATGCCCTTCTTGCCGAAGCCGACCGCAAGGGTCAGCACCGTGGCCAGCAGGCCCATGCCGATGGCGTAGGAGATGAAGGAACCGAACCTCGCACCGAAGCTCGCTCCACCGGTTGAGGTGCCGATGGCGCTGAGGAAGATGCCGATGGTGCAGGTCAGCGACGCAACGGCGTAGGAGACGCCGAAGACGAACATGCTGCCGATCGACCGGCTGCCGCCACCCTTGTTCAGCTTGGGGATTTTCACCAGCGGTTGAAAGCCCGCGAACATCGCAATGCCGAGGATGACCAGGGCGACGCCGATGACCACAGTGATCCGTGGCAGCCAGCCCGATTCTTGAAGGCCGGTGATGGTGCCCGCCAGGAAGAGGCCCAGGATGCCGAAGACCGCAAGGAAGCCCGCGGACATTGACAGCCCGACCACTTGGGCCCGGTTCAGGGCGATGAAGGTGGATTTCTCGGCGTCTTCGCCGTCATCCAACCCGAGGAAGAAGCCCAGATAGGCGGGAAGCAGCGCGAACCCGCACGGATTGATAAGTGCAACCATGCCGAGTGCAAAGGCCCTCGGGTCGAGTAGATCTCCCATTACGCATTCGTCCTCAGGTGTTCGTCAATCTTGTCTTGTAGAAGCTCATCGTTGAGCACGCCGTTCCACAGTTCCAGCACCTCACCGTCGGGTGAGATGAAGACCGTCGCCGGTAGTCCGATGGCATCGAGCTCTTTCCAGATCTCCTGATTCGGCTGGAACACCGTTTCGAAGGTGATCTCGGTTTCGGCTACGAAGCCACGCCACGTTTGCTCCTCGAAGTCATGACTGACCCCGAGGAAGGTGACCGCTTCGCCGTTTGCCAGGTGGACCGCCTCGAAATCGGGCAGCTCAGCCCGGCAGGGGGCGCACCATGAGGCGAAGAAGTTGACGACGAGCGGTTCGCCCTGGAATGCCGCCAGGTTACTGGTCTCGCCCTCGGCGGTCAGGAAGGCAAGAGCGGCAAATTCGTCGCTGGGGTCAACGGCCTGGTCGTCACCGCTGGAGAAGATCGCCAATAGGAGGAATCCGGCGAGGACCGCAGCAACAAGTGCTCCGATCAGGGTTTTGGCGGCCATGGGGCTCGACGAAGCCGAGTCTGCAGTTCCGGAGTCTGGAGTGGTCGGGTCCGCAGTTGTGCCCGCCTCCTCAACCACGTGGGTTTCGAGATCATCGTTCGCTTCTGATGGTTCCACAACTGCTCCTCTCGGCACTCGTATGGCACGTACTTTACGACAGCGTCAGTGGGGAACCGGTACCGCCCCCCGCCACATTCCCCAAACGTGGGTCAAAACCGGCGACAGCACTGAAATCGATGACTAGCCGGGCCGTTGAGATCACCCCAATTTCGGGCACGGAGGCTGTAGTCTTGGCTACGGTCGGGTGCGTACGTAGAACTAGGCGGACAATGCGTATATCTAGGCGGGCAATCCGCTGGTGCCTCATGGCAGTGCTTTTGGCAACTGTCTCAGGCGCTTGCGGCTCTTTTGATGATTCGAGCTGTGTCGGTTCCGAAGACTGTGGCGAGGTCGACGGGCTCGGCGGACTTGGCGAATCCGAGGGGAGCGGTGACGTCGGAGACATTGACGACGCCGTAGGACCCGGTGACGTCGAGGCGAGCGCTCCTGCCGGAGACGACGCAACTATCGATGGTGACGGTGACGGTGATGAAGATGTTCGTCTGGTCGTCAGAGCATCGACCGAGGACCAGGCCGGCATGGAAGGTCGGCCCGAGCCTGAGGATGAGTCCGATGACACCGCCGACCCCGATGCAGACCCCCAGACCGAGGTAACGAGCGCACCCGGGGTAACGAGCACGACCGAGGTAGCAAGTGCACCCGGGGTAACGAGCACGACCGAGGTCACAAGTGCACCCGGGGCAACAAGCGCACCCGAGGTAACCGAGCAACCGGACGGCACGGCTGCACCGCAAGGCGGGAGCCAGGGGGCGAACGCAACAGAACGTGCGGACCTGGTGTTCGGTTGGACTGCACAATCCAAGCCGACGGCGGGCACCCGCCTCGGGGAGTTTCGCTCCATCGACTTTTGGAAGCCCGGCATCAACTGCGGTGGAAGCAACGAACAGGAGCACGCCCAGTCGACCCGAGTGACGTTCGGCGTCAACACGCACGCTCGCTTTCCTGGGGAGCGTTCGGTCGAGTTCTTTACCGATCGCTCGTTCCCGGCAGCTTGCAATCAGCATCTGGTCTCTCACCGGGCCGAAATGAACGTCAACAACAACGCGAGTGTGAACAACCACTTCGCCAGATACCGCCAAGGCGCGGGCGGCCGAATTGAAAACTCACCCAGCCTCGGTATCGAGACCGGCTCACCAGGGTCGGTGCTGTGGCTTGGCTGGTCGGAGCTGTACGCCGACATCGACCCTTTGCACACCACGACGCTGTGGCAACTCCGCAGCAACTGCGGCACGGGCTCGCCGGCGGTTGCGCTGGCGTATCGACCCGACAACCCGCACGGCAAAGGGGTTGGGATCTACCTGCTGACCCAAGGTTCGGGCGGGAACCCGGCTGACAACTACACGTTCCTCGCTCCGCTGAGCAGCAACGGCTGGCGAGACTTCTCGATGGAGATCGGGTACAGCCGCGAGAATCGATCAGGTTTCGTCAAGGTGTGGCATGCTGCGGCGAGCAGTGGGGCCCGTACCGAGTTCGACTACGACAATCCGTCGGCGTATCGCCAATCGGCAACGCTGTTCGGATCTGACGCTCCGCTGCCGTCGAACGCCAACAACGTTGACGACTGCCCCCATCTACGTTGGGGTCTGTACCGCCACGATGGCTCCGCGGTCGCTCCTGAGCAGATCACCGAAGCGAACAGAGTCATGACCAAGTACATGAGCTCGGTGCGGGTCTTGGTTGGTGGCGGCCTGGGACAAAGCGGCCTCGACGCCGTCGTGCCCCGCCCGGTCAACCCATAGGTCCACGCACTCCCCACTCGCCACTGTCGTGGGGTCACCAGAAAACCAAAGCGTCCCAGGCTCGCCTTTGCCGTTGCCTGGGACGTTGGTTCGATTTCTCGAAGAATGTGCAGACCCGTAGGTCTGTTTTTGAGCGTGAATTCTGCTGGTTGCATCGGCGCAGCCTTCGGCGCTAGGCGATCAACCTCCGCAGGTGCTCCGGAACCGGAACTTCCGGCAACTGATCCTCAGGTCGGGCCACCTTCGGTGGACGACCCCTACGACGCTTTTGGGTAAGGACACGGCCGTTCAAGAACAGCTGCCCGCCCCAAACGCCGCACGGCTCAGCTCGGCCAATCGCTCCCTCAAGGCAAGGGGCAATTACCGGGCATTCGGCGCAGATTCGCTTGGCTGCAACAATGTCCGAGAGCTCTTCGGAGAAAAAGATGGCTCCGGAACCCTCGACGGCGCGGCATGCGGCGTCGAGCTCCCAGTCTCTTTCATCTCGCTCGGGGCTTTCGATGGCCCACGTGCGCTCCAGCTCTTCGATGTCGCTTCGCTGTTCGATTATCGTCATGTGCTTTTTCCTTAGAAATGTCGCCTGCGGTCGGTCGTTTTGTCCCCTGCCGGGCCGCTGGCAAATGCGTGTTTTTGGTGATCAGTTGTCGGTTGTCATGTGCGGTTCCTTTCTTGTTGAAGCGGTTGGGCCGGTCATCCGGCCCGAAGGGCAAAAGCAAGAAAGCCGCTGGAGTTGCTTCCAGCGGCTTGGTCAGTGTTGCGTTTTCTGAGTGTTAGCTCAGTTCGCAACCTTCCAGCGCAGGAAGTGGTCGGTCTCGGACTTCGGGCAGTAGGCCCAGAACTTTCCAAAGACGGGGGAAACATGCATACGCACGGCAGCATGGGCGTGAACGCCGGTGGTAATACCGGTATTCATGGTCGCCATGAGACGGTTCTGTCCCGTGACGGCATCACTGCCGAGACGGTTCCGTCCCATGAACGCACCACTGCCCGGCGCGACCTGACGGTCGGCGGCCCTAGCCGAAGAAGCATCGATGAGGTGTAGATCTTGATCTATCATGTCGGTGCTCCTTTCCGGGGCGTTCGCTGGGTTTGTATCGGACGCTCGTTGATCATGTTGATCACACGAGTAAGTTTCTTCCGCTCACACTAGCAAGCATCCCGCGTGAGCGGAAGGCGCTTGTTTGTGCGAACCAGAGCTACGGAACTACGGATCCGAAGGCTTGTCAAACGATTAAACGCGGTTTTGGTCCCGGAGACGGGAATCTTTGCCTTTCGTCGGGAGGCGCGATGTGCTCCGTCTTGATCGTAGAATTTTTGTCCTATGACACAGACACCACCTGGCGGATGGACTGACGGTCGAGGATCGATACACCAAGGCTTCCCGCCCCCTGGGTACTGGCAAGCCACCGATGGCCGTTGGTATCCGCCAGAAACTGCGCCACAACAGGCCATGCCACAGCCCCAGCACACAGAACCGCAGTACGCACAGGCTCAGCACACACCAGCGCAATACGACTCGCCGCCGCCGAAGAAGAAGAGAAAGACCGCGCTGTGGGTCATCCTCGGACTCGTGGTCCTCCTGTTTGGCGGGTGCACCGCGTTGGTAGTTGCGGGTATCGCACTTACTGCTTCGGGCGGGGTCGAGGAAGCAACAGAAGCGCTCGAGGAAGCAACGGAAGGCATAGAACAGGCAGGCGAGACGGTGAGTCCGGCCGAAACAATCGACACCACCACCGCCGAAACAGATCTCGAAGTTGTTGGCGGCGACGAAGCACTGGACGCTGGCGTTTGCACTCGGCTTGATTCCGAGACCATGACCATCGCGGTGACGAACAACTCGCCAAAGACGTCCAGCTACTTTCTGACCGTTGGTTACTTCGATGCTGGCCAGCGGGTCGCCGACTCCACCGAGTTGCTGAACCACCTTCGGCCCGGAGAGCAGTCGCTCGAAACGTTCATTTTGTTCGACGTACCAGCGGGGGATTGCGAAGTGATCGAAGTCGAGCGTTTCGCCTCGGAATCCGCACCCGGTGAGATGGCGGAACTGTCGCCGTGCGAAGTGGCCGACGCCAACGTTCTTGGCCATATGACCGCGACCGTAACGGCGACGAACGGGACGCCGGAGACGAGCAACTACAGCGTCGAAGTTGCGTTCGTGAACAGTGAAGGGGTCCGGGTCGGGAACGGCTTTGCCTTCATCGAGGCGGTCCGGGCAGGCGAGTCCGCTCCGTCGGAAATTTTCAGCGTGCTTGATGAGCAACCCGGTTTGACCTGCGATGTGGTCGCCGTGATACGGAACGCATCGAACTAGGGTACGGTCGAATTTGTGTCGACGACCTTGCCGGATCCGCCGCAAGAATCAGCCCGCCCGCTTGCGCCTCCGGCCATTGAGGGGCGCCGTTTCACCGGCTCACGCAAGGTTCGCCTCGGTGATGTGGATGGGACCGGTCGGCTCCGTCTGGATGCGCTGACCCGCTACACCCAGGACGTTTCAGACGATGACACCACCGACGCTGGACTGCCGGCCGACCCCGGCTGGGTCGTCCGCTCGACCGTCGTCGACGAGCTGGTCCCAGCCGCGCTGGCTGAGCACCTCACCTTTGTCACATTTTGTTCAGGAATTGGCCGCACCTGGGCCGAGCGGCGTTTGTCGATCTCTGGTGATGGCGGTGCCCGGTATGAGGTTGCGACGGTGTGGATCTGCGTGAACCCGACGACGGGCGCCCCAAGTTCGCTGACCGATCAATTCATGGAGCTGTACGGCCCCGCAGCGGCGGGCCGCAAGGTGTCGGCCCGGCTTACAAACCCGAAGCCGCCATCCGACCCCGCTGGACTCTCCACCGAGCAGTGGTCGCTACGAGCCGCCGACTACGACGTCTACAACCACGTCAACAACGCGGCCTACTGGGCGGTGGTCGAGCAACGACTCGATTGGCTCCCACCGGTGCCACGCAGAAGCCGCATGGAGTACGGCCGCGGCATTGAGCCGACAGCCTCGGTACCCATCGCTCAATCAGGCGGGCGGGAGAGCGGCAGCCTCGTGCTGTGGTGGTTGGGTGACGGGGACGGTGCCCCGCCGGCCGCCAGCTCGGCCACCGTGGCCGTTGACCCGGCGCTCTACGCCGACTGAGTCTCGTTTGGCGTCGGCGCCGCGGGCGGTGCCGCAAAGACCGACTCGCGGTAGTAGCGAAGCTCGTTGATGCTCTCGGTGACATCATCCAGCGCCCGGTGGCCAACCTCTTTGCGCGGTGCGTCGGACAGCACCTGTGGGTACCAACGGCGCGTCAGCTCTTTGAGGGTGGAGACATCGATTGACCGGTAGTGCAGGAACTCTTCGATCTCTGGCATGTGGACCGAGAGGAAGCGTCGGTCCATGCCGATGGAGTTGCCGCACAGCGGCACCGAGCCTGCAGCGGGGATGTGCGCCTTGAGAAAGTCGAGCGTCTGAGTCATCGCATCCTCGTGGGTGACGGTCGACGCGCGGATCTGTTCAAGCAACCCCGACTTGGTGTGCATGTCGATGACCACCTGGTCCATCTCGGCGAGAGCTGCTTCATCGGTCTTGATGACAAGCTCGGGGCCGGTGGCCACAATGTTCAGTTCATCATCGGTCAACAACGTTGCTATTTCGACGATGACATGCCGTGCCGGATCGAGTCCGGTCATTTCTAGGTCCATCCACGCTAACAAGGTGACCACCTTAGCTGTTTGAGTGGGCCGCTAGGTGTTGAGCAGCCGTGGTCCGTCAGGACCCTGAGTCTGGATCGGCTCGCGGGGCCATAGTCTTTTGTCGTGAACCAATCATCGGCAGTGGCACGGATTTCCCTGAAGCGATTGGACCCCGACCTGCCGGCGCCGTCACCGGTACGCGCTGGCGATGCCGCGGCGGACCTTCCGTCACGCCACGACACCTCGGTACCGGCCGGTCAGCGGGTGCTTGTGCCAACCGGGTTCGCCGTCGCCATTCCCGAGGGCTGGTGCGGGCTGATCCTTCCCCGCTCCGGGCTGGCGCTGAAGCACGGCATCACGGTGCTCAACGCGCCGGGACTCATCGATGCCGGGTACCGGGGTGAACTGCAGGTGGTGCTGTTCAACTCGAGCGACGAGGACTTTGCCATCGAGCGCGGTCAACGCATCGCCCAGCTGCTGATCAGCCCAGTTCCCGCTATGACGTTCGAGGTGGTTGACGAGCTGCCGCCAGGCCCCGACGACAGAGGAACGCAGGGCTTCGGCAGCTCCGGATGACGGCTCCACATGACCGCCCCAAACCCGTTGCAACTACGAAAGGCATCGGATCCGCAGCGAAATTGTCCCTTAGCTGGAATATTGGCAGTTGCGTTGTAATGGCCCGGTATTTTCACCCGGTAGTTGTCAAAACCCCAGGATTTTAGCCGGTTTTGTGACATCAGTGTGGCCTGATTGTCGATCATTTCGTTAGCGATTGGAAGTATCGGGCTGGTCCTGGGCGCAGCATCGGACTAGGATCATCAACACGCAGTACGGCGTCCCACCGCCACCGCAGGATCTTTTGAACCTGCGGACCTTGGGCTCCCTACACCGCTCGCTTAGAGCATGCGTCAACCGAGAGATCCGAGATCTGACCCGGCCAAGGGCACTACCCGCCAGCCTTCGGCCGGGTCATCGGATTTTTGTGGCTGGGTTAGCATTGTCGACATGACGAGCGATGCGAAAGACCTGGTCCGCCAGCAGTTCGGTGCCAACGCAGGCAACTACGCAACGAGCGTGGTCCACGCCAAAGGAGCGAGCCTCGATCGCCTCGTTGAACTGATGGCCCCCGAGCCGACGTGGCAGGTGCTCGACGTTGCCACCGCTGCGGGTCACACGGCCTTTGCCTTTGCACCACATGTGGCACACGTTGTCGCAAGCGACCTGGTTGACGAGATGCTCGACGTTGCTAGAGAGCAGGCGGCCAGCCGCGGCCTCGACAACGTCGGTTTTGAATCGGCAGACGCCGAGGCGCTGCCGTTCGATGACGCATCGTTTGACGCTGTCACCTGTCGGATCGCCCCCCACCATTTTGCCAATCAGGCCGGGTTCGTGTCTGAGGTGGCGCGGGTCCTGAAGCCGGGCGGCCGGTTCGGACTTGTCGACAACATGATCAACGCTGAGGCGTCGGCGTTTGTAAACGAATGGGAGCGCAAGCGAGACCCAAGCCACGTCCACGCCCTTGGTGTTGACGAATGGCTGGCCCACATCGTTGATGCCGGGCTCGACGTTGTGAGTTCCGAGACAATGGCCAAGCGCATGGGTTTCATGATGTGGGTGGAGAACATGAACGTGCCGGTGCCGGTGCGAAGCGAACTGCTTGCAGAGTTGGAGACCGCACCTGCCGCCGCGGCGGCCTACCTGCGACCGGAGCTTGGCGACCCCGGCGACCAGGAAGCGGCCGCGTTCCACCTGACCGAGGGTCTCATCGTCGCCCGCAAACCCAACTAGGAGCAGTCAGTGGCGCAGGGATCATCAAAGCCATATGTGATCGGGTTCGAGCGGGAGCATGAGCGCTTGGAGCTCCAGGCCCGCATCGGTCGCATCGCCGAACACCTGCGGCATGTTCCATTGCAGCCAACAGACCGGGTACTCGATGCCGGTTGCGGATCAGGTTCGATGTCCCGGCTTCTGGCCCAACAGGTTCCAGACGGCTCGGTGGTCGGAGTTGACGTCAACGAGCAATACTTGACCTACGCCCGGGCCAGAGCCGAAGACGAAGGTGTGCGCAACGTCGAGTTCCATACCGGCGATGTCTTCGCTCTTCCGTTCGAGGATGACTCCTTCGATGTTGTGTGGTGCAAGTACGTGCTGCAGTGGGTCAACGACCCGGTGCACGCGGTCCAGGAGTTCGCCCGGGTAACGAGGCCTGGCGGAGTGATAGTGAGCTCGCACTTTGATCGATTCGGGATCGGCCTACACCCGGTCGATCCCGAGCTGCAATTGGCAGCAGAGGCCTTTTTCCACGGCTGCGTCGACCCGAACGTTGGTCCAAAGGTCCACGGCATGTTTCGTGAGGTCGGCATCAGCGACATCTCGGTCGACGTTGAGGTCGACAACTCGTTCACGGTGGTCGGCCCGATCGATCCTGACCGGCGGCGCAACTGGGAGGATCAACTGGACGCCGCCTTCTCCGTCGCGGTGCGTACGACGGGATCAGAAGAGGGCGCACGTCAGTTTGTCGATCGGTTTCTCGCTCACCACGACGATGCGGACACTCTGACCGTGTGTTACCTGCACTTCGTAACCGGCCGGGTTCCGGAGGACTAGTCGGGCCAGGTCCGAGCGGACAGCGGAACCTACTGTTCGAAGAT
>CAZSTV010000090.1:0-20227 GCA_964609665.1 uncultured Acidimicrobiaceae bacterium
CGTGCCGAGACCACCGGAGTTGATCCAGGTGTAGGGATGGTCGAACGTCCAGTACTGGCTGGCCCACATCTGATGCTGACCAACGCCGGAAGCGACGATGGTGTCCTTCGGCGAAAGGTCCCGGAGGCGCTCCAAGACGTACTGCGGTTTGAGGTACTCGCCGGGGGCGGACTCTTCGTAGGTCAGCGGGTACTTCTCCTGCCAACCGGACAGCTGCTGACGCCACGGGGCGTGGTCGGCGAAAGCGCTGAACCCACCCTTGGCTTCGAGCTTGGCGACCATCGACTCCATCACCACGCGGCAGTCACCGACGACCGAGACGTCGGGCATCCGCACCTTGCCGTGCTCGGCCGGGTCGATGTCGACGTGAATGACCTTGGCGCCGGGGGCGAACGCACCGACCTTGCCGGTGACCCGGTCATCGAAGCGGCTGCCCATGGCAATCAGCAGGTCGCTCTGCTGGATGGCGGTCACAGCGGTGTAGTTCCCGTGCATGCCTGGCATCCCAAGGCACAGTTCGTGACTGTCGGGGAAGGCGCCGCGGGCCATCAACGTTGTGACCACCGGCAGGTTGCCAATCTCGGCCAGGCGCAACAGCACCTCGGCTCCACGGGCCTTGAGCACACCGCCGCCGACGTAGAGCACCGGCCGTTCGGCGGCGAGCATCAACTCGACCGCTTCGTCGATGGCAGCCTCATCCGCGGTCACGTTTGGGCTGTAACCCGGCAGGTCAACCTCGGTGGGGTAGATGAAGTCAAAGTAGGCGTCGGGGTTCCCTGCATCGACAATGTCTTTCGGGATGTCGACCAGCACCGGACCGGGACGACCGGTCGTTGCGATGTGGAATGCCTCTTTAATGGCCATCGGGATGTCTTCGGCCCGGGTGACCAAGATGTTGTGCTTGGTGATTGACCGGGTGATGCCGGTGGTGTCGCACTCCTGGAACGCGTCGGTGCCGATGGCCGACGTTGCCACCTGGCCGGTGATGCAGACCATGGGGACCGAGTCCAGGTAGGCGTCGGCCAGCGGGGTCACGATGTTGGTGGCGGCCGGACCGCTTGTCACCATGCAGACGCCGGGGCGACCGGTGGCGTGGGCGTACCCCTCGGCCATGTGGCCCGCCCCCTGTTCGTGGCGAACCAGCACGTGGCGCAGGTTGGCGTCGATGATCGGGTCGTACACCGGGAGAATGGCTCCGCCGGGGTAGCCGAAAATTACCTCTACCCCCTCCATCTCAAGGCTCTTGATGAGGGCTTGGCCTCCGTTGAGTCTGATCGGTTGGTCTGACGGTGTTTGTTCCGACATGGCAGAAGGAGCTTTCTCTTACTGGTTCGGGGAATCTGACTTCAGGACATCTGACTTCAGGGAATTGATGTGTTCCCAGGGGCTCTGGTCAAATCAACCAGAGCGAAAAACAAGAAAGCCTCCCTGTTTGGGAGGCTCAGCACACGCAACAATAATGCAGCCGCGTGCGCTACATAAGTACTACAACAATGCGGCTGGTCTGGTTGATGCCGGTCATAGGCCTTCCATTGAAGCAGCGGATCTGGCCGGAGCCAACGTCGGCCCGGAGCGGTCAGAGAATCTCGTGCGTGAAGCTGTCGGTGATGAACGAGTCATACGGGCGGCGGCGAACGTTGGTCGACCAGGCCCGCTGCAGCCGGGCCAATCGTTTGATCGACCGCATGTCCTTGTGAACCCGAGCCATCTGTGCCTCCACGTCTGCGGCCAGAATGGGCGTGTCCAACTCCCTGTTGAAGGTCTCCAGGATGGGGTTGAGCCAGCGCTGCTGGTCAATGCGCAGAGCGCCGAGCGCAGCGTGGGCCAGACCACCCTCGACCGTCGCCAGCTCAAGTGACACCTTGGTGATGAGCTTGCGGAGCACCGGCAGCAGGGCCGCAGGCAACACCCGCCCGTAGCTGCCGAGCTCAATCTCGGGTTGCCCATCTGGGCCGTAGAGTAGCGGGCTTCCGGTATCGAACAGGCTCAGCGTGCCGTCGGTCCACGCAAAGTTGGAGAACTGGCAGTCGATGGCCTGCCCACCGGCGCCGTTGGAACTGATCACCGCGTCTCGGACCGCGACGACCAGCGGGTGGTCCACCTCCGGCTCGGTGTTGCTCAAGATGACCTCGGCCAGGGTCTCTCGGTGCAGGAGGGGTTGAATCAGGAACGGAACGGTCGCACCGGTGTCACCAACAACGGTGCGGTGATCGGTCGGTGTGACCACAACGTGGGGTTCGAGCGCCGCTTCGTAGCGACGGATGAAGTCAAAGAGCACCCGGGAGTCGGCGGGGTCAGGGGATGACGGCAGTCGCTTGATGACCGCGGCGGGCTGGTCGAACGGCCAGCCGAGCGCCAGGCCGATCTCGCCGTACCCCAACACGTTGAGGCCATCGAACGAGCGGGCGGCCAACGCCTGCTGGAATGCCACCTCAACCGCAATGAGATCCTCGTCGCTAACAGTCGGGGCTCGTTCAACCATGCGGCAAGGGTAGCGGTGGCCCTCAGCCCGTGAACCAACCCCCGTCGGGGTGGATGAGCTCGCCGGTCACGAAGCTCGACTCATCGGATGCCAGGAACAACGCAACGTTCGCCACCTCGTCCGGGGTTCCCCGACGCCCCATCGGCGTCGAGCCGATGATCATGTCGTGGTAGGTGTCGACGCTTGCGAGCGCCTCGGTCATGTTGGTCTCGATGAAGCCGGGCCCGATCGAGTTCACCCTGACCTTGAGCGGAGCGAGCGTCCGCGCGGTGTTCTTCGTCAGCATCCAGACGCCGGCCTTTGAGACCGGATAGCTGGGCGACCCCCACAGCGGATCACGAGCGGCGATCGAGGCGATGGTCACGATGGAGCCCGGTCGGTCCTGTTCCACCATCACTGCCGCCGTGGCCTGGATTGCCAGCAGGGTGCCGGTGAGGTTGATGTCCATCACCCGCCGCCAGTTGTCGATGTCCAGCTCCAGCAGGGAGGCTGCCGGGTTTCGCTCTGCGGCCTCCGCAGCGCTGGCCATGCGCTTGAGTTGAGACTCCACGTCACCAGAGAGGTAGTCGCCATCGCTGACGCCGGCGGCGGTGACCACAACGTCGATGGCGCCGAAGTGGTCGACCGCGGCTGCGGCCATGCTCTTGTTGGCTTCGGGGCTGGAGGCGTCGAGTTCGAAGAACAGGGCCTTGCCGCCGTCAGCCTCGATGGCGGCCACTGCTGCGTTGCCCGGTTCGACCAACAGATCGGCAACAACGATGTTGGCACCCTCGGCCGAGAATCGTTTTGCGCATGCCAGCCCGATGCCGTTGCCGGCTCCGGTGATCACCGCGGTCTTGCCTTCGAGTCTTCCAGCCACTGGCCACGCCCCCGTGTTGTTGGTGCGCCTGGCTCGGCGCTCCGCTCGACGGTACTAGGGACCGGCGTTGGAGCCCAAGACGTCGTGTCGACGGGTGGGGCCCGGCGACAGGTTGCCCGCTACAGAGCCGAGAGAGCCCGCTCCAGCTCATCGAGGCCGATAATGCCCTCAAAGGTTGCAGCGACGGTCCCGTCGGCATCGACAACGAAGACCCACGGCTCGGTCTGCAGACCCCAGTCGTCCATCGATGCAATGGGCACGAGGGCTCCCTGGGGGGCCAGCTGCAGATCGAAGGGTTCAACGTGGACCACGTCCAGATCATCTCGACCTGCGGTGGCCGCCTTGACCGTTTCCAGCGTCGGTCCGCACAGCGCGGTTTGGCAGAACGCAGGCGTGACGAACGCAATGACGGTCGGACGGTCGTTGGTGATCGCATCGGCGATGCTCAGGTCGTAGAAACCGGTGACCGGTTCCTGGTCGGTGCTGATGGCAGCGATCTCTTCCGGCGTTGTGCCGGTCAAACTGTCGGTTGCAGGAGCTTCATCCCCGATGGTGGGAATCGGCGAGTCGTCGATGACCTCAAAGAGTGTCTGACCGATCTCGGTGCCGTTCGAGGACAGCGAGATCTCCCAGAGGCCGGGCGACGGAAACTCGAAGTAGCTGACGTAGAGGCCGAGCGGGGCTTCGCTGGTGGTCAGGTAGGTCCCTTCGGCCTGTCCATTGTCGTCGGTGTTTACCGCATCGAACGCGACGGTCACCGGGAGGTCCGCGCTGCCGAGAAACGGCTGTGCGCCGCTGCCAAGGATGGCGGTCATTACCCGCTGAGCACCGCTGGTCGAGATACTCCCTGGCGAGTTGGGGATGACCACGGTTACCGGTCCGCTGAAACCCAGTTCCTCAGGTGAAGGAGCGTCGGCGTCGGTCTCGGCATCACCGGTCCCGTCGCCTGTCGTGTCGCTGCTCACGTCGCTGGAGGACCCTTCAGGGCCGGTCGCCTCCTCGTTCCCACCGCTGCAGGCGGCGGCAACCATTAGAAGGACGACGATGCCAAACATCGCCCGAACCGGCAGCGATCGGGTCGGCGTTGCCTGACCCGTGGTCGGAGCGGTGGCTGCGTTCGCGGTTGTTCCAGAGCTCATACCGGGGTATCGGCGTGAAGTCGCCCCAACCCAAACATTTCAAATAGATGAAGCCCAAGGCGGGAGGTGTAGTCTCAAGGCCAGAAATGGCGCACTTCGACCGGCCGACGGCGACACCAACCATCGCCAACCAGCAACTGCCAATCAGCAGGTGCACATCAATAACCGCAGATCAAAAACAAGGTCCGGTCGAAGGAACATCGTTAGGAGAGGGATATGCCACAGGAAGTACGAGGAGTCATCGCCAAGGCGAAGGGCGAGCCGGTCACGGTCGAGACGATCATCATTCCGGACCCGGGACCGGGCGAAGCGGTCGTGGAGATTCAGGCCTGCGGCGTGTGCCCCACCGACCTGCACTACCGCGAGGGCGGCATCAACGACGAGTTCCCGTTCCTGCTCGGCCATGAGGCTGCAGGCATCGTCGAGAGTGTCGGCGACGACGTCACCGACGTAGCGCCAGGCGACTTTGTGATCCTCAACTGGCGTGCCGTTTGCGGCTCCTGCCGGTCATGCCTGAAGGGCAAGCCGCAGTACTGCTTTGCCACCCACAACGCCACCCAGAAGATGACCCTGACCGACGGGACCGAGCTTTCCCCCGCACTCGGCATCGGTGCCTTCTGCGACAAGACCCTTGTCGCCGCCGGCCAGTGCACAAAGGTTGATCCAGCCGCAAAGCCCGAGGTGGCAGGTCTGCTCGGTTGTGGTGTGATGGCGGGGCTTGGCGCCGCGATGAACACCGGCGAGGTTGGCCGCGGTGACACCGTTGCCGTCTTCGGTTGTGGTGGCGTCGGTGACGCCGCCCTCGAAGGAGCACGGTTGGCGGGAGCCAGGACCATCATCGCGGTGGACATCGACGACAAGAAGTTGGAGTGGGCCAAGGAGTTTGGCGCCACCCACACCATCAACTCCACCAAGGAAGATCCTGTCGAGAAGATCAGGGAGTACACCGAGGGCAACGGCGCCGATGTGACCATCGAAGCGATCGGCCGCCCGGAGGTGTACGAGCAGGCGTTCTACGCCCGCGACCTTGCCGGCACCGTGGTGCTGGTCGGCGTGCCAAACCCGGAGATGAAGGTGGAGCTGCCCTTCATCGAGCTCTTCGGGCGGGGCGGTGCACTCAAGTCCAGCTGGTACGGCGACTGCCTGCCTTCAAGGGACTTCCCAATGCTGATCGACCTGTACCTGCAGGGCAGGCTCAACCTCGAAGGCTTCGTGTCGGAGACCATCGGCATCGAAGGCGTCGAGGAAGCGTTCCACAAGATGGAGCGCGGCGAAGTTCTACGATCGGTCGTGGTGATGTAATGCCAGCTTCCCTGGATCACGTCATCACTTCGGGCACCTTCAGCCTGGACGGTCAGGACTTCGACGTTGACAACAACGTCTGGATCCTCGGCGACGACCGGGAAGTGGTGGTGATCGACGCCGCCCACGATGCTCGCAAGATCGCTGACGCCATCGGCGATCGGCATCTGCGCGCCATCCTCTGCACCCACGGCCACAACGACCACATCAACGCGGCGGTGCAACTCTCCGAGGAGACCGACGCGCCGATCTTCCTCCACCCCGACGATGCAATGCTTTGGGAGACGATCTACCCCGACCACCGCTTCGACACCGAGCTTCGCCACAAGGACAAGATCAAGGTCGGCTCGACGACGATGAACGTGATCCACACCCCGGGCCACTCCCCCGGCGGGTGCTGCTTCCACGTTCCCGGCGACGGGCTGCTGTTCAGCGGCGACACGCTCTTCAACGGTGGTCCTGGGGCAACCGGCCGTTCGTTCAGCAGCTACGAGGTCATCCTGGAGTCCATCGAGAAGCGCCTGTTCGGCCTTCCGGCATCCACGGTCGTGCATACCGGCCACGGTGACTCCACCTCCATCGGCACCGAATCCCCGAGCTTGCCCGAATGGCGTTCCAAGCTCGAGGCCGAGGGCTAAGACCACGGCCCGAGATCAACGGGCGAACGATCGGGTAGGCCATGACAAGACACATTGTGCTACTTCGAGGGATCAACGTCGGCGGCAACAACAAGCTGCCGATGGCCGACCTGCGGGCCAGCCTGACCAACGCCGGCTATGACGATGTATCCACTTACATTCAGAGCGGCAATGTGGCGCTGAGCGCAACGTCGTGTGATACCGACAAGATCAGCGCGTTGATAGCCCAGGATTTTGATCTGACCATCCCGGTGGTCGTTCGCTCCGAGGCGCAGCTGCTTGCCACCGTCGAAAACAACCCGTTCACCGATGTGGAGGCAGAACCGAAACGCCTCCTGGTGTATTTCTGTGGGGCGGAGATTGCCGATCCCTCACTCCCCGACCTGGACCGTGACAAGTATCCCGGCGACCGCGTCGAGGCCCGGACCGGTGAGATCTACGTTGCCTACCGGGAAGCGGTCAGCGCGTCGAAGCTGACAAACGCTGTGTTGGATCGCGCCGTCGGATCGGTCACGACCGCCCGCAACTGGAAGACCGTTCTGAAGCTGGCCGAGATGGCCGCAGGGTAGATCGGGCAAGGCGGAGACGATGGACAGCGATATCGGTTGGAGCATCATCGCGGCGGTCATCATGGTGGTCGGGCTGTGCGGCGTTGTCATTCCCATACTGCCCGGCCTGGCCCTGATCTGGCTGACCGCGCTGATCTACGGCTTCATCGTCGGCTACAACGGCGCCGGGATTGCCGTCATGGTCATCCTGACCGTCCTGCTCGCCGTCAGCATTGTCAAAGGGATCGTGGTGCCACGCAAGACGGCATCGGAGTCCGGGGCATCCGGCTGGGCGCAGCTCGGTGGTGTGGTTGGCGCCATCATCGGTTTCTTTGTCATCCCGATCATCGGTGTCATCGTCGGGGCGCTGGTTGGCGTGCTCCTCGTCGAAGTGCTGGTGAAGGGGAACTGGGCCGATGCCTGGACGGCGACAAAGGGCACCGCAAAGGGATTTGGGATCAGCGCCGCTATCGACTTCCTGCTCGGCCTGATCATGATCACCGTGTGGGCGGCCTGGGCGGCCTCAGTACTGCTCTAGTTCGAGTGCTGCTCTAGTTCGAGTACTGCGCTAACCAGATGGCAGGACCAGCTCAAACGTCGTGCCTTCGCCCGCCCCTTGAACGAGCTCCAGCGTGCCGCCGTGGCTCTCTGCGATGCGGCGGCAGATGGCCAGCCCGAGTCCGGCTCCGCCGTGTTCGTCGCGCGAGCGCGACGAGTCGACCCGCACGAAACGCTCAAAGATCTTCTCCGCAAACTCGGGAGGCACACCTGGCCCGTCGTCGATGACCCGCACGTGCGCCAAGTCCCCCGAGCCGTCAACCTCAAGTCGCACCAGCGTCTCTGCGTGGGCCGCTGCGTTCTCCACCAGGTTGCGAATCGCCCTGGTGAGGTTTGACAGGTTGCCGTTGACCCTGGCCGGCGCAATGACCCGCACCGCCACCTCGACCAGGTGTGGTCGCTCCGCCTCGGCCAGACACACTTCTTCAAGATCAACGGTCCCGTTCGTTCCCCCGGCGCCCTCTTCGTCCAGACGAGCAAGAATGAGCAGGTCGTCGACGAGGTTGGCGAGGCGGGCGTTCTCTTCTTCCACAACGACGGCGACGTGTTCCCAGTCGGCCTCGTCCGGGTTGGATCTGGCAACCTCCAGCGTGGCACCGGTGGCGGTGATCGGGCTCCGCAGCTCGTGCGAGGCATCGGAGATGAACTGGCGCTGGCTGTCGCTCGCCCGTTGCAGCCGGTCGAGCATGCGGTTCATGGTCGTCGCAAGGTGCTTGAGTTCGTCGTCAGCGGGCGGAATGGGAATTCGCTGGTCGAGGCTGTTTGCGCCGATGCCGTCGACCTGGTCGATCATGGCTTCCACCGGACGCAGGGCCCGAGCCAGAGAGAACCACGTGATGACACCGAGCCCAAGCAGCAGGAGCGGCAAGACGACAATGGCGAGTTCATCAAACCCACTTGAGATCTCAACTTCGTTGGCGGCAAAAATGTCGGTCTCGAACCGGACGAGAAGGACCTCGCCGTTCGAGTCGAGCACCTCGAATCCGTGGACGACGACGGGGACCTCATCAGACATTGCCTCGGCCCGCCGCTCGACGGCACCTGTCGCCCAGGACCCACCCTGTACTCCCGCTCCCTCGATCGAGCACTCCACGAAGCCACGGGACCCCTTGCAGCGCTGCGTCGGCCCGAAGTCGACGGGTCCTCGCAGCACCAGGTCGGCGAAACTGCCCTCCTCATCGAAGACGTCAACGAGGAGACCCGGAAGATCTTCACGCCAGTCATCAAACCGTCCGCCCTCCTCGTCTTCTGCCCAGTCTTCGATCCGACGCTTAAGGTCTTCTCCGTACGCCTGCAACTGTTCATCGGTCTGGGTGAGCGCTTCGGCTGTCGACTCCAACGAGTCAATCGCCAGGTCTTCGTCAACCGATTCCACGCCGCCTGCAACAACGATCAACAGCATGGTGAGCGCCGCCATCGCCACGACCAACAGGGTGATCCTGGTCCGAAGAGGGATGGACTTCACGGCGCCAACCGATAACCGTGACCGTGCACCGTTTCGATTCGAGCTCGTTGCGAGCCCCGATCGACCTTGCGGCGCAGGTAACCGATGTACACCTCCACAACGTTGGTGCCGCCGTCAAAGGTTGGGCCCCACACCTGCGACAGCAGATGGTCCTTGCTGAACACCTGACCGGGGTGGGCTGCCAGCACTTCAAGCAGGTCGAACTCGCGGTTGGTGAGCTCGACCACGTTCTCGCCGCGGCGACAGCGCCGCGTTGATCGATCGAGTTCCATGTCCCCTGCGACGAGAACGTCGGTGATGTTCGAGTCTTCGGTCGACCTGCGGAGCAGCGCTCGGATGTGCGCCAGCAGCACCACAAACGAGAACGGCTTCACAAGGTAGTCGTCGGCTCCGGTGTCGAGACCCTCCGCCTGGTCGTACTCGCCGTCCTTGGCCGTCAGCATGAGAATCGGGCTCTGGATCTGAGCTGCCCGCAGGTCTCGGCAGACCTCTAGCCATTCCGCCCGGGCAACATCACATCAAGAATGATGAGCCGGTAGTCGTGCTCGGTTGCCATCCAGAACCCCGTGTCGCCGTCATTGGCGACATCAACGTTGAAGCCCTCGGCGGTCAATCCCCCCTGGAGCGCTGAGGCAACGTTTGGTTCGTCTTCAACGACCAGCAATCGCATGAGGACAGTCTCTCACTCAGTTCTGAGGAAAATCTGTGAGAGGCCAAGCCTCTCTCAGGCTCTCTCAGAAGCTTCTCAGCCCTGGAGCGCATCGTTGTCAACACCGATTGTTCACATCGACATCGAAACAGGAGCAGGGTCATGAGGGATAGCGCATTCAGACACACGGCCATGAGAGTTACGACCAAACGATACGTCCGCATGGCTGGAGCGGCGATAGCGGGCGTGGCGGGAGCGGCGTTGCTCGCCAGCTGTGGCGTTGTGGGAGGGGCATCGGCAATCGACGAACTCAGCGAGGCGGAAAAGTCTCGCATCGCCGAGCAGTACCGAGATTGCATGGCGGAAGGTGGGTTGGATGGTCGGGTCAGCTTCGATGGCGGCTCGATCGACATCGAAGTCAGCGGTTCCGCTGACATCAATGAGGAAGAGGCGCTCGCCCTGGAAGCGAGGTGCGAGCAGATCCTCGAAGACCTGGATGGGGGCCAGCAGATGGACCCCGAAGACGAGGCCCGCTTTATCGATGCATCCGCCGACATCCAAAAGTGCCTTGGCGACAAGGGGTACATCGTGACCATCGTCGACGGTGGCATCGATCTCAACAGTGACGACCAGGGCGAGGACTTCGATGAGGCGGCATACCTTGAGGCCGAAGATGAGTGCCTCCAAGAGGTGGTTCCCGACCTATATGAGAAGTACGGCGAGGACGGCTGATGCCGCCAGAGGATTCACTACGACCGGGTTCACCTCCAATGGGCTCAGTCGGCCTATCGGTCAACATCCTTGCGGTCGTCGCTCTCGGCCTCGTCGCCCTCGGGTGTAGTCCACCCGTCGAGGACCCGGCGGCTGCAGAGTCCGGTTCATCGGTGGACACCGAACTGGTGTCGGTGACTCGACAAGATGTTGTCGAAGAGACAAGGACACAGGCGGCCGTCGGGTTCGGGACACGGGTCGAGTTGCCAATCGACGCCGAGGGTCTCGTCACCTGGACGCCGTCTCCCGGCTCGATTCTGACCAGTGGTGACATGGTGGTTGAGGTGGCGGGACGTCCGGTGTTCCTGGTCGTTGGCGAGTCGCCGCTCTACCGACCACTTCGGCTTGTCGCCCGTAGTGAACGCGACATCGCCGGTGTTCGCCTCGGGCCCCAGACGGGACAAGATGTTGCCCAGCTGCAGCGGTTCTTGGTCGACCAGGGCTTTGACGACAAGGGCCGCCTGGTGGTCGACGAGCTCTTTGGCCTGTCGACCCAGCGAGCCGTCAAGGCGTGGCAGACCACGGTGGGCCATCCGGCAACCGGGATCGTCGACTCATCGCAGATGGTCTTCATGACCAACGAGGTGCTACTCCAAAGCGAGTTCATCATCGGCGAGGCGTTCAGACCGGTGGAGGTCACCGGCACAGGCACGGTGCTCCAGCTGAACGGCCCAACGACGCTCCGGGACTTCTTCCCGGTCGGCGCCACCGTTGATGTAGTGGCCGAGCCAGCGGTCACCGGCGTTGTCAATCGATCATCGCGGGTCAGCTCCGACGACGGCGGCGTCCGTCAGCTGATTGACATCGAGGTCGATGGAGTCAATCCAAATGATCTCGGCCAGTCGGTCGAGGTTGTCGGGTCGGCGGTCCGGGCCACCGATGTGCTCACAATTCCGGTGCGGGCGTTGCTGGCCATGTCAGACGGCGGCTGGCAGGTTGAGGTGTCTTCGGGCGGTGATGTGGACCGTGTCGAGGTCGTGCTCATCGACGTTGTTGGAACGACGGCGATCATCGACGGGCTCGATGAGGGCACCGACGTGGTGATCCCGCTATGACCGCCGTGCTCCAGTTGGATGGCGTTCACCGAACCTACGCCGGGTCTCCTCCGGTCCGGGCGCTTGTCGATATTGACATGGCGGTTATGGAGGGCGAGATGGTCGCCGTCGTCGGACCGTCGGGATCTGGAAAGTCGACGCTGCTCAACATCATGGGCACCCTCGACCGGCCGACCAAAGGTCGGTTGCTGATCGAGGGTACGGATACCTCGCAGTTGAGCGATCGTCGGCTCTCGGGCCTGCGGTCGGCACGGCTCGGATTCGTCTTTCAGAGCTTCCATCTGATCGAGACGCTCAGCGCCCTCGACAATGTCGCCACCGGACTGCTCTATCGAGGGGTCAACGGCCGGACACGCCGGAAGATGGCCAAGACGGCGCTGGAGAAGGTCGGGCTTGGTGATCGGTTGCACTCCAGACCGACCAAGCTGTCTGGCGGTCAACGACAGCGGGTTGCCATAGCCCGTGCCATCGTCGCCGAGCCGTCGCTCATCCTTGCCGATGAGCCGACAGGCAACCTGGACACGGCGACCGGAGATGGGATCGTCGACTTGCTCCAGCAGCTCAACGCCGACGGATCGACGATTGTGGTGATCACCCACGATCCCGACCTGGCAGCCCGCCTGCCTCGCCATGTCGAAGTTCGAGACGGAGAGATTCGATGACCGACCGATCTCAACTCCGGGCCCGAGATGTGGTCTCGACCAGCGTGATCGGTTTGCGAAGTCGGCGGGGCCGCACCGCGTTGACGGCCCTCGGCATTGCCATCGGCATCGCGTCGATGGTTGCCGTCGTCGGCATTTCCTCCTCATCGAAAGCTGCGCTCTTGGCCCAGCTCGACAGCCTCGGAACCAACCTGCTCCAGGTTCAAGCGTCGAGCACCGGTCTCACCGTCGAGCCGCTGCCGGTTGACGCGGAACCAATGATCCGGCGGGTCGAAACGGTCGAGTCGGCAAGCGCGTTGATCAACACCGGCTTGGAAGTGGGGCGCAACGCCCACGACACCTCGCTCGTTGGCATCCTGGCCATGGGCGCTACCCCCGAACTGTTCGAGACGCTTCGCACCACAACAACCGTTGGCCGTCCGCTCGATGATGGCGTGCGATCGCTTCCGGTCGCCGTCCTCGGTGACGTCGCGGCAATTCGGTTGGGGATCACCGACCTGGTTGGCGGCCCGACCGTCAGCATCGGCGGACACAACTTCGTCGTGATCGGCATTCTCGATGAGCTCCCGCTCAACCCCGATATCTCGCGGACCGTCCTCATCGGCGATAGGGCGGCGGTGGAGATACTCAACATCAAACCAAACCCGACGTCGATCTTCGTCCGAATCGACCCCGAGCTGATCGGCCAGACCCGTCCGCTGCTTGCGCCGACGGCAAATCCAGCCCGGCCGGCACGGGTGGAGGTATCTCGTCCATCCGATCTGCTTGAGGCCCGGGCGGAGGTCGATCAGAACCTGCAGAACCTGCTGTTGGCGCTCGGCGGTGTTGCCCTACTCGTTGGAGGTGTCGGCATCGCAAACGTGATGGTGATTTCGGTACTTGAGAGGCGAGGGGAAATCGGTCTGCGCCGGGCTCTTGGCGCGACGCGGGGCCACATTCGGTCACAGTTCGTCCTGGAGGCGGCGCTGCTCTCCGGGCTCGGTGGGGTGCTCGGCGTCCTGCTCGGCTCGGCCATCACCGTTGTCTACGCCCGTCGCCAAGCCTGGGTCATCGACCTACCACCGCTTGCGTTGTTGTCTGGCGTTGGCGCCGCGCTCGTCATCGGCATGTTGGCCGGGATGTATCCCGCCACCAAGGCCGCTCGCCTCGACCCGGCGCTGGCCGTGAGCGGCGGTGCTTAAGCCCAACGCGACCGCCGGCCGAGCAGCGGTATGACCGTCCACAGACTGGTATCAGCGCGAGATTGGGGCTCCGTCTTACGGCCAATCTTGGATTTCTTTTCTGTCCAACCTCTGCCTAGCATTCGCCTTCGGTCCACCTATGCTCCGTACGGGGCGGGACCATTACGGAGGGCAGGCGGCGGTGGCACAGGTACGAGCGGTGAGTGCGATCGACGAGGTCAGTGCGATTCTCGGGCAAGCCGAAACGCTCGATGGTCCGGCGTTCGAAGCGGTGTATCGCTACTACGAGCATCAGCTCACTCACTTCGCCTACCGGCAAAATTCGCGCGACCCCGAGGGCGTGGCTCATGCCGCGCTGTTCGATGCCTACCGGGCCTTCAATCGAAACCCCATCCGCAACGAGCGCCAGTTCAGGGCGTACCTGTACCGGGCGGCGAAGAACCACACGATCGGCGAACACCGCAAGCAGGTACCGCTGGTCGCGGTCATCCAAGATGAAGCAATGTCCGAGGACGATGGTGCCGATGCTCGGGCGACACAGTCCTGGCTGAACGACCTTGTCGAGGAGCTCCCGTCCGAACAGCGGCGGGTGATAACCGGCAGGTTCGTCGATGACATGACCGCCGAGGAGATCGGGCAGGAACTCGGAAAAACACCGAACGCCGTTCACCAACTCCAGCACCGAGCGGTCAAGAGTCTTCGTCGGTTCGCCCTGGCGTCGGTGTTCGTTGCGCTCGTGCTCCTCGCCGCATTCGGTTGGTACCGCCTGACCAGCGAGGACTCGTTCCTACTCAATGCGCCGGCAACCCCGCAGATCGACAGCGATCCGGTGCAGGGCGTGAACTCAACCACGATGGTTCCGGAATCATCGGCCGCGCTGCAGACCGACGCGGTCGAGCCGGGGCAAGCACAGACGGCCCCTGCCGCTACCGATGCTGCACCGCCAACATCGGAACCGCTGCCAGCTTCGGACCAGCCAGCAACCTCGCTGCCACCAACGACGTCAGATTCGCCGGCAGCGCCCGAGCCGCCGGCAACATCGGCCCCGGCGACAACAGTTGCGCCCGCTCCGACGACAACGTTGCCAGCGACCACCGTGACCGAACCGGCCACGCCACCCCAGGACGAGGTCATCCGACCGTCGATCGCCGTCACCGGCTGTCAGCGCACGGAACTCGGAAGCGGAATGACTGCGATCCTGTTCTACGAGGCTGCGGCGGCGGCCGAAACAGATTTCTCCCCACCGGAGGCGGTGCGTTTCCTGAGCTCCAGTGCCCAGGTGTTGGCCGACATCGATGTCTCACTTCGTTCGGTGAGCGGGCTCACCCATCAGGCCCACGGCTGGATCGCTCTGGATGGTGCCGCCACGACGGTGTCGCGCCAAGCCCCCTCCCCGAGCCAGACCGACGGGTGGGGGGTCATTTACGACGAGACGACCACGGCGAACCAGTGGGTTTCGGTCGAGTATCTCTCGTTGACTGCAGACGGCACAATGACCTGGATTCCCGTGCCAAGCTGCGCCCGATAAGCAACCGCCAACGACGCTTCGAAGTCGCAGCGGTCCGGACCCTATGCTGGGCCGATGGTTGAACCCGACTTTCTGCGTTTCGACACGCTGAGCCTGCACGCCGGCCAACGACCGGACCCCACCACCGGGGCGCGGGCAGTGCCGATCTACTACACGTCCTCGTATTCGTTCCCGGACACCGACGAGGCGGCAGCGCTCTTCAATTTGGAGGTGCCAGGCCACATCTACAGCCGGATCTCCAACCCAACGGTCGCCGTCCTCGAAGAACGGCTGGCCGCTCTCGAAGGCGGGGTTGGCGCCGTGTGTACGGCAAGCGGACAGGCAGCGCTGCACCTTGCGGTCTCCGCGCTGCTGAGCGCCGGGGATCACATCGTTGCGTCGAAGAACATCTACGGCGGCTCCCACAACATGATGAACCTGACGCTGCCCCGATTCGGTATCACCACCACCTTCGTCGACCCCCGAGATCCCGCGGCGTTCGACGCTGCCATTCAGGACAACACCAAAGTGGTGTTCGCCGAGACGCTCGGCAACCCGGGGATCGAGGTGCTCGACATCGCAGCGGTGGCCGACGTTGCCCATGCCAACGGCCTCCCGCTCATGGTTGACTCCACCTTCTCCACCCCGTACCTGATGCAACCGATCGAGCACGGCGCAGACATCGTCATGCATTCGGTCACCAAGTTCCTCGGCGGCCACGGCGTGGCCCTGGGCGGAGTGATCGTCGACGGCGGCCGCTTCGACTGGGAAGCGTCCGGCAAGCACCCGACGCTGACCGAGCCGTACGCCGGCTACCACGGCCTGACGTTCAGCGAGGAGTTCGGCCCCGCGGCGCTCGGCATGCGGGCCAGGTCAGAAGGGCTCAGGGACTTTGGTGCCTGTATGAGCCCCATGAACGCATTCCAAATTCTGCAGGGCGTCGAGACGCTGCCGCTGCGGATGGCACGCCACGTCGAGAACACCGACGTTGTGCTGGACATGTTGTCGAACAACGACGCGGTGGGTTGGGTTCGCCACCCCCGGGTCCCGAGCCACCCCGATCATGAGCTGGCAAAGCGGCTCTACCCGAAGGGGGCCGGTGCGATTCTCAGTTTCGGTGTCCAGGGTGGGCGTGACGCTGGCCGCAAGTTCATCGAGGCGGTCCAACTCTCGTCGCACCTTGCAAACGTCGGTGACGCAAAGACCCTTGTCATCCACCCGGCGAGCACCACGCACCAGCAGATGAGCGGACCCGACCTGGAAGCAGCTGGCATCGGCGAAGACCTGATCCGGCTGTCGGTCGGCCTTGAAGACCCGGCCGACATCATCGAAGATCTCGAACGAGCACTGAAAGCGAGCCAGCGATGAACGTTGAGGTTGACGGTCTCCCCGCCCACGGTGCCACCGGCGGCGTTGCCATCTCAGGCGATGACCCCGCAATGATTCTGATTCACGGTGCCGGCATGGACGGCACCGTTTGGCAGCAGCAAACCCGTTTCCTGGCCCACCGAGGGTTTCGGGTCGTCGCTGTGGATCTGCCAGGCCATGGCCGCAGCGAGGGCGAGCCGCTGACCACCATTGCCGACATGGCCGACTGGGTCATACGTTTCATGGCTGCGGCCGAACTCACCCCGGCCCACGTTGTCGGTCACTCGATGGGAACGTTCATCGGCCTTGAAATGGCGCAACGTCACCCGGATGCGGTGACGTCACTGGTGCTGCTCGGGACCGCCAACGCCATGCCGGTCCACCCTGCGCTGATCGACGCGTCGGCAAACGAGCTCTCGAAGGCGGCAGCGTTGATGGCGTCGTGGAGCCACGCCAAGCCGGCCCACGTCGGCCTCAACCCAACTCCCGGGCTCTGGATGCTCGGAGGAGCTCGGGCACTGGTGGAGACAAGTGAACCGGGTGCGCTCACAGTGGACTTCACCGCCTGCGCCGAGTACAGCGGCGCGTCAGAGGCCGCCGCGGCGGTTACCTGCCCGGTCCACGTTGTGGTGGGCCGCGGCGACAAGATGACGCCGCCAAAGGCCGCAGCGAAGCTCACCGCCGAGATGAATCAGGACCGGCTGACCGTCACCGAACTCAACGACGTCGGCCACATGATGATGGCGGAGGATCCCCGGGCTGTCCGAGACATTCTGGTCACCTCAGCGCAGGGCTGAGCCACCCGATGGCCGACCTGCTCGTGGTGCATCACACCCCGTCGCCCGCCTTGCACACCATGTACGAAAAGGTGATCGAGGGTGCGAGCCAGCCCGACATCGACGGTGTCACGGTCAGCTCTCGGGCGGCGCTGTCGGCAACGGCAGCGGATGCTCTGGCTGCCGACGGCTACATCCTGGGATGCCCGGCCAACCTCGGCTACCTGGCCGGTGCCCTCAAACACTTCTTCGACACCATCTACTATCCCTGCCTGACCGAGACGACCAGGCGGCCGTTCGGGGTGTATCTGCACGGCAACGATGACTGCACCGGCGCGCTGCTGGCGACCGAGAAGATCACGGCCGGCCTCGGTTGGCGTCAGGTGGCCGACCCCGTGGTGGTGACCGGTGCACCGACAGGCGACGACCTGGACCGGTGTTGGGAATTGGGCGCCGTGCTGGCCGCCACCATCTCCCACTAGGAGCGAATCGGATCCCAGGGGTTCTCGGGGTCGACTCAGGGTAGATCCTGATGCCACTTTCGGCCACGGTGCGCCATGATGGCTGCAATGACTATTGGAAACCTGGTCGAGGCTGACTCGCTCGTCAAGCACTACGGGTCCTACACCGCCCTTTCGGGGGCGAGTTTTCGCATCCAGTCCGGCATCACCGGTTTGCTCGGCGCCAACGGCACCGGCAAAACCACGCTGCTGGGCATGATGCTTGGCCTTCATCCGACGGACGGCGGCACCCTTCGTGTCCTCGGCATCGATCCCTACATTGCCGGGGCCGAAGTGCGAGCTCGCCTTGGCTACGCCCCCGAACATCACACCCTCCCGCCCGACGTTCGGGCGTCGGACTTCGTGCGCCACGTCGCTGAGTTGCATGGTCTCCCCAAGACCGAGGCCGTCACCAGAGCCAGCGATGCGCTCTGGTTGGTCGGCCTCGGTGAAGAACGCTTCCGCCCCCTCGGCACGATGAGCACCGGGCAGCGCCAGCGGGTCAAGCTGGCCCAAGCCATCGCCCACGACCCAAGCCTTGTCCTGCTCGACGAACCGACGGACGGCCTCGACCCGATGCAGCGCGACGACATGTTGGCGCTGATTCGCAAGATTGCCATCGACTACAACATTGACTTCGTGCTCAGCTCCCACCTGTTGGACGAAGTCCAACAGATCTGCGACGGCGCCGTCATCATCGGCGAAGGTCGAGTACTTGCCTCCGGTTCGCTGGAACAGCTTCGGGGTACCGGATCCGACATTGTGATTGAGCTGGACGACGACCACACCGTGCACCAGGTGGTCACCGGCCTCCAACAGGCCGGGGTGGCGGTCCACGTGGACGGACGCACCCTTGTGGTGTCCGGTGAGAACGACACGGTGTTCGACATCGCTCGTGATGTCTGCGCCATCAACCAGGCCGGCATTACACGACTGGCCAGAAGACGACTGTCCCTGGAGGACGTGTTCTTGGAGACCACCGCATGAGCGACATCGCTGCTCAAGACGCCCAAATATATGAGCGTGGCTACCGTCGTTACGAGGGTGAACGCACCGGGGTTCCCGGCGCCGTCCGCACCCTCGTCGTTCACAGCATCCGTGCGGTGCTTGGCCTCGGTCGCTCCGCCCGACACAAGATCATGCCCATTGCGGTCATCGGGTTCTCCTTTGTCCCTGCCATCGTCTTCATCGGCGTGGCAGCGCTGCTCCCCGGTGACCTCGAGGACGGTTTCCTCCCCAGCTACGCCGAGTACTACGGCTTTGTCAGCGCAGCGCTGTTCCTGTTCACCGCCTTCGTCGCTCCCGAGCTGCTTTGCACCGACCGACGGACCGGGATGCTCGGCGTTTACCTGGCATCGCCGCTCGACAGAACGTCGTACCTGCTTGGCAAGACCATCGCCATCACATCAATCCTTGCCATCGTCACCATCGGCCCACCGCTGCTGTTGCTCATCGCTCTTTCCCTTGAGGAGGCCGGACCGGCCACCTGGGGCGAAGGCATCGGCCTCGGGTTCAAGATCATTGCGGCCGGTGGGTTGATGAGTGCGTACTTCGCCGCGATCTCCATGGCCGTAAGTTCGACTACCGACCGAAAGGGCGCCGCAACCGCCACCACCCTCGGCCTTCTCATCGGTTCGAGTGCAGTGACCAACACGCTGATCGAGGGAGGTGGCCTCTCGGAGTTGATCCACCTCGGTGACCTGTTGGCCCTCCCGTTTGAACTGGCGTTCCGCATCCACGGCGAAGAGGGCGACTGGGCCCCACGTGATGTCTCAACCACGCTCATGTGGCTTGCAGCGATCGGCATCATCGCCGTGTGCTCCGGTTGGGTGTGGGACCGCTACCGAAGGATGCTGGTGCGCCGATGACTGTCAATCCACAAAGTACGAATCCACCATCAGCTCCACCGACAATTCCTCCGGCCGGCCCCACCTCCGGGCCGGAACCGATCGGCCGGTCGGCCGGGTCTCCCCCTCCCCCGCCCCGACCCGCTATCTCGCCAAACGCCACCGTGATCATCGACAACGTCTCAAAGTCGTTCGGGTCGCTGGTGGCGGTGTCAGACGTGACATTCAGCGTTGAGCCCGGCGTCACCGCCCTGCTCGGTCCGAACGGTGCAGGCAAGTCAACGTTGCTCCGGGTCCTGTGCGGACTGACAGCGCCGTCGACCGGTTCGGTCACCGTTGCCGGTGGCAACCCGCGACGAGACACCTGGGCTCGGGCCGAGATTGGCCTGGTGCCTCAACAGGACGGCGTCTTTGAACGCGACAGCCTGTATGACTTCGTGCACCTGTCCGCAGTACTGAACGGTGTCGAGAATCCCGACGCTGCGGTACGCCGGACGCTCGATGCGGTGGAGCTCTCCCCCGACCTCGACCGGCCACTCGGCGCGTTCTCAAAGGGCATGCGGCAGCGAGCAAAGATCGCCGCAGCGCTGGTCCACAGCCCGTCGGTGATGGTCCTCGACGAACCGCTGAACGGCCTCGACCCGAAGCAGCGACGTCAGATGATTCAGCTGTTCCACTACCTGGGTGAGAACGGCGTCACCGTGCTTGTCAGCAGCCACGTGCTCGACGAGGTTGAGCGCTTCGGCAGCCGGGTACTGGTCATGGCCAAGGGTCGGCTCGCGGCCCAGGGCGACTTCCGGGCCATCCGAGCGCTGATGAACGATCAGCCCCTCACCTATCGCGTCGTCTGTTCCGACCCTCGGACGACCGGGGCCGAGCTTGTCAGAGAGGGTCTCGTCAGCGGCTGCAAGGTGCTGGAC
>CAZSTV010000091.1:0-20070 GCA_964609665.1 uncultured Acidimicrobiaceae bacterium
CATGAGGGGCGGCGCCCACAACGACGCCTTCGAAATCACCGGCAACGTCTTCGAGAAGCTTGTCACCATCGACGGTGGTGGTGGCGTCGACAGTGCCGACGGCATCGCCAATCACTTCAACGGCGGCGTCGACGCCAAGAACATCGAGAACAGCTGACCCTCCCCCAGCCGACACAAAGAAGAGATACTCGACACGAACCCCGGAGCGGACGTCCGCCCGGGGTTCGTGGCGTGGCGGAAGGCGCGGGAGGGGTCCTTGCGGCACCCAGCCTTGGCCATAGCCATTCGCCCAGCGGTAGGGTCGCAGGCAGAGAAATTTGGCTGAACCAACGAAGGAGCTCCTCATGCGCGTCGGAACGATGCTGTCGATGCCTGGTGACAAGGTCGCGACCGGCGGACTGGTCGAACGGGCAGCGGCGGCCGAAGCGTCCGGGTTCGCCTCCGCCTGGCTACCCCAGGTGGGGACGGTCGACGCGTTGATGGCGCTGGCCATCGCCGGAACCGAGACCACCCGGATCGAACTGGGGACCGCGGTGGTGCCCACCTACCCTCGCCATCCAACGGTGATGGCGGAGCAGGCCCTCACCGTCCAGGACGCCACCGACAATCGGCTCGCACTCGGCATCGGGCTCAGCCACCGGTTCTTGATCGAGAACAGCCTCGGTCTCGACTACTCCAAGCCCATCCCCCACACCCGGGAGTACCTCACCATCCTGAATGGCCTGCTGGCCGGGGAGGCGGTGGACCATCAGGGCGAGCTGTACAACGTCAAGTCCCAGGTCACCGTCGGGTCGGCCGCCGCACCACCGGTACTGGTGGCGGCACTGGGACCGGCCATGCTGCGGCTGTGCGGGCGGCTCGCCGACGGCACAATCACCTGGATGGGCGGCATCGACTACCTCCGCGACATTGCCATACCCACCATGAGCGAAGCAGCAACGGCCGCTGGTCGCCCGGCTCCACGTTTCGTGGCCATGGTGCCCGTGCTGCTGAGCGATGACGTCGATGCCGGACGGGACACGATCAACTCGGCCTTCAAAATGTATGGCCAGATCCCGTCCTACCGGGCCACACTCGATCGCGGTGGAGCCGCCCTTCCCGCGGATGTGGCCGTGGTCGGCGATGCAGCGGCTGTCGAGGCAGGAGTGGCCGCCTTCGCTGAGATCGGCGTCACCGACTTCGCCGCCGTCGTGCCCCCAAACACGCCGTCGACCGAGGCCACCGGGGAGCTCCTGGCGGGACTGGCCAGCACCGCCAACCGCTGACCGGTTCAACCGGTCAGATGCCGAGATCGTAGACTTTGTAATCGTCCAGGATCCCCCGACGGTTCCGCTCGTCGTAGCGCGGTCGGTCGTCGGCGTCGGCGAACGGCTGGTAGCGGTAGAGCACCTCGTCAGGGAACCGCTGCGAGCGGGCATCGATGGCCAACGGGATGGTCCGGCAACGCCGGCGGATGTAGTCGGCGTCGTAGCGGTTGCCAGCGCCGCTCAGCTTGCCGACCTGGTCGATCACCGAGGTGTAGCGGTGGAATCCGAAGTTCACCGTCACCCGACGCTGCGGTGAGGTGTTGGCGAACGACCCGTGGAGGGCCTGGCGGTTCACCATCGTGCAGTCTCCGGGCTCGCAGACCAGGGGCACGGCGTCTGGCAACCGCTCCCCCGCCCCTGCTTCGGCCAGCCCTCGGGGTCGTTGAAGTACAACGACCATGCGTTGCCGTGGTTGATCGGAATGACCCCCTCGATACCGGCTTCGTCGAGGCGGGCGCCGACTGCCCGGAGGTCGTCGAGGGTGTCGGTACGGAACGCAATGTGATCGGCCATGACAAACTGATGCTCGCTCGCGGGAAGACCCGACACAAACACCATCTGGTGGTGCTCGGTGGGATCCTGAGAGATGAACGCCATCTGTCCCTCCCCCGCCTCGCCTCGGTTGGTTACCACGAAACCGGCCGGATGGCGGACCTTGAACTGGCCATTCGGGCAGGTTCGTTGTGGCTGGTTGGCCGATGTGCGTTTTGGTGCACGCCTTCAAGGTCTAGGTATGACAACGACAACAATTCAGAAAGCCCAACCCAACGACATCAGCCGCAGCGGCGGTCTCGCCGGCATTGGCGGAGCGGTGGCCCTGTTCGCCGCTTTCACGACCTACCCAATCTTCGATCTGCCCTCGGTAGACGAAATCCAAAGCCTCACCGACTACCCCGAGCTGGCCACCGGCCGAATTCTCGAGAACTCGCTTTACCTCGCTGCATTGGTGCTGTGGGCCGTCCACTTCGTGGCCATCGGCCGGTCGGCGAGAAGCGCCACAGGCAAGCCCTCCCTGGCCCCGGTTGCTGGCGTGGTCGGACTGTCGGTGATGGCTGCAGGAGCCCTCATTCATGTCACAACTGCCGAACTCTCCGACAGATACATCGACGCTGCAGGATCGGCTGGCGACCAGGCCGACATCGTCCTCGCCTGGGACACAATACAAATCCTGTTCAATGCCCTGTTGGTGACAGGCGTCGCGATTGTGCCCGTAGCGATGGCGGCACTCGGCTGGTCCCTGATGAGGACACAAGTCATCGGTCGACTGTCGGGAGTCGTCGCCCTATCGCTGGGTGTAGTTGCATCAATCGGAGGAGCAGCCGGGGTAATTGCCGGACCAAGCTCTCCGGGAGTCGCCATAGCGGTCTTGGTTATGGTGATCTTCCACGCTCTCGTCGGCTGGCGCATGGTGCGATCGTAACCAGCGCCTTGCAGCGGCTACGGCCGATCGAAGTTCGGGGTTGAGTGAGAGTTCGTAGAGTGCCCAGGTCAGTGTCGACGCGGTTGTTTCGTGTCCAGCGAAAATGAACCCGATGCACTCGTCGACGATTGCGTCGTCGGCCTGCTCCTACCTCGAACGCGACGACCACGTCGATGTCGTGCGGCTGCTCTCCTACGTCCGAGACCTCCCCGCACTGCTCACCGGCGTCGATGGCGCCTGACCGAGGCTGAGGATCGGGTCTGTCTTGGAGGTACGTGTTCGAGCTGCCTCGATCACCGGATGAAGCACGCACGGGGCGGCATAAGGCCGATAACACCGACCGACAAGGGATGCTCGCCGTCGCCTCCCTCATGGAGTCCATACATGCGCCGGGGTGAGGTCTACCGGTTCCGACGGGAGTGGGTGACCAGGGAGTCGGTCTCCAGCTCACGAGGACTACTGCGCGAGGTCCTCAAGGTTTCTGAGTGCCAACCTCGCCGCTTGCTCAAGCGTGAGGTGGCGGCCTTGATCGATGGCCGGTTCGAGACGGGCGCCGAGCCGTTCGGCCAGGACGGTCACGGTCATGACGGCGGTGAACTCAGAATGGGGCACGTGGTACCCAGCGGCGTCGCGTGCGCCAAGCAGCTGGGCAGCAACAAGATCCTGCTCGAGATCACTCAAGACCTTGGCCGCCGCAGCAAGGTCGGCGGCAACGATGGACCAACCGCCGCTGGCAACGCCCTTTTCCATCGCATCCCGGACGCCCTGAACGGCCCGGCCAGCATCGTCAAGCGATGCGATGACGATGGTGCGAAACGATGCGAACGCCGAAGACATGAAAGAGTGACGCAGGCGGTCGGCAAGCACCACAGACTCATCTGCGAGTTGTACCGACTGGTGGAGTTCCCGATCCCACCACGCCCGCGAGCACTCGGCAAACCGGCCGTACATCTCTTGAATCTGTCCGCCCCCAACCGCCAGGAGTACCAGTCGATCGGCCGACTCGTCCGCTCGTGTCCCCATTGCCGCTGCGGCGTACAGATCGAAAATGAGAAATGCCAACTCGTAGTAGCCGCCACTGCCGTGCTCGGCTTCCAGACCGGCCGCAACAAGCTCCATTGCTTCGCCGGTGCGGCCCGCATACCAATGGTCAAAGAGCTGCGCCAACAGAATCGAACTTGTCGAACTCGCTTCCATGCCAGCCAGCAGGTCGCTGGCCTTCGCCAACTCGCCAGCATGAGCGATCAACCTGGCGCAGCAGGCAAGCAGCTCGGGGTTGGGATCGCGCTGCTGTTCCTTGGCCAACTCGACCGTCGTCTCGAACCATTCTCGCACCTCGGACAGACTCCGGAGCTCCCCAAAAGGAGCGGTGGACAGGACGAGCGACGTTGCGGCGTCAAGGTCGCCGGCCGAAATCGCGCCGCGGAACGCCGCCCGAACATTCGGCCATTCAACGGAGAACGCCTCAAACCCGGCGTCGATGTCGCCGGCGATGATCATTTGATGGTTCTGTTCGGCAATAGCGATGTAGTGCGCTGCATGCGCGGCCCGCGCCCGACGCAGGTCAACGCCCGTGCCGGAAGCAAACATCCGCACCGGTTCTAGCAGCTGAAACCGACTGGTGGCCTCCGACGGTGTCGCCGTGACGAGAGAGTGCTCGCAGAGGCTGACGATAGCGTCGGTTACATTGCGGCCGCAGACGGCCCCGGCAGCGTTGATGTCGAATGCCCCGGCGAAAACGGTGAGGTCGGCCAAAACCGCTCGATCGCCATCGGAGAGACTGTCCAAGGACCATCCCAACGCTGCCTCGACGCTGGAATGTCGGTCCGCATCGGTTGGGCCGGTGGACGACAGATGGTGACGAAGTCCGCTGCTGAGATCGCCAACCGAGAGCAGACGAGAGCGGGCGGCGATCAGTTCCAGGGCGAGCGGTACCCCGTCGAGCCGTTTACAAATCGCATGGATATCGGGGCGAGCAGCAGTGACACTTGGGCTGTTGGCCCGTTCGACGAACATTTCAACCGCGTCGACCAAGGCGAGAGGTCCAACTGCAAAGAGTGTCTCCTCGGCGATCTGCAATCGAAGCCTCGACGAGACAAGCATCGTGACCTGCGGACACCGGCTCAACACGGTGTGGCAGAGTTCAGCCACCGCAGAGATGAGGTGTTCGGCGTTGTCGATCAACAGAAGAACTTCTCGACCGGTGAGGAATCGAGCTGCTGATTCAGTAGCCGTCATGCCGACGTTCTCGTTTGCTCCGAGCGCCTCCAGTAGCGCCGGCCCAAGTCCGCCCGGTGTCTTCACCGGCGCCAGTTCGACCAAGGTGCAGCCATGGACGTAGCTGTCCTGCATGGCCGCCCCGCTATGCCGAAGCAAGTGGGTCTTGCCGACGCCACCAGGCCCGAGCAGCGTAACAAGCCGCCGATCCTTTGCCATGTCGCGGACTTGTTCCAAGTCTTCGGCGCGGCCGTAGATCTCGCCGGGTGCGACGATCGCTTGCCGAGTCGTCCTGTCGGTCGTGCGATCGGGCGAGCGGCGCTCTTCGTCCGCCGCTTCTTTGATTTCGGCGATGAAGCGATAGCCCTGGCCATGAGCCGTCTTGATGACGGCCTGGGCTTTGCCATCGTCTCCAACCGCTTTGCGGGCCTGCTTTATCCGCGTCGTGAGTGCGGACTCTGACACGAACTGGTCCCCCCAAACCTGCTCAAGCAGCTCCTCCTTTGGAATCACTCTGTCCCAATTCGCCAGGAGATACCGCAAGACTGCAAAGACCTGCGGTTCCATGGCGACTGGCTGCCCGCTTCGATGTAGTTCCATCGTCCGATCATCAAAGATGCAATCACCAAAGCTCACTCGCACGAATTGCAGTCTCTCAACCCAAGCCCACGCTCGCAATCAGGACTGCAACGAATGTCGATTTGCCACCGTGCGCATGCGGCCGGTACGAGATCGGAACGCTGACAAGGTCTGACGGTTCGAGCCCGGACGCATCGAGCGGTTGCGGCAGGCAGTCGCACCCGGTTCGCGCGACGCCGTGTAAACGGTCATGCGAGCTGAGCCTGCCTTGTACCAGCACTGCGCTCAGAGCCTCAACAATGGTCCCGACATATTGTGCGCCGGAGGGTTCTCTCAACACCGCTATCGCGAGGTTTGTGTCCATGCCCTAGCGGTAGTGCCGCGTATAGCCCGTTGCGTCGTAGGCGTCACAAACCGCAACGATTCGTGCCGGAAGAGGGACTCGACGGCTGGCTCGGCCAACTCTCTGACGAGGAGAACATCGACGAGACCTGCGACGCCCTGATGTCCGCCAGCGAGTTCGAAACTGACGAGAACCCCGAGATCGAGCGAGCGTTCATCTCCAAGCTCAAGGAGTGCGAGGCCAAGCTCACCAAGTACCCGCCAACCGCTCCGAAACCTCGCAA
Source organism: uncultured Acidimicrobiaceae bacterium (assembly GCA_964609665.1). Taxonomy (GTDB): domain Bacteria; phylum Actinomycetota; class Acidimicrobiia; order Acidimicrobiales; family SZUA-35; genus JAHELU01. The sequence goes on from CAZSTV010000091.1 coordinate 6,150, forward strand.
GCGTTCTCGCCGTCGCGTACCGTGCCGATCGACGCGCCGTCTACGACGAGCCCGGCGTGAGTCCCACCTACCACACGGACTCAAAGAACGTGGCGGTTGGTGCCGAGGCACCTCATGTTCTTGCGGTGTGTGTCGGAGGGGCGTCACGTACCCCAACTCCACGCCAAGCGAGTAGCTGGCTCCAGCTAGCTAGACCGAGATGAGGTAAGCCCGCTTGAGCTGTCGGTGTTCGACGAACCGCATCAAGCGGGACTGACGAACAGTCACCGCAATAGGGGTGGCGGAACCGACACCGGGCACGCCCGGCAGCGGACATTCCCCTGAGAGGCTTGCCTACTCGGGTCGACCGAGTCGAACACCTGTCATGTGACATGCTATACATGTCACATGACAGGCTGGCGACCAGGTGGTCCGTTGTCGGACCGGCAACGAGAGATCCTCCGTGAGGCGACGGAGCTGGTGGCGACCCTAGGCTACGACGCCCTCACGATGCGGGCGGTGGCTCGGGCCAGCGGTATGAAGCTCGGCGCCCTGCAGTACCACTTCGCCACGAGTGACCATCTGTTACGGGGTCTCGCCGCCTACGTGACCGAGACCTACCGCGCCGGCTTCGCCGAGTTTCGAGCGCTGCTTCCGGAGCAACCCGGTGTCGCCGACCTCGTACGGTTCCTGGTCGAGGACACTCCCGGACGAGGCCTCGACGCCGACCGGTTGTTCCCGCAGCTCTGGGCGCTGTCGCTGGTCGAGCCGGCCATTGAAGAGCTCATGGACGATCTCTACGACGAGTACCTGGGCGAACTCGTCGACGTGCTGAGCGGACTCGATGTGGAGCACCCGATGGCCGAGGCGCTTGTGATCATGTCGATGGTCGACGGACTGACCCTGTTCGTCGGGCCGGGACGACGCTGGCAGCACCACCAGGACACTGCCGGCGAAGTGATCTTCGATCTCATCGGCCGGCGATACGGACCCACACCGACCGAAAGGACCTAACCGATGCTCGGACGAAGAAACGCCAACCGACGACCCTTCTTCAACGGCATGCCCGCCGGCGGAGTCGCCGCTAGCGCTCCAGGCACCGTGATCGTGATCGGTGCCGGCGCCGCGGGCCTGTCGGCAGCACGCGTGTTGCACCACGCCGGACGAGAGGTCATCGTCATCGAAGGCCGCGACCGCATCGGCGGTCGACTCAACACCATCGAAGTGGGTGACGGGGTCGCAGACGAAGGCGGCAACTGGATCCACGGGGCGCCGGCGAACCCCCTGTACCACCTCGCCATCGAGGCGGGCCTCAACATCGAGCGGGACGATCTCCTCCACCCCCGCCACCTCTTGACCCACGACCAGAGATCGGGACGCCGAGTCGCTTCGGCCCGCATCCTCTACGCGCTCGGCCGGGTAGCGATGCTCATCCGCCGATACAGCAACGAGAGCATCGACGCTGCGCACCCAGATGCGACGTTGGCCCAGCGGCTCGACGGCGAGATCTCGAAGGTTCGGGGAGCGACGAACCGTCGCTACTACCGGGCCCTGGTCCGCACGATCGTCGACATGATCGCCGCGAAGGAGTCGGAATACCTCTCCCCCAACGCCCTGGCGCTGAACCCCGACGACGGCGGCGCCGACTACGTGATCCACGGCGGCTACCGAACGCTGACCACCAAGCTCGCCGACGGGCTCGACATCCGACTCGGCACGCCGGTCGAAGCGATCCGCTACGACGACGACGGCGTCACCGTAGAAACCTCCGACGGCACGCACCACGGGTCCCACGTGATCGTCACCGCACCCATCGGCGTCCTGCAGGCCGGCACTATCGACTTCGACCCACTGTTGCCGTCCCCGAAGCGACAAGCGATCAACGCCGTCGGTGCCGGAGTCGTGGAGAAGTTGATCTTCACCTTCGACGAGCCGTTCTGGCGCCGCAACCCCGGGTCACCGAGATCCGTGTTCTACGTATCGGAGACCCTCGGTGACTTCCCGGCCTTCGTCGACACCACCGATTCCGCAGGGTGCCCGATGCTCGTGGCGTTCCTGACCGGCGACCAACTCGACGCCATGGCCGAGATGCCGCAACGCTTCATCGACCGGGGCTGCGAGGTCTTGCAGGAGATCTTCCCCGACGGCTACCGAGCACCGAGCGCAGTTCACCTCACACAGTGGGGAACCGATCCGTTCTCGCGCTGCAGCTACTCGACCCCCACTGTCGGCGTCACTGCGGAGGACTACGAAGCACTCGCCGAACCGATCGCCGGTCGGGTGCTGTTCGCCGGCGAGGCGACGTACCGCCGCCACGCAGGCTTTGTCGAAGGGGCCATGGGCTCCGGCATCCGCGAGGCTCGCCGGATCCTCGGCCACCCCGCCGACCTCGCCATCTGACAACCAAGGAGAACCGACCATGACCGGCATCACCAGATTCGAGACCGAGCCCGACACTTGGCAACCCTCGGACGAAACGCCCCCGACGGCCTTCACGACCGACGACCACACGGAGCGCGACCACACCTACTTCGCCACCGACAACGGCCAGCTACTCACCGGCGTCTGGGAATGCGCGCCGTCCATCCTGGAGATCGACTCGTACCCCGTGCACGAACTCATGACGGTCCTGGCGGGGTCCGTCACCATCACCGATCACGATGCCGACAGCTCGGTAACATTCACCACCGGCGACACCTTCTTCGTCGAAAAAGGCACGCGACTGACCTGGGAGATTACTCAGACACTGCGCAAGTACTACGTCATCGTCTCAGATCCGGCTACAGCGGAGCACACCAGCGGCAGTATGGACAGTCGGGCATCGTGGCCATCCTCGACGACGCCGATACCGACGAACGTCGCCGGGTGTACGGAGCTACAGGACTGACAATCATCTACGAACACGAGGGCCGCCGAGCCAAGCTCTCCTCCGCACCCTCAGAGAAGGTGTGGAGTTCTGTACGTGTCGGAGGGGCGAGTTTAACCCAAAGTACACGCGCGCCTTGGAGCGTCGATTTGGTGGCTGCATGACGCGAAACGCCTGGTAAGCGGGCCTTCGTGGCGTCTTTCGATAGACTCTGTTTGCTTTCTCGCGCTAGACACTTTGAGAGGTATTCGTTACAGTTAGCACTCATGAGTACTGCCGAGCTTGTTCGCGAACGGGTTGAGGGAGCGCCACTGCGTTCCTTCATCGAGCCCACCGATCTGCCCGGTTCTCGCCGCGCCGTCGAATGCGAGCTATCTCGTCTTGTCGCCAAGGGCCACGTTGCGCGGGTACGAAGGGGCTTGTACTGGAAGGGGCCGCGTACGCCGGTCGGGATGCCACTGCCTCGGGCCTTTGAGGTTGGCATGGCGGTCGCTGGTGCGGGCGCCGGGCCGGCCGGGGTGTCCGCTGCCGCGTTTCTGGGGCTGACGACGCAGGTCCCCGCTGTCGAGACGATCGCCGTCGCCGGGCGAGTACCCACCCCACCCGCTGGCATTCGGTTTGTGAGCCGCTCAATCGAGAGACGGTTCCTCGGTCTCTGGGCTGAAGAGATCGCCGTCCTGGAAGCTCTTCGCGACGGACCAACACGTATCGAGTCGCCATGGACAGAGTTCGCAGCTGTTCTCGGCCACCTTGAACGCGACGGACAGATCCGACCGCGACTCATCACCGAGCAACTGACCTATGAGCGCCACGTCGCAGCCCGCCAACGTTGGAGCGAACTCTGTTGACCGACAATCCCCTGCTCCTTCCCGGTGACAGCGGTAACCATCTAGTCACCGATGACCACGTAGCGGCCAAGCGCAATCAGCGACCACCTCCGGGCCGTTCGGTGAAGAGGTAGCCGTGGACCTAGCGCTCATTCTCGTTGCGTTTGGTTTCGGCTTCGCTGCCAACACTGTCAAACTTCCCCCACTGGTTGGCTACCTCGCCGCGGGCTTCGTGCTGCACGCCTTCGGCTATGAGGTCACCAACGAGATCGAACTCATCGCTGACGTGGGCGTACTCCTGCTGTTGTTCGGTATCGGTCTCAAACTCAAACTGAAGACACTGGGCCAACCGGCGGTGTGGGCCGGCGCCAGCGTCCACGCGGCGCTGTCGACCGCCGTGATCGGCGGGTTCCTCCTGGGCATCGGAGCGCTTGGCTTGCCGCTCGCATCGGAACTCTCAATGACCCAGGCAGCACTCGTCGGGTTCGCGTTCTCGTTCTCGAGCACGGTGTTCGCCGTCAAGGCCCTCGATCAACGCGGCGAGGGCGCCTCATTACAAGGCAAGCTGGCGATCGGAGTTCTCGTGATACAAGACATCTTCGCCGTCATGTTCCTGACGCTCGCAGTCGACAAGCCCCCGTCCATTTGGGCCGTTCCCGTCGCCATCGGAGTCCTCGCGGCCCGTCCTCTGTACGGGTGGCTGCTCGACCGAGCTGGGCATGGCGAACTGCTTCTTCTCTTCGGGCTGGCGCTCGCCGTCGGAATCGGCGCGGAGTCGTTATCCCAGGTTGGCCTGAAACCAGACCTAGGAGCACTCCTCGTCGGGCTCACCCTCGCCAACCACCCTCGAGCGCCCGAGCTGGCAACAACACTTCTTGGCTTCAAGGACATCCTCCTCATCGGATTCTTCTTATCGATTGGACTCGCTGGGACCCCAAGCCTGGCCGCCATCGGGGTCGCCATCCTTGTGCTTGTTGTGCTGCCACTCAAAGCGTTCGGCTTCTTGTGGCTGATCGCTCGTTTTCGCTACCGAGTTCGAACTGCCTGGCACACGTCCGTCACCCTCGCGACTTACAGCGAATTCGGTCTCATCGTGGCGGTGATCGGCGTGGAGCGCGAATTGATCGACGCTGAATGGACTTCCGCCATCGGGGTCGCGGCAGCACTCTCGTTCGCACAGGCTGCACCGCTGAATACCGCCCGCTATTCCATCTACGCCCGCTTCGCCAATCACCTCCACACATTCCAGCGATCACCCATCCAACCCGACGACGACCTCCTCAGCCCCAAAGGCGCAAAAATCATGGTCTTCGGGATGGGCCGTATCGGCGCTGGCGCGTATGACGAACTTGTCATCCGCCGAGGCAATGTCGTGCTCGGCGTCGAAAGGGACGAGCAAGGCGTCGCCGCAAACGCCGCCGCCGGTCGAGACGTCATCCGCGGCGACGCGCTCGACGGCGAGTTCTGGAGCCGGCTACAACTCGACGAATCCATCGACCTCATCGTCCTCGCAATGAACGACCACGCCGCAAACCTCGAAGCAGTCCGCCGGGTCAAAGACTATTTGCCAACCACCCCTATCGCCGCGACGGCCTCGTATAACGACGACGTTGCCGAGCTTGAAGAAGCCGGTGTCCAGATCGCCCGCAACCTCTATGGCGAAGCCGGCCAAGGCATCGCAGACGACGCCTGCAACCTGCTCTATGACGACCTCGCATAGCCGAGGAACGAGCCGTCAGCGATAGGCAAACCCGTTAACCCGCCTGCCCGACGTCAACGATTCCTAGTCGGCGGGGCTCGATGGATTACCGTCATTGTCGAAGCGGTCGAGAACACGGTGGGCGGCGGTCGCCAGCTTGCCGACAAGACCGCCTCTCTTCGCTAACGTTTGCATTCGAGCGTCGACGAGACCGAGCGTGGCTCGCAAACTCTCGACTACCGAGACCTTCCCATCGCCGTTCAGGTCATACAGAGCGAGCAGCCGTTCCGACTCCGCTGCTTCACCCTCAGGCTCACTTTGCCCGTCATCATGGGTCGGTGTTGCATCGGGTTCATTCACGCTCCCATTGTAGTAGGCGCGATCGCCCGTCATCTCCGATGACAACTCCCGGTCAACTACCGGTGTCAGAGAGATCTCGGCGACGGCGCTCCCGCTCATGGCACGTACTTCGAGCTGCCAGCCGTCGATCGTTGTGTGGTCGCCGCTAACAGGGATGTGGCCAAGTAGCTCGAGCAATAGTCCCGCCACTGTGGCGTAGTCGCCCTCTGGCAGCTTGACACCAATGTCAGCAAGGTCGTGAATCGGAAACCGGCCCGGGAGCACGATGGTGCCATCGGCCTCGTAGACGACCGTGGCGAGATCAGGGTCAGTTTCGTCGTAGATCTCGCCGACCAGCTCCTCGACAAGATCCTCGACGGTAACGATTCCTGCTGCACCGGCATGTTCATCGACCACTAGTGCCATCTGTGTCCGGCTGCTCTGCATCTCCCGCAACACCACCAGGGCCTTCGCTGAGTCGGGGAACACCGGGATCTCCACGGCGACGCTCGACACCAAGGCTTCGTCGGTGCCAAGTAGCTGGCGAAGGTGCACAACACCAGTGACGTGATCGAGGGTTGCGCCATCGGCGACTGGGGCACGACTATGACCGGACTCGGCGAGCCTCATGAGTGCGTCAACGCACGACCACTGAGCATCAATGACGAACACATCGCGTCGCGGGACCAAGATCTTGTCGAGTGTGCGTTCTGCGATCTCGAATGCGCCGTCGATAATTTGGCGTTGCTCAGGCGTGAACGTGGCCTGGACCGAGACCATGTCGCGTAGCTCCTCCTCAGTGACCTCTTCGCGCTGCATATCCGGATCGCCGCCCATCACCCGCACGGCCATGTCGGTCGTATGCGACAACATCCATACGACCGGTCGGGTCAGCTTCGACAACAAGGCCAACGGTCGGGCCATCACGAGACCCCACCGCTCCGGCTTCTGCATAGCCACCCGCTTCGGGGCGAGCTCGCCGAACACCAAGGTCACGTAGGCAAGCCCGAGCGTCACAACAATCACCGATGCCGGCCCGGCTGCCCCGCCGAGAAACCCTAACGGTTCCTCCAAGGGTTCGGCCAACGACACCGCCGCCGCTGCGGACGCTAGGAACCCGGCCAGTGTGATGCCGATCTGGATCGTCGCCAGGAACTGATTCGGTTGGCGCGCCAAGCCTGCCAATACCGCGCCAGCGCCCGATCGCCGCTCTAAGCGTTGCAGCTGGCCCTCTCGCAGCGACACCAGCGCCATTTCCGTCCCGGCGAAGGCTGCGTTGATGATCACCAGCACGACCACCAGGCCAATCTGGATCCATAACTCACCCAATGTCCTGCCCCCCGATCAAGGCTTCGGCAGCGTTCTAAAAGATCCCTCGCCCGTGACGAGGGCCGCTGGAATACCGCGCCGGTCGGCTGCTTGCACGTTGTGGAGTTGGTCGTCGAGGAAGAGCACTTGCCGTGATTGGCTAACTTCGGCCACGATGCGGAAAGCGGCGGGATCAGGCTTCGCAGCGGCCATTTCGTCAGAGACCATGATCCGGTCAAACCTGTCGGCTATGTCGAATCTTGCGAGGCGTTCGTGGAGCCAGTCGCTGCGGTGATTGGACAGCAGCCAGACATCTCGTTCGAAGGTGGTGGCCAGCCCCCACAGCGGCCCACGTTCGAAGCGGGCCTCGAAGTCGTCTCGCAGAGCCACCGGCGACTCATATGGTGCCAGCGTTTTCCACATGGCCGCTTCATCGAGTTCGCCGATCCAGAACGGCGTGCGAACCTCTCGTTGCCAACGGTCGAGAAGCTGCGTTCCGCCTTCTCCGGTGCGTTCGCCGAGATCACGAAGAAACCCAGCGAGCGGCTTGTTGAAGAGGACGCCGTGGACGTCGAGGATCAGAATCTCAACGCCAGCCAATGATTGCTGTTGGTTGAAAGTCATGAGTCCTCGGGGCTTAGACGCGAGGCGATCTCGTCGACGATGCTCTGCGTAATGTCTGTCTCAACATGACTGTCGATCTTTGCGATTTGTTCGTCCGCCGATGAACGGGCCAGGTGCCGTTGGATGCTCCTGATCGCTTCGATTCGATCGATGTGTCGCTGACCGCCTCGATGAGGTTCCGTTCCGGCGCGTCGATCCAAGTGGAGTCTGTGTCGGTCGATGTCCTCCACGACCACCAGCCGCTCGACAACAATCGGTGCCGCCGCATGGTCCGCGAGTTGCCGGGTCACCTCCCCCGGGACCAGGTGCACACCTTCGAGAATCATCGGCCGGTTCTCCGTGGCGAGCCGAGCAGCGACTGTGGCCGCAGCATGGCCGACCGCAGAACACTGGCGGTCAAAGTCTACGAAACCCGTTGTGGTCGAGTCTTCGATGAGTTCGAACGACGAGCGGTGCAGTTCGGGGAGCATGGTCGCCGGCACGACGAGCCGCAACACTTCGCGGATGGCATCGGTGGTGGTCACACGGGTGATGTCGAGCCGGGCAGCAAGCCGTGTTGCCAACGTGCTCTTTCCTACGCCGGGGGCGCCCCCAAGAACAATGATGATTGGGCTTCCGGAACGCTTGGCGTTGCGCCAAGCCAACCAGCGAACCGCCGTACGAGGGTCGAGTGCCTCGTCGTCAAGTGTTCGGCGTGCCACTTGCACCAGTTCGTCTGCTGTTACCTCGTTCTTATCCATAGCGAGGAGTCGAGCTTGAATCGTTGAGGCAAGCCGGTGCGCCTCCTCGATTTCGATACCAGTCGCGAGCAAACTCGTCGCCATAATCCCACGCGAGTAGGGCAGTGTCTCGCCGAGGCGACTCTGAATCATCAGACGGCGGTCAGGTTGCTTCGTTTCGGTCATGGTCACTTTCAACGGCATAGGTGGATCGTGGGATGGGGGTTGGACGTTGTGCGAGCGGGCACGCGACCCAGGCGAAACGGTGTTCAACTGACTTCATCCTGCCAAGGGTGGCTATCCGGGCCTGGATGAAAGCCAGCCGCCTTTCTCGTTACTGGCTGGTGACCTCGGGGTTTCGTTGAGGTTGTTCCTTCGGCAGATGTTGACGATGTCGGCGCCAGCCCTGAATTCCGGTCACCGCGAACGTGATCCCAAGCAGCGGCGCACAGATGAGGGCTGCGGGGCCGACAACGGCAGCGGCGTACGCCGCGCTCGCCTCGAGTACCAGAAAAGCGACGAAAGCGGCATAGAACCCCACCAGGACGATGCCATCCCAGCGTTGGATCACAAATCCATTCCACAGGATCGGCAGCAGCACGATGGTGGCACCAAACATGACCGGCAGGTCGAGGCGAATCGAGGTATCGCTCACCGCGATCCCGTCCGAAGAGACGATTGAGCTCACACCGAGCACGGACATCAGGTTGAACAGGTTCGAGCCGATCACATTTCCAACGGCGATATCGCGTTCCCCGCGAACGACCGCCATGATCGACGTTGCCAGCTCTGGCAGTGAAGTTCCGATTGCCACCACTGTCAGCCCGATCACCAGATCGCTGACTCCGGCCGCTTCGGCGATCGTCGTCGCCGAGTTGACGAGCAGTTGCGAACCAACCACCAACATTCCAAGCCCGGTAACGGCGAGCGCTACGTTGAACCATACGGGCCGCTCGGCTGCCTTGCCTTCGATACCGTCAACCGCCTCCGCGTACTCGGCGGCGATGTCGGTACGCTCGTTTCGCGCCTCGAGGATCAGCCAGGCCGTGTACGCCAGGACTCCCGTCACGAGAATGGCGCCGTCAACTCGACCAATCTTGTTGTCGAGCGCCATAGCGAAGGCGACCATCGACACGGCAATCAGCACGGGAATGTCGAAACGAACGATCCGCTGCTGCACCGCCAAACCGCCGACAATCGCTGATGCGCCCAGGATCAACAACACGTTGGCGATGTTGCTGCCGACAACGTTGCCGAAGGCAACATCGCCGCTACCGCCAACCGTTGCAGCCAAGCTCACCGCGAGTTCAGGAGCGCTCGTACCGAACGCAACGACCGTCAGACCCACGATCACCGGCGCGATGCCAAGCTTGGAGGCAATCGACGCTGACCCTTTCACCAAGAGTTCAGCGCCACCGACCAAGCTGACGAGGCCGACAACGAACGCTGCGATCGTCCACACGGTCATGGTTGGTCACCGCGGGACGCTCCGACCTTCAACCGTCGGTCGGCGACGGATCGAGTCGGGCCGCAGGGGGTCAACGTGTTGCACTGGTCACGCGTGTCGAGGTCAGTACCGAAGGACTGCGGCAATGCGGCCACAGTCCTGAAGGGTTTCGGGCTCGACCATGGTCGAGCGACCTCCGCTGCGCAGGACCACCTCGATGACTTCATCTACCACGTCGTCGATAACATCGCGACCCACATCGCTCGTCGGGTGCACATGACGGTTGTCGTCAATGCGCGCAGCGAGTCTGAAATCAGCTTCGACCACGAGATGTTCGACGCGGCCATCCTCAGCCAACGACCACAGTTCGTCGACCCCAGCGGCGTAGCGTTTCGCCGAGCGAGCATCTTCAAGCTCGCCCAAGGCCCGTTGCTGTCGTTGGCCTTTCCAATCCACAATGATTGGCCAGACAAGCGTGTGAAGATCGCCTGGGCTGGTGCGGTCGTAATTTCCGTTGATGTGACCAATGACGTCAAGCGCTGAAGGGTCCAGCGTTTTTTGTACTGAGCGACGCACCCCAGCGGTCACAGTCGGTACCGAATAGTCATCTCCCAGCGCCTTGACCGCAGCTGTCACGGTCTGAGACCAGACCGTGTCGCTGATGTCATCGCCGCGTCGCAACGGCCATACGTCGGATCGCTCCTCGGCCAGACGCTGACGATCACCCGCAAAGGAACGAACGGTTACATCGCTGATTGTGAGCACCCGGTAGGTGGCGGTGCGGTTCAGGTCGGCGACGAGGTCACGGGTGGCGAACGTTTCGTCAATGATGACACGCTCCTCCACCGCTCCCCCGAGTAACACTGCCCCCTGATGCTCTGCCGAGACACACAACGCCATCGCATGTCCCATTCGGGTTCCGACACGCTGCTCGGCCAAAGCGTTGATCACGTCGATCAGCGGCACGGGGTCGTCGTCAACAAGCTTCCCGAGGCGTTCACGAGCCGTCGCTGCCAGCCTTTGAACTCGAGCCTTTTCGTCGCTTCCAAAAGTTGATCCGGCCTGTGTGTTGAACAAGATGGTGATGCTTGGGTAGCTCCGCATCTGTTGGAGTTCATCTAATAGCGCACGATTCATGAGAACCCTTCCGGCGTCGTTGCGAGAATCCCATCGCCGGGTAGCGCTTCGGCGATGCCCTCGAGGCCGAGCGACTCTGTCACCTGGCCAAGGTCCTCGCCGACGGTTTCGGCGATCGCAGAACCATCTCCCAGGAGGCCATCGACGTGCTCGCTGAGGCCAGTCGATTCGAGGACGCCGCTCAAGCCGTCGCCAGCCAAGAGTCCCTTGATTGCGTCAAGTATTCCCATTGCATGTTCTCCTTTTGGTTGGGTCAATTTGTGTGATTGCGTTGCTTATTCGATGTCGGCATTCGCAGGCCACGGAGGTGGGGCGCGTCACCGAGGTGCCAGAACTCTGTCGTGCGCCAAGAGCGCGGCGATTCGTGCCTCGGTTGGCGGGTGGGTGAGGAACAGGTTCGAGAACCTCACATCACGGCCCGTCAGCGGGTTGACGATGTACGCGGTGGCCTGGGCCGGGGCGACATCCATAGGCACCACATGGACCGCCCGGTCGAGCTTCGCGAGCGCTGACGCCAGCGGGCGCGGATCACCGAGCAGTTCGGCGCCGAGCTTGTCAGCCTCAAACTCACGCGATCGCGACAACGCCATCTGCATCACGCTCGCCGCCACAGGGGCGACCAAAGCCAACATCAGAACGGCCAACGGATTCGGAGCGTCATCATCTTCCGAACCGCCGCCGAACATCGACGCAAACATCGCCATGTTTGCCACCATCGAAATCCCCGTCGCCACCGCCGCTGCGATCGACCCGATCAAAATGTCCCGGTTGCGCACGTGAGCAACCTCATGGGCCACCACGCCACGCACCTCGTCACGGTCGAGCACCCTCAGCAATCCTTCGGTGACACACACCACGGCGTTGCGCTCGTTGCGGCCCGTAGCAAACGCGTTCGGTTGACCATCAGGCGACACGAACAACCGTGGCGTCGCCATCCCCGCACGCTCAGCCAGCACAGCCAGATCCGACCGCAGCCAATCCAGCTGGCCCGGCGCTACTTCTACGGCTCGGGCGGAACGAACCGCAAGGCGATCGGAGAACCAATAGGAACCACCGACAAGGCCGAAACCGAACACAGCACCGATCACGAGGCCAGTCGGGCCCCCCAACAGCGAACCGACCAGAATGAACGAACCGGCCAGGCCAGCAAGCAGCGTGAAGGTTTTTAGAGTGTTCTTGAACACGGGACTTCCTTTCAGCACACAACAGAGTTGACGATGCTGAAAGTCTCCCCGCCCGAATTTTCGGACTGGCCACGCCGGCTCCGGAGAGCGTATTGACGACTGGCCTCGAGGGGTACTCCCCTTCAGTACGACACACGATACACCACTCAAGATCACACTGCACGTAAAAGGTGTTTTCTTTTGCACTTATTCGAACACGGGTGATCGAGAGGGTCCGATCAAGCTCGATACAATATCAGAGGTGGACATCATCGTGTGGATCTTCACCGGCGCAGCAGCCTTCTACGGGTTCATCGCAGTGCACGAGTACGGCCACGCACTCGGCGGCCCGCCTCATCGGCATCCCCTCCGACCACGTCGCCGTCCGACTGGCAGAGTGGCCGGCCCACGTCGCCCTCAAATCCGCCGACCAGTGGCACAGCCCAGGCACAGTCGGATACCAGAACACCTACCAACAACACGACCCCGAACTCCGGTGGCTCGGGCCATTCATCGCCGCAGGATTCGCGTTACAGACAACCGCGATGGCAGCCCTCTCCGCGACGAGTGTCCTTCTCGGCGCCGAAGACATCGGCCTCCGCCTCGTGCGAATCTCGATCGTTGTAAACGGGCTCTATCTCCTCGGCGACCTCCTCGCAACGATCGCCGCCCGGACCCCCGCAGGCGACATGTCATCGCTGCTGCGCCACACCCCCAAAACCGGCATCGCCACACTCGCCAGCCTAATCGGCTGCCACCTCGCAAGCGCATACTTCACGACCTGACCCACTGACGTGGCCGGAAGCTCCATAACGCAGCACCAGCGAACCGGGATTGCAAGTATTAGAGAAAGAAGCACGTGACCAGATCACCAACCGCAGCGGACGTGTAGGACATCACCTACGTCCCGCCCGGCCGGCGCTTCGAACTCTGCTGATTCTCGTCGATAACTTGTTCACCATGGGAGCCGGACCAGCAAACCCCGGTGGCGGCCACTACCGAATCATCGAGAATCCAGTCAACGCCAAGTTGGGACCGTCAAGGAATGGTTCGGAGACGACAACATCAACCACGAAATCCTGAACGACCTCACAACAACGCCAGCTAGCTCGTCGGTGTGTAGAGGCTGACCGGAATGCAGTTGGGATCAAGAACGGTCGCGTACCGCAGACCCCAGAACGCATCGAACGGCGACTGTTTGGTCTCGTAGCCCGACTCACCGATCTTCTTGAACAGGCCATCAACCTCGGCCGGGTTCGCGCATCGGAACGCGAACCCAACGCCTCGCCCGCCCGACGGCAGCTGGTAGGTGGTAGACCGCTCAACCACCTCGACCGTGTCGAACACAATCTGGAACCCGTCGACGACCTGTACCTCGATATGGTCCTGGGCATCGGCTTCTTCGGGAATCGCGAGGCCAAGAAGTCGGTAGCGTGCGAGCGTCGAAGCCATGTCCTTTGCAACGACGCCGATCGCGCCAAATGTAGCCAATGTCGGTCCTCCCGATCATGGCCGATTTCGCGAGAGCGCAGCCGTGGAGCGGGATCGTTCGGCGCTGTCGTGAACGCACCGGCGGGCTCGACGCTCAGCGCCGACAGGGTTCTCGCAGAACTCGACGCCGCGTGCCGGCACCATGCCTCCGCTCGCTGAACCAGACCAGCTGGTCGGCTGAACTCAGGCCGGGCTGCGACGGACAACCAAGAGTCGCCGCGCTCGGAGCTGTTCGACCGGGTTGAATCCGGCGTTGGACAGGTGTCGTCGGAGACGATCCTCTCGGGGTGGTACTCGGCAGATCCGATGCAGGAGGCGGCGT
>CAZSTV010000092.1:0-20057 GCA_964609665.1 uncultured Acidimicrobiaceae bacterium
GCCGTGAGGTCGTCGAGGACAAGGTCAGCCTTGAACCCGATCTGTTGGACCTTCACATGCACCTTGCTGCCCGGCTCGCCGATTTCGAACGACGGCTCGGCCTCTCCGGGATCGGTGACCGGCTTTGGCCGGTAGCTGACGTCCAGAATCAACCCGGGGTCGGGATTACCCGCAACCCTGAAGTCGTCGAGGCCGCCAATGAAGACGGCGACGCCGCTCGTCAGGTCTGCGCCGATCGACAGGACGTCGCTGCCGATCTCCTGGGTGTAAGCGAGACCGCCGCCGAAGGACATGAACAGGCCTGGCCCACCGTGCTCGGTTGGAACAGCGGCGAACGTCACCGAGATGCTCGGCGAGCCGGGTAGGTCGGGGGCGAAGCGCACCGTCCACATGCGCTCCAGGACGTTGACGTCGGTGCGATGGCGGTGCTCGGGTGGGGTATCCCACCCGTAGTAGCTGTCGAGCCACGTGGGACCGGCATCGGTTTCCTCCCGGTTGGGACCGAACTTGTATATGAGGTTGCCGAAGATCTGCTGGATTACGAAGGTCGTGATGTCCGACACCCTGGTCGCTTCGAACTCGTCGAATCCCTCGCCTGAATCGTCGTCTGGGTTGAACAGGCTGGCCATGGCGTCGAGGTCGAAGCCCTCGACGTTGCCGAACTGCTCGTGGAATAGCCCCATCGACTTGGCCATCCAGTACACGGCCGGGTAACTGGCCCGGAGGTTCTCGGTCTCGAAGGCGGCGAAGACCTTGTGGAAGAAATCCCAGGCCTCATCCTCGTCGAGGTTGTCCCCGAAGTTCTGGACGAACGCCACCATGGCCTCGATCACCGTCGTTGCCTGTTCGACGGTGGCTGCGAACGCCTCGGCGGTCACGTCCGTTCCCTCGGCGTACTCCCGGAGTCGCCGGACCTCGGTCATTGGCAGGTTGGGGTTCGGGACCGGCTTAGAGGTGTCGATCCCGAGGTCGTCGCGGATCAACGCAGCGACCTCCTCGTCGCCGGCCCACTCCATGAAGTCCTCGGCGGCGTCGGCGATCTTGGTGATGATCTTCTTCCACCAGCTTTTCTTCTTCGGCTTTGGCGGCGCTGGTGGGATTGGTTCGTCCGGCATCAGCTCTGATCACCTCCGGCCCCGATCTGGAGCTCTGGTTCGTCGTCTTCGGTCGGTTCCAGGCGGATCATGTGCACCGTGTTCGGTTCACCGTCGGTGACCGTGTAGTTCACGTTCTTGGGGTTGTCCGGGTCGCCGGTGAGGATCCGGTGTTTCACGTATTGCTCGAGCACATTCGGTTGGTCCTCGCGCTCCTCCTCGGGGAAGGTGACCACGCCGATCGCCGTCGGGAACACCAGCCGTCGCAGGTGGGTAAACTGTCGCTTGGTCTGGGCCTGGTGAGATTCGGCCAACTCGAGGTAGGTGGTGAGCGGTTCGGTGATCGCCGGTCCCTCGGGATCGTGCAAATCGTTCGCGGGGATACCCGGCAGTCGGATTGAGTCGGGGCGATCCAGCTCAGAACGCTCGTCTGCCGCCAGCTTGAGTCGCCACTTCCAGTCGGGTGGGGCCGTCGGGTCGACCGTGTCCGCTGGCCAACCCCTGGCCGGAAGCAGCGCCGGTGAGCGCTTTGCTCGGGTCGCCAGACCAAACGGCAGTTGAGTCGGAGCGGTCGGCACACCGGGCTGCTCGCCTGAGCCTTTCTCCCATGCCAACCGTTCCGCCGGTTGCCCGAGCTCGGCCAGCCGGTTCGACAGTGCTGTCGTGCGCAACAGAATATGCACCGCCTCCGGCGACCACTGGTGGCGAGATGGGCTGACGGTCAGTTGGACATAGCGAGAGGGGATGGTTGATCCCTTCTTCCAGAAGTCGAGTTCCATGGCGTACGAGAAATGAACGTCGCCCGAAAGGATGACCACCTTCTTGTAGGTGTCGAGTTGGCGAAGCAGGTTTTCGAGACCGACCTGTTCCATACCCCACGACTCGGCCTCGATCTTGGCGTCGCCCATCTCGGCGAGCTCGTGGTTGGCTGGCCGAGTTCCTTTGTTGGCCGCCGCCTTCTTTTTGTTCTTGTTCTTCTGGTCGGCGAAGGCGGAGATGATCCCGCTGGCGAGGGGCTGTGCAATTTGGTCGAACAGCGCAGGCATGAGCGGCGGCTGGGGTGCCAACAGGACCAGGACCCGATCGTCACCGTCGGCGTCCTTGCGCTTCGGTACTTGGTCGTTCAACGTCGGGCCCAGCAGGCTGGGAGGGCTGTTACGGGTGGCGAACGTTCGCTTCGTCCGCGTGTCGATAGCTAGCACCTTGTGCGACTCGTTGTTGACCTCGAAGTGCCAAGTCACCAGTTCGGTAACCGGCACGACGTCCGACGGCAATCGCAGCGCGTTCTCGATGTCCTCGGCCACAAGCGTATTCGGCAGTTGGTTGGCGACGTCCGGGGTGGTCCACGCTGTAGAGACGTTGTCGAGGAAGGTCTTTTCGTTCGTCGACTTCGACCCCGCCCACTTTTCGGGGTCGTTGCCCCAGGCTTGGAAGACGGCCGCGGCGCTCAAGCCGTTGCGCTGCACTTGACGACCGAGCGGCGATGAGTGCACCCTGTCCACCCATTCCTTGGACATGTTCCAGTCGTCGGTGACCTCGTGGTCGTCATGGATCATGTAGGTGGCGCAGTTGGCTAGCGCTCGGCGGACCTGGGGGATTGTTTCGCGATACATCTCGGCCTTGCGTTCCCAGATGCCGTAGTCCTGGGTCTTTTTGTCCTCCCACTCTTGATCGGTACGATTGCCTCGAAAGTGGGACCAGGGAGTCAGGTACTCGTCGATATCGGAGGTTGGGTGGACCGTCGAGGTTTGGTCGTCGCCGTCAAAGTCCTCCGGGCCGTCGGTGAAGATCTCGTCGATGGCGGGGATGGCTCGCCAGACCGAGGGGTTCCAGGCCAGGCAGTAGGCGGCGGCAAACTCGCCGAAGCTCAAGATGTGGCTGTGCGAGCCGGTGGTGAACCAGGCCTGGTCGACGCACAGCCAGCCCCGCCGATGGGCTGGCATGTTGAGCATGTTGACCCAAAGTTCCTTGTTGGCCCCGGGGTGGTCTGCGTCGGCGGTGGTGTCCTGTACCGACAACATCGTTTCGATGAACGAACCGCTCGGGTCCGCGCCGAGCAGTTCGGCACCGATCTCGTGCATCATCGGCAGCAGGGTGGCGACGGCGGAGTCCGCGTAGACCTGGTCGCCGGTCATGAACAGCTGATGAGGTCGTTCGAGGTTCGAGCCGCCAATGACCTCGTCGATCCACCCTGCCGCATCCTGCTTCGACGAGCCGGTGTTGCGGCAGCCGGCCTGGACCATCACCAGGTCTTTGAGATCGGACGGGCATGTAAGGAACGTCGGTAGCTCGTCGGGGGCGTAGCCCAGGGCCAGATTCAGCGGTGCCGTGTCGTCGACCCAACCACCCTGAGTCCGCCCCGTCTGTGAGGTCTCGTCCTGGAGCAGGCCGAGGCCTTGCAGGTCGAAGGACCGGCCATCCGCCAGGTCGAACCGCAGGTCGTAGGCATAGGTGGTGTTCGGGTTGAAGCCGGCGCCGTCGGGAGTCACCGTGATCGCCTCGGCGTGGAGGTTGGCCCCGAAGGGTTTGGTCGGGACCGGGCCAGAGGTGAAGTCCGGCGCACCGGTGTTCGAGGCGGTCGTCCTGCCCTGGTAAATGTCCAGGGTCACGGTGCCTGCCACACTCAAGGCGACCCAGACGGTGGCCAGTTTCGGTTCGACGCGTCGAACGATTGGGCCGGCGACGATCAGCGGCAAGGCCATCGTGAAATCCCTCCATCACGATTCGGTGCACCTCGAAGGGTGCCTCTGGGTGGTGGAGGATGATGGTGACAGGCCGACCTTCCGGAATCCTTCCGGATAGTTACAAATTCGAACTCATATCGAAGTTGAGCGCAGCGGCGGCGGCCTGGGCCCCGACCGGCAAACCGATGCGTAGTGTGTAGAAGGTCTGCCGATCAGGTGAGCGGTCGTACGGCGCGGATCAGTTCCTCATGGAAGCCGAGCCGCCTGTAGAGGGCCCGAGCTCGCTCGTTCTCGGCGAAGACATTGAGGCTCATGGTGTATGCACCGCGCTGGCGTGACTCCTCGTCTAGCTCGGCCATCAACCGTTGGCCGACCCCGTGGCCGTCGACCGACGGGGCCACCACGATGGCCAACAGATGAGCGTTGAGCCGACCGGTGAAGGGGTCAGGACCGTAGGTGACGATTCCAGCGCCGACCACCTCGCCGCCGGTTGTCGCAACCCGAACCGACGTCTCGGGTTTGTCACCGGACGCCCATGCCTGAAGGCCTTCCAGGTCGGGACGCCAGAGATCTTCACGTTCCCGCCCCGGCGGCAGCGGGTTGAACGCTGCCAGGCGGGGGAGTAGGGCGGCGATTGCCTCCACGTCCTCTGCCACTGCTGCCCTGGTGTCGATCTGCATCAACGCATTGTTGCAGGTTCGGCGCCACGAGCCTTGGCGCTGTTTGTCGATCTCTCGGTGGTCATTTCTGGCGATCGGAGCCAGGGAGCGTGGTAGGCCAGACGTTCGTTGCAACCGGCGGATTCCGAGCGTCTCGGCTACGGCGACCAGGTCAGACCGGTCTTCTCCTCGGAGACTGCCCAGAGCTTGGCCGCGGCCTCTCTATCGAGTGCGTGATCGGCGGGCGGGTAGCCGCCGACCGGGCCTGCGGTGTCGGCTCGCTTGGTTGGGCCGTAGAGCGTCTCGGATGTGACGTCGGCTGCGGTGGCGCACAGTACCTCGGGCCATGAGCCTCGCTCGGCCGACTGGAAGAACGGTTTCATCAGCCGGATGAGGATTTTGTTGAGCATGCTCACGTCTCCGGAAATCAGGTTGGTGCGCGACGCTCCTGGGTGGCATACCTGCACGATGACGTCGGCGCCAGCGGCCTGGACCCGCCGTTGAAGCTCGTAGCCGAACATCATCTGGGCCAGCTTGGACTGGTTGTACGCGTGCCAGGGGCTGTAGTCCTGGTCGAAGTTGAGGTCATCGAAGTGGATCTTCTTCTTGCCCATGTTGTAGGCGTTGCTCCCCACCATCACCATGCGGCCCTGAGACTCAGCAACTCGCTCGTACAGCAGGCCGCACAGCACGAAGTGGCCCATGTGGTTCACGCCGAGCTGGCTCTCGAAACCGTCGACCGTGAGCTTGCGGGTGGCGGTCTGCGAGATTGCTGCATTGCATATGAGCGCGTCGATGTTGGAGGTCTGTTCAAGAACGTCGGCCGCGGCCTGGCGCACCGAGGCGAGCACGGCGAGGTCCATCTGAATGTACGAAACGGGAGCATCGGCCCCGAATTCCTGCGTGAGCTTTTCGAGCGCAGCGGCGGACTTGTCGGCGCTGCGGTTCAGCATCACGACGCTGGCACCCTTGGTCAGCAGCGTTCTGGTCGCCTCGAACCCTGCGCCGGAGTTGGCCCCGGTGATCACGTAGGTTTTGCCGTCGAGCGAGCCGATCCGATCTGGGGTCCAACCGTTCGGGCCGAAGGGGTTCTGTCGCTTTGCCATTTCGTGTCCTCTCAGTACGGAACGGCGCACGGGCGTTGCGCCAACGGTTCGTTGCGTTGTACCGTAGGCCTCTCGATGTCAAGCTCAGATCTCAAATTCCCTCAAATTCTTGCCTGATTCCCTCATGACACCCAGAATTCTGCCTCCTCTTCAAGACGCGACGGCGGTGATCCAGCGTCTGGTGGCTCGCCACGCGCCAGTTGACGGAACCCACGAGACGCCGCTCGAAGGCGTGCGATTGTTTCGGGTGTCGGCTCCGGTCGAACGGGTGCCCGGTGTCTATGACCCGAGCGTGTGCGCCGTCGTCGAGGGTTCCAAACATGCCTATCACGACGGTCGGACCCACATCTACGGACCGGGCCACTACCTGTGCACCACCACGCCAACGCCGGTTGAGGCAGAGATTCCGCATGCCACGACAGATGCACCGGTACTTGGCGTCCTCATCGACTTTGACACCCGACCCATGGCCGAACTGATGATTCAGTACCGGGCCACGAAGCCTGCGCCTGCCAACCCGGTGGGCGCCACCGGGCCGGCTGTCGCCGCCTGGGATGAGACGTTTGCCTTTGCGCTGCTTCGCACCCTCGAACTACTGGAAGACCCGTCCACCCTTGACCTTCTTGCCCATGGTCGCCTTCGGGAGCTGCTCTTCGCCATCGTCGAGGGTCCTGGCGGACGGGCCATCCGTGGCACTCTCGGCGGGCCACGGCATCAGCTCACATCGGTGCTGGTCTACATGCGAAACAACCTGGACCAGCCGCTTGCCGTCGAAGCCCTTGCCGAACGGGCCGGGATGAGCCGTGCCGCATTCGACCGACATTTCCGAGCGGCCACCAGCATGTCCCCGCTCAAGTATCTGAAAGCACTCCGGCTGAACGACGCCGCAATGCTCATCGCCAACGGTGCCAGCGTCACCCACGCGGCGTCCCAGGTTGGGTACGCCAGTCCGTCGCAGTTCAGTCGAGAGTTCAAGCACCTGTACGGACGGTCACCCAAGCAGTGGAGCAACTCCGCACAACCGCTTGCGGTTGGGCTGGTGTGACGGACGTTCTGGGCGTGTTTGCACCCGACCAGTACGAGTTGGTCGACTTTGGGGCCGGTCGAAAGCTTGAGCGCTTCGGCGGCGAGCTCTTGGATCGGCCCAGTCCGGCCGCTGAAGGCACCTCCCTCGCGCACCCTGGTGCGTGGGCCTCTGCCTCGGCCCGGTTCGTAGCCGGGGGCGGTAACAGGGGCGGGGGTCAGTGGAGTGGGCGGCTGACGACTGATACGGCCACAGACGGTGATCCGCCGTGGTCAGTGGCCCATGGCGAGAGCCGACTCCTGGTGCAGCTCGGGGCGTCTGGAAATGTTGGGTTGTTCCCCGAGCAGGTGGGCAACTGGGCGTGGATCGCCGACCAGGTCCGGCGGTGTCGAGAGCGTCGGCCAGCCGGTCGTGCCAGAGTTCTTAACCTGTTCGCCTACACCGGAGGCGCCAGCCTTGCCGCGGCGATCGCCGGTGCAGAGGTAACCCACGTCGACTCATCGGGACCGACAGTTGGTTTGGCAAAACGAAACGCCGAGGCGTCGGGAGTGGCCGATCTCCCCATCCGCTGGCTCGTCGAAGACGCCATGAAGTTCGTTGCCCGCGAGTGTCGACGCGGCAACACTTACGACGGCATCATCGTAGATCCACCGACCTACGGCCACGGTCCGAAGGGCCAGCCCTTCAAGTTCAAGCAACACCTCGAAGCGTTGCTGGCAGCGTGTGGTGAACTGCTAGGACCGGCCCCTGCAGACGTTGCGATCACACCTGCAGCGCAACGTGGCGGGTTCCTGTTGTTCAGCTGTCACGCCCCGGGGTTCGGCCCGGCCGATGCCGTCACGGCGGTGTCGAGCGTGCTGTCCGGTGCAGACGCTTCACAGGTCGACGGTAAGCATCTGGTCCTCGAATCAGCGGATGGTCGCACACTCGACGCTGGCGTCGCGGCCCGATGGAGCGCGTTCTCTGACTGATCGTGGGGGTCGAGACGATGTCCAGCGCTCTACCGCTAGTGTTCGCTCGTGACCAGGCCTGACCACATCGATGCCGACTTTGAGTCCGTCGTGCTACGCGCCGCCGGCGCCCGGGCGATCGTGGACACCGAGATCGTTCAGAGCCTTTGGAGCGGCTACGGGCAGATCGTGCGCTGCCACCTCGATGGAGGTCCACAGTCCAGAGGTCCACAGTCCAGTGTGATCGTGAAGCACGTCCGCTGGCCGGACGAGCGCTCCCATCCCCGTGGCTGGAGTACTGACCGCTCCCACGAGCGAAAGCTCCACTCCTACCGTGTCGAGACAGCGTGGTACGAGAGGTACGCACACGAGTGTTTCGACGTCTGCCGAGTGCCGTCTTGCTTGGCCCTTGAGACCCGGGCCGACGAGGTCATCTTGGTCTTGGAGGATCTCGACGCAGCAGGATTTGCCGGGCGGCGCGAGCAGGGGAACCTCGACCTTGAAGCGGCGGTGGAAATCGATGCTTGCCTGTCGTGGCTGGCCAACTTTCATGCGACCTTCATGGGCCGCCGCCCCGAGGGGCTGTGGCCTACCGGGACGTACTGGCATCTGGCTACCCGCCCCGACGAACTTGATGCCCTCGACGACGGTCCGCTGAAGGCCGCAGCGGCAACCATCGATCGTCGGCTCGCCGACAGTCCGTTCAAGACCTTCGTCCACGGTGACGCCAAGCTGGCCAATTTCTGTTTCAGCTCCGGTGGACAGCGGGCCGCGGCCGTCGATTTCCAGTACGTCGGAGGTGGCTGCGGGGTGAAAGACGTCGCCTACTTCATCGGCAGCTGCCTTGACGAGGATGAGAGTGAGCGCCTCGCTCCCGACCTGCTCGACCGGTACTTCGAGTTGCTTGGCGATGCGCTGCTGCGCTTTGGCACATCGATCGATATTGCTGCCTTGGAGGAAGACTGGCGGGCGCTCTATCCAGTGGCGTGGACCGATTTCTACCGGTTCTTGCAGGGATGGAGCCCCGGCCACTGGAAGCTCCACCGCTACAGCGAGCGCCTTGCCCGTGAAGTCCTGGAGTCGTTATGAAGAGGGCCGCGCGAACGAAGTGCCGTGTAAGGAAGAGCCTGTGATGCTGTCCGACTCCGACCTGAGCAAGCTTGGTGACCTTGCGATCTCGGCTGCCGCAGCCGCGGGGCAGATGATCGCCCTGTCGAGGCCCAAAGAGGTGGGGCACAAGGATGGGGGAGCGAGCTCGGCATCTCAGGTGGTGACCGAGATCGACCGGCGGAGCGAAGACATCATCCTTGAGATTCTCACGCCCACCCTCGAGCGATTCGAACTGGGCCTGCTTACCGAGGAGCGAGACGACGACGGCGGTCGCCTGACCGCCGACTACTTCTGGTGCATTGACCCCCTTGACGGCACGCTGCCGTTCATCGAGGGGTCGCCCGGCTATGCGGTCTCCATCGCGCTGGTCGGCCGCGACGGCGCTCCGCGGATCGGAGTGATCTATGACCCGGTTCAAGCGACGATGTTGCACGCGATATCGGGGATCGGCGCCTTTCGGGACGGCCGTCCATGGGCCACCGGAGTGCGGCGCAGGGGAGAGATGCTCTCGGTGTTTGCCGATCGCAGCTTCCTTGCAAACGACAATCATGAACACATCGTTGATGCACTTGGCCAGATTGCGCGAGATATGGGCCTTGCCGGGCCGCGGCTTCAGACGACCGCTGGTGCGGTGATGAACGCCTGTGGCGTCCTTGCAAGCGCACCGGCCTGCTACTTCAAACACCCTGGCCCGACGGGCGGAGGCAGCCTATGGGACTTCGCCGCCACGGCATGTCTATTCCAAGAAGTCGGAGCTGTTGCCACCGACATCGGTGGTGACCCGCTCGATCTGAATCGCCCAGACTCCAGTTTCATGAACCACAGAGGCGTACTGTTTGCCACAGACGAGTCGCTGGCGCAGCGAATTCGAGCGCTCCGCCCGACCCGAGGTTAGCTGGCGTGTCAGGAGCGGGCGTCGACCGGCAGAGCATTGACCAAGATGTCGGCCATAAGGCGGGCGACCTGTGTGCACCTGGAGGGACTCCAACAAGCGCTGCTAGAGCATCTTGGCGCCCTCACGAGGGAAATCTCATCTGCTGCACCTGGGCCGAAAGCCCGCCATCGAGGACCCAGAGTTGTCCGGTGGCATAGCGGGCCTCGTCAGAGGCGAGCCAAAAGACCAGATTGGCCATATCGGTCGGCGTGCCGATCGTGCGCAGTGGATGCACCGCCTCGGCTTCTTTGCGCGCCGACTCTTGGTCGACGTCATCGGGCAGGAACTGCGTGAGCATCGGCGTGTCGATGTAACCCGGGCAGATCGCATTGACCCGAATTCCTTCCGGGCCATGATCGACGGCCATCGCCTTCGTGATCATGTGCACCGCCCCCTTCGTGGCACAGTATGCGGCCAGCATGGGGTCGGCCATGTAGCCGTCGTAACTGCCGAAGTTGATGATCGAGGCTCCCGGTGAGCGCCGCAGCAGTGGCAGTGCGTACTTCGATGTCAGGAACGTACCGGTCACATTGATGGCAAAGATTCGCTCCCACTCGGCGAGCGAGGTGTCCTCAACCGTCTTCTCAATCTCGATTCCGGCGGCGTTCACAACGATGTCGAGACGGCCTTGCTCCGTCTCAACTCGTTCGATTCCGGCGATGACCGCTGCTTCGTCGCTCACATCGAGTGGGAGAAAGGTCCCGGCTGCAGCGTGGTCGCCGATCGTTCCCTGCTCGGTCAGGTCCGCGGCATAGACACGGGCGCCCTCGCGCTCCAGTCGTTCGCACACCGCTCGCCCGGCGCCACCGCGCCCACCGGTTACCAGTGCGACCCTGCCATCTAGCGGTTTGCTCATCGGTTCGCCTCGCTGTAGTGGTCCAGCACCAGTCCATGGAAGTGGTGCAGTGCGTGTTCGGACAGTCCGGAGCCGGACGGATCGTTGACGATTCGGCCCTGGGTGAACGCCGGGGTTTCCATACCTCGTTGCACGCTCTCGACAAGGTTGATGTCCTCGACTTGCAGCACCTCGTCGAGATATCGGATCGACTCGAGTTCGGCCTCGTTCGGTTGGGCGGACTCCAGGAAGAAGTCGTAGGTCTCGTAGGTGAGGTTGGGCCCCGCGGGGATGATCTTCAGGATGATCATGTTGCCCCGGCCCGGGTAGCGCATGATGCATGTGTTCGGCCAGAGCCACCACACGGCGTGGTCGGTGACCGTGGCATCGCTCACGTCGTACGCCGAGTTTTTGGTCTTGCCCGCTTCGGCCATGTGGCTTGAGTAGATGCCGTGCGTTGTGACTTTGTAGGTGTCCATGTCGACGAGGGAGACAAAGTCCTGGTGGGCAACGTGGCAGTGGTAGCACTCAAGGAAGTTGTCGACCACATTCTTCCAGTTGCTGTTGATTCTGTAGCTGAGTCGATGGGCGAAGGTGAGCTGGTTCACGTCCGGTGCCCAGTGCGCAATCTCGGCGCCGAGCTGGCCCGCCTGTTCGGACAGGGGAGCGGCGGACACGTCGAGGTTGAGGTAGATGAACCCGCCGAACTCTTCGATGAGTACCTGGTCGAGACACACCGAGGCGAGGTCGAAGTGCTGCAGGTTGGTGGTGTGGCGGGCAGCCTGAAGCCTGCCCTGCAGGTCGTAGCTCCAGGCGTGGTACGGGCACACGATGTTGTTGGTCGTGCCTTCGCCTTCAAGGAGCTGATGGGCCCGGTGCTTGCAGACGTTGTAGAACGCTCGAAGCTCGCCCTCCCCGTCTCGTAACGCGACGAGCGGCATGCCCGCAATGTCGGTGGCGACGTACGCTCCAGGCTCTCGGAGCTTCTCGCCATGGCACACCCACTGCCAGTTCTGCCCGATGATGGCTCGCTGGTCGATGTCAAACCACTGCTGCTTGGTGTAGGCATCGGCGTGCAGCGACATTGACTCGCCAGGAGCGGGTGTCCAGCCCGTGGCGATGTCGATCGGGTTTTCCGAGCCGGTCATGTCCCTCCCGAATTGGTCGTCGCCGGTACTGACGTCGAAGTCGTTTCTCGAACCTACTCGTGGTTGAACGAGGGCTCAATTGGTGATTTCTCATTGCTGTGGACTATTCCGATGCCGCTCCTCCACGTCACGGGAGGTACAGGGCAATAGGCTTGCACGGTGCTGACTCGTGGTCGCGTCGCAGTCGTTACCGTTGTTGGTGTCATGTCGTTGATGGCAACAGCGTGCGGGGGAGAGTCCGACGACGGTGGTGAGCCGGTGAGCTTCGAGGAGATCTCGGCAATCGTCGATGACCTGAATGCCTATTGGGCGGACGCCGACAGCGATCTCGGGTTCGAGTTCGAGGCCGTACCTCGGGATCGTGTCGGCACTGGCGCAGACGGCCTGACCTGCGACCTTGCCCCCATCGACAGCGACGAGGTCGCTGGCAATGCCTTTGTCGACTCGGGCTGCGAGGAGGGAATCACGGTGGCGTATGACCCCGCGTACGTTGGCACTTCGCTGGCGGCGGCCGAGGCGACGATGGCCCACGAATGGGGCCATGTTGTCCAGGCCCAGGCGGGAGACCTCGACCTGAGCGAGGATCCAAACGGTCTGCCGATCGACGCTGAGCTCCAGGCCGACTGCTTTGCCGGTGCGTGGGCCGCCGAGCGGGCCGAAGCCAATATCGAACGGCTCCGTACCGACACCGCCAAAGCCGGTGATCCCGACGAATCGGACATCGAGGACCCCCACGCCCACGGCACCCCCGAACAGCGCGTGGCCGCGTTCGATGTGGGCCTGGCGGGTGGGCCCGTTGCCTGCATCGACGAGCTTGTCGACGTACTTCCCGAATGAACGAACCGACGCTGCATCCTGCAGGCGCTGCCCATCGGGGTGTTCTGGCCTGGCAGTGGGAGAGCGATGTTGCCGTGCTGTCGTCGGCCTCGGTCGGTGGTGGGTTCACAACGCCGGACTGGCTCCTCAACATCGGGGTTGCCGCCGACTTCGCTCGGACCGATCTGGAGAAATACGCGGCGGAGGTTGCCGCCGACTTGGGCCTTACGGGAACTGGCGTGGCGCTGCTGACCGCGGCTGACGTCGGTCGCTTTCGGCGCAGTACGTGTGAGGGCGTCACCGTCCACGCAACCGTCGGTGTCTCGAAACCGACCTGGGCTGCTGACCCGTCCGGTGGCTACACCGCCTGGGCCCCCGGCACCATCAACCTGGTGGTAGAGCTGCCGGTTCGTCTCGAACATGCAGCCGCAGTCAACGCCGTCGTCACCATGACAGAGGCAAAGAGCCAAGCGCTCCAGGAACATGGCGTGCCAGGAACCGGGACCGCAAGCGACGCCGTGGTCATCGTGTGGCCAACCAGCGCTCCGACGGAACGCTTTGCCGGACCCCGTTCGGAGTGGGGGACCCGCATTGCCCAGGCTGCACACGCCGCGGTGAGCGCTGGGGTCGGCACGGCCCGATGATCGTCACGGTGTTTGGACGCGGACGAAGCTTGCGTTCCCTTGGTCATCGCAGCGCGGCTTGTGTTCTCGGGCTGCTCGCCGACCGACTGCTTGGTGACCCGCCAAATGCCGCTCACCCGGTCGCCTGGTTTGGGACCGCAATGCAGCGGGTCGAAGCAGCGCTGTGGGAGGATCGTCGAGCGCCGGGTGTGGTCCACACCGCAGTCGGCGTGGTGCTCGGTGCCGGTGCCGGTCGTCTCGTGCGATCAACCGCGGCGGCGGTTGCCATAACAGCCTCTGGACGCCAGCTTCGGGACACCGCCGAACGGATCGGGCGGGTGGTTGACTCTGGGGACCTCGACCGGGCAAGACAGGAGTTGCCCGCCCTGGTCGGTCGCGACCCGAAAAACCTCGACGCCTCTGGCATCGCTGCGGCAGTCATCGAATCTGCGGCGGAGAACAGCGTCGACGCGGTCGTCGCTCCTGTTTTCTGGGGCGCTGTCGCCGGAGCGCCCGGCGCCGGCGCCTACCGGGCCATCAACACCATGGATGCGATGATCGGTCACCGCAACGCCAGGTACCGCTGGTACGGCTGGTCCGCAGCACGCCTCGACGATGTGGCCAACTATCTTCCAGCTCGGATCTTCGCGGCTCTTGTCGCCGTTCAAAGCCCGAGCCGGGCCAAAGAGATCTTGGCGACGGTCCGACGAGATGCTCCCGCCCACCCGTCGCCGAATGCCGGGGTTGCCGAGGCCGCCGTTGCCGCGGCGCTCGGTCGTCAACTTGGAGGTCCGCTCCGCTACGGCGACGAGGTGGAGCAACGCCCCACCCTTGGGCTAGGGCCTCGGCCTGATCCGGCGGACATCACCGCCGCTGTCCGGCTCATCAACCGAACCGAGCTGACGCTGGCGGGCGTGCTGGCCGCTGTCTGGGTGGGCGGCTTTCTCCGTCGGGGAGCGGCCCGTGTCTCAGGCTGAACAGCGCATCTACGATGAGATCGCTCGCCAAGCGCTGGACCGTTACGACGGCGCACCGGCCGAACCGCCAGTGCTCCTAAGCGTGTCGGAGAACGCGACGTACCTTGTCGAGGGCCGGTCGCAACGAACGGTGCTGCGGGTTCATCGAGACGGCTACCACAGCCGCAACCAGATTGAATCTGAGCTGACCTGGTCCGAGGCGATGCGGCAGGCCGGTGTGGTCGACACTGCGGCGGTCATTCAGTCCCGAACGGGGGAACGGGTCGAAGCGGTGAGCACCCTCGACGGCTCCACGTGGCGGCACTGCGTCATGTTTGAGTTTCTCGACGGCGAAGAACCTGCGGCAGACGCCATCGTGCAGGAGTTCGGGCGCCTGGGAACGGTCACCGCCAAGATGCACCGATTCACTCGGACCTGGACGCCGCCAAGAACCTTCGACCGGATGGTCTGGAACTACGAGACGATCCTTGGGGATTCACCACACTGGGGACGCTGGCAGGACGGGCAGGGGGTGGAAGAGCCGGGCGCTGAATTGCTTGCTCGAACCGCCGAGGTGATCCGCGGTCATCTCGACCGATACGGCGTCGGCCCGGACCGCTTTGGGCTGATCCATGCCGACATGCGACTGGCGAACCTGATCGTCGGGACCGACGCGAGTAGCAGAACCAACGTGATCGACTTCGACGACTGCGGATTCAGTTGGTACATGTATGACCTCGCTGCTGCCCTGTCGTTCATTGAGGACCGCAGCGACGTTGAAGACGCCGTTGACCAGTGGATTGAGGGCTACCAGCAGGTGATGCCTCTCGGAGCGGCCGACATCGCCATCATTCCCACCATGATCATGATGCGCCGGATTCTGTTGGTGGCGTGGCTCGGGTCGCACCCGAGTGCTGACTTGGCGAGCGAGCTTGGACGACCCTTCACCGAAGTCACCTACACGCTTGCAGAGCGCTACCTGAGCGCACACGGTTAACCGAGACCAGACCAAGCCGGTCTCGCGGCCAGGTCAGACGTTCTTGGTGGTGGCCAGGCTCTTCTTCGGGTCGTGGAAGGGCCGCTCGGTGACGATTGCCTTCGCCACCCCTGTGCTCGTCGCCACCTCTAGCAACGTGCCCACTTCGACATAGTCGATTCCCACCAGCGCCAGGGCGATGTTCTGTTCGAGCCGTGGTGAGAACACGGCAGAGGTCACCTTGCCAACGGCCTCGCCGCCACTGACCACCGGCCAGAACGACGTGTTGGGGCCGCTCAACGGTTCGCCGTCGATGATGAGGCCCACCTGCTTGCGGCTCACGCCCTCGTCTCGGATTCGCCGCAGCGCATCCTTGCCGATGAAGTCCGCTTCCATGTCCAGATTCACCAGCCGGTCGAGCCCGAGTTCATAGGGGTTCGTCGAGATGTCGGCGTCGGCGTGATAGGACAGCATGCCGCCTTCGATACGGCGGATCGATGACGTGTGGCCGGGTTCGAGTCCGAATGGCTTACCTGCCGCCATGATCTTGTCCCACAGCTCGTCACCTCGCGACCCGTCCTGGAGGTAGAGCTCGTAGCCAAGCTCGCTCGACCATCCGGTGCGGGACACGACCAGTGGGATTCCATCGAGTTCGACGTGGCGGAGCCAGTAGTACTTGAGGTCGCCAATGTCTTCGCCGAACAGCGCTGCCATGATCTTGCCCGACTGCGGGCCCTGGAGTTGCAGCGGCGAAACATCCGGCTCTCCGATGGTGACATCCATTCCCGCATGGACTGCAACGCCCTGAGCCCACAGCAGGATGTCGCTGTCGGCCAGCGAGATCCAGAAGTGGTTTTCGCCGAGGCGGAGCAGCACCGGGTCATTCAGGAGACCGCCATCGGCGTTGGTGATCAGGATGTACTTGCACTGCCCGACGGCCATCTTCGACAGATCGCGACACGTCAGCGTTTGCATGAACGCAGCGGCGTCGGGGCCGGTGATCTCGACCTGGCGTTCGACGGCGACGTCGCACAGGATGGCGTGGTTGACGAGGTTCCAGAAGTTCTGTTCCGGGTCGCCGAAGTCTCGGGGGATGTACATGTGGTTGTAGACCGAGAACGCCTTAGCACCCCAGCGGACCGTGGCGTCGAAGAACGGCGACTTTCGGATTTGGGTACCGAAGCCGAACTCCTGCGGTTCAGCACTGTCTTGTGGTTCTACAGCCATGTGATCTTCCCTTTGGCTCGAATCGGTTCAGTCCGTCGAACACCAACCGAGGACTGTAGCTCCGGAGGCTCCCGGGCCACTCTCATCGCTCAGCCGGGGGAGAGGGCCGTGGTGTCAGAGGGTTCCCGCCCGCAGCGCAGCCCGGACTTCTACCGCCCGCTCTCGGACGTCGGGCAGGTCGCTGAGGCGGCGCATGCCTGCGAGTTGACGAGCCATCCGATGGTTGCCGGTCAGGGCCGTTTCGTTCCTGGCCAGGAAGTCCCAGTACAGGGTCGTGAAAGGACACGCGGTGTCGCCGGTCCGCTTCTTCGGGTTGTAGGCGCACCCCTTGCAGAAGTCGCTCATCTTGTTGATGTACGCCCCACCGGAGGCGTACGGCTTTGTCGCCATACGGCCGCCGTCGGCGTGTAGTGCCATGCCGAGCACGTTTGGCAGCATCACCCACTCGGCCCCGTCGACAAAGCTGGCCCACATCCACTGCGTCATGGCCTGGGGATCCACCCCGGCCGTGAGAGCGAGATTGCCGAGCACCATCAAACGTTCTATGTGATGGGCATAGCCCTTGTCGTCCACGTGTCCGATTACCCCGGCCACACACGCCATGTTTGTCGTGGCCTCACCAGAGAAGGCCGGCGGTACGGGTTCATCTGCATGCAGTTCGTTGGTGTCTCGGTAGTCGGGCATCCAGAGCCAGTAGACACCCCAGACATACTCCCGCCAGCCAATCACCTGACGGATGAACCCTTCAACGGAATTGATGGGAGCGTTGCCGGATCGGTAGGCCTGCTCGGCGGCCTCGGCTACCTCCAGTGGATGGAGCAGCCCGATGTTCATCGACGATGCCAGGACCGAATGAGCGAGTTTCCATTCCGCCGTAAGCATCGCGTCCTCGTGAGCACCGAATGGAGCGAGCGCAACGGTGACGAACTCGTCCAGGCGAGTCAACGCCTGGCCGCGGGTGACCGGCCAGGTGCCGTCGGGCTCGGCCCCCCACACGTTGCCGGTGAAGCTCGCGACGACCGACCGGTCGATGTCGTCGAGCTCGAACGCGGTGATGCTCGGCCAATCTCGGCCGTCCTTCGGTGGTGGTTCGCGGTTGTCGTGATCGAAGTTCCAACGACCGCCGGCGGGCTCCGATCCCGGGTCCATTAGGACGTCGAGGCGTGTGCGTTGCCAGCGGTAGAAGTCCTCCATCTTGAACGTCTTGCGTCCGCCAGCCCAGTCCGCAAAGTCCTCGTAGCTGCAGCAGAACTGGTCGTTGGGAATCACGTCGACCCCTTCGCGTTCGAGCATCGCTCGACCGTCCCAACTCATCGGCTCCATCGCTATGACCCGATCCACATCGAACTCGTCGACGTGGGCCCGCAGACCGGCTCGCATCGTCGGGGCGCGCCGATGGTCGACATCGAACCCCTCCTGTCGCAGCTCGTCGGCGAAGTGCGCCATTGCCGACAACACCAGGTGGAGCCGTTGCCGGTGCCAGCGCTTCGATGCGATTTTCGCTTCGCTCTCCACCAGCAGGACCCGGCAGTCGCCCGGCCGTCGAGATGCGAGGGCACCTACCTGACGATTCAACTGGTCGCCGAGAACCCACACCGTCTCGACCGCCAAGGCGGGAACCGTCATCCGGCGTCGAGTGGCTGTCGGAACACGCCTGGGGGAACGGGAGCGTCACACCGCACGAGGGCCAGGTGCCAGGAGGGCGACGCTCCGAGTGCCCATCGGAGTGCCTGAATCGCCGTTCGCCCAATTGACTGCGCACCTCTGGCGGCCTCGAGGTCGAGCTGGCGCGCCATCGATGGGTCGATGGTGGCGACGGCAGCTTTGTGCACCAGCTTGTAGCCGGCCTTGACCGGCATTTTGAGCGGCGGGTCCTTCAGGAAACCAATGGCCCGTCGCTGATCGTCGGTCGGATCGAGGTCGGCGTGCCCAACAATCCAATTCGCCAGCTCCGGTGCCGTCTCCGGTAGTGGCGACGCACCGAGGAGCGCCCCGATGCGGGTCTGTTCGAGGACAAAGAGGTCGGCGTCAGCGGCTGACAGGGGCTCGGGTCCGTATGCCTGATAGGCAGACAGGAAGGAGTCGGTCAGGACGTTGTGGACCCATGCGGCCAGCTCTGGATGGCTGGCGCTGTATGGCCGTTGGCGTTCCGAGGTGCCTCTCACGGGCCGGTGAGCGTTTCGTACGACGGCCACCGCCGCCTCGACCTCGGGCATGGCTCCGTAGGTGGTCTCGGTTACATAGACCGACGTGCGAGACAGGCGGCCGAGCGGATCTTCACGGTATGTCGAGTGGTCTTCGACCCCCGCAACGACCTCCGGGTGCGCCGCCTGCACCAAAAGCGCCCGAACACCGCCGACAAAAACCGACGCATCGCCGAGCACCCGCCACGACACGGAGTCTGGGCCGAGTAAGCCCGGGTCGCCCGCATACGACCGGGTGTTCTCAAGTGGCGTCGGCCCCTCTGAGAACAGCGCCGTCATCGCGCTGACGACGGAGTCTCTTGTTCGCTGGGGGAGCGACAACACTGAGTTCATATGCACCCGGCGATAGTAGGTGCAGCACCTGGGTGATGTGGGGTTCAGCGCCACAGTGAACCGCTGGGCCCTCGTTACCGCCAGGGCGGGGCAGTCTTGGTAACCGCCGTTCGCTGATCAGACGGCGTAAATCTCGTACTCGACACCGTCTGCGGTGGTCGTCCCGATCGCCACGCAGAAGAGGGAATTGAGCCACGCGTAGCGCTCGTCGCCGGTCTCAAATCGGGGAGAGGTGCGAATGCTGGCCGTCCCGTCTTCGTTGCGTTTTCCGTAGCCGACGTACGTGACATAGATTTCCGCCCCGTCATCGGTCTGCAGTGAGAAACGCACGTCGAGCGAGAACCCGCCGTCGGGGAGGATGGTCAGCCAGTCGCCAGCGGCCACGCCTTCCGCCGCGCTTGCATTGATCTTCGGCCCGACGAACGAGCCGCCGGTGACCGTGGCCACCACTTTGGTGCCGAGGGGGCCTGCCACCATCGGGCGAGCTACGTCATTGGTGCGAGCGGAGAGGGTGCCGATGAACTCGGCAGGAAGTGCGTCAAGAGCCATCCGGTCAACCTAGCCCGCAGGCGCTCAGTGAGACAGTTCTCGTTCTGGCGAGCCGAGCCCGGGGAACCCGGCGTACGCGGGAAGCGCCGGTTGGCCGCCGAGGTGACAGTAGAGGACCTTGGAACCAGCCGGGATCTCGCCGGACCTGATCATGCCGATCATGCCCGCCATGGACTTTCCCTCGTACACGGGGTCGGTCAGCATCGCCTCGGTCCGCGCTGCAAGGTGAATGGCCTCGACCGTTGCTGCATCCGGCACCCCGTAGGCCGGACCCTCGTAGCCAGTCACAATGGTGATCTCGTCATCTCGCAGGGCTCGGCCGACGCCGATCTTGTCAGCGGTGTTGGTGGCAATCCGGGTCACCTGGTCCATTGTCTGATCAAGCGTTGCGGAGGCATCGATGCCGATGACCCGCCGGCCAGGGCGATCGCTTAGTGCGAAGCCCGCAATCATCCCGGCATGGCTCGATCCGGTGACGGTGCAGACGATGATGTTGTCGAAGAACGTTTGGAGCTGGGCCTCCTGCGCCTCGACCTCGACGGCCCAGTTGGCGAAGCCCAGTCCGCCGAGAGGATGGTCGGACGCTCCGGCCGGGATCGGGTACGGCGTGCCCCCGTCGGCCTCGACGGACTCAAGGGCCCTCTTCCAACTGTCTCGAACGCCGATGTCAAAGCCGGCGGGATCCACCCGTACATCGCCGCCCATGATCCTGGTGAGCTGGATGTTGCCGACCCGGTCGTAACACATGTCGTTGTAGTCGACCCACCCTTCCTGCACGGTGACCGCCTTCAGCCCCAGGTGGCAGGCGACGCCGGTGACCTGGCGGGTG
>CAZSTV010000093.1:0-20012 GCA_964609665.1 uncultured Acidimicrobiaceae bacterium
GGTCCATTCTCGTGGCCCGCGCCGGCTACGGAGTCCGAGACCACGCCGGAAACCGTCGATGCCGACGTCACGTCGCTCATCAATACCTCAGAGGACCCATCGCCGGTCGGCGACCTCACCATGCCGCCATTGGCCGGTAGCGATGATGAAGATGACCTCGATGAGGTCAGCGAGCTGATCGCCAAGACCGTTAGCTCCTTCAACGATCCGGATGGCGCCACCACACCGGCGCCAGACGCACTCGACGACGACTTTGCGCTCGACGTGCCCGACACCCCGGCCGAGCTGACCGATCCGACAACCCAGGTGCTGCCCGAGTTCGCAACGGC
The DNA here is from genome assembly GCA_964609665.1 of uncultured Acidimicrobiaceae bacterium. Lineage (GTDB taxonomy): Bacteria > Actinomycetota > Acidimicrobiia > Acidimicrobiales > SZUA-35 > JAHELU01. Next base: position 330 of record CAZSTV010000093.1, read on the forward strand.
CCCGCCGAGCATCTTTGCCGCAAACGCTGATGCAAGCCCGCTCGACGCACCGGAGGCCGATGAGGTCAAGGAACCGTCCGATCCGGTGGCTCGTCGCAGCCCTGGACGCAAGCGCCGCCAGATCGAGGTCCCGAGCGACATCATGGACGACGAGGTTGCCGTAGCGCAGTTCGTGGTCTCATCGCCCGACGTTGTGCTCCTGGTCGACGGTGACTCGGTCGCCAAACTCGGTTGGCCAAGTTACGCCGTTGCTCAGCAGCGGGATGCGCTTGTCACCTATCTGGCGGACCTTTCAGCCAGCAGTGGCGCCGCTCCGGACGTTGTGTTCGACGGCCGCATCGGTGACGACGAGTCGCTTCCAGCATCACGGGCAGTGCGGATCCGCTTGAGTACCCCGCCGACCGAGCCGGCAGCCGCTCTCGACGAGCTGGTCGATGCCTACCCCGAACAGTGGCCGATCGCGCTGGTCACCGATGATCCTGAGCTGGCGGCTTCGGCCACCGATCGAGGAGCAGCGGTGCTCAACAACGGTCAGCTGCTGGACCTGTTCATCTCCGAGTAGGTCCGCTCTTCCTGCCACCCTTCGGGACGGGCCAGGACACAATCTGTGGCCGAAGCGCCGCCCCCGAGCGAGCGTTGGCGGCGCCCTTCCAGACCCCTGCGCAGTAGCTGAGGTCATCGACGACACCAAGGGCGATGTCGAGCCCCGCAGCAGCGGGTGTCCGTGGACCATCCAGGAGCCGGCGAGCGGCCGCAGCGGCCAAGATACGTGCCATTCTGCGGCGCTGAGAGGGCAGTAGCAGCATCGCTGCCGCCACCAGCGGACTCCATGTCCGGGCGACAGCGGTCAGCAGGGCAAGCCCCCCGTACCAGTGGCCCCGGGCGGTGAGTAGCAGCGCTTCGACGGTGGCGTCGGGGAGCGGCTCGATCTTTGGCCGAAGCGCCAATCCAGTGCCGGTGCCAGCGGCGATGGCGGTGAGCGGATGGCCGGTCGCAACCAAGCCGGCAACAAGAGCACTCCAGCCAGACAGTCTGGCGGGGCTTACCGCGTCGCCGTGCCTAGCGGCGAGCGGGGCGGCCGCGGTGCCGTACGACATCCGCTGTGTCACCATCGCTGCGAGGGTGGCCCGCGGCGGATGGACCGCTTCGATGTCGGGAACGTAGCGAACGTCGCCAATGTCGCTCAACCGCCAGACGAGGTCCACGTCTTCGCCGTAGCGCAGTACCGGGTCAAATCCGCCGGCCGCTCGCAAGGCCGAGGTGCGGGCGGCCAGACAGGCCGTTGGCACATAGGGCACGGCGCGTCCGGGCCCGACGAGGGCAGGCCCGGGGCCAAGGTCGAGCGGCGACCGACGGATGTCATAGCGACCGACCAGATGATCATCGGGGCGAGACACGATTCTCGGCGCGGCGGCCAGGACCGCCTCATCCTCGAAACAACGGAGCAGCTGCGCCAACGAGTCAGCGGGAAGTACGACGCCCGCATCGATGAAGACGACGACGTCAGCGGTTAGGTCCCTGAGCGCCCGCTGTCTCGCCCGTCCTGGTCCGGTGGGGGCATTGCTGCGCAGCACCCGCACCCGTGGCCTGTCGACCGTGACGGGGATCTTCGAGCCGTCATCGACCACCACCACTGGGATGGCATCGCACAGTGCGGCGAGCGTGGCGTTCAATCCGTCCGGATCGTCCTTGACCGGAACGACTACGGTGGCATCGCCAATCGGTTGCTCGGGCGTTGCTGGTGCTTGGGCTTCTGGTGGCGTGAGGTGAGCCATCCCGTTTGAGCGAAGGCGCCGGGCCAGGCGCTGCTCGGTACCTGAGGCACCAATCGGTTCGCCCCGGAACCACGCGGTCACAGTTCTGGCCCCGGCCTCGCTGAGCCGCAGGATCGACAATGGCGAGCCCCCAATCAGGATCCGTCCGGCGGAAAGCCGACGAAGATCGGCAGCGGGCATCAGCCCGTAGCCGTCCGGGATTGGTATGTGCCCGTTTTCCATCTGCTGCTATTGAACCAGCATTCGACCGTTAGCAGCGGTGACCCAGCAACACGGCTGCTATTGAACCAGCAGCCGCAGCGCGTCGAGCACGGAGAACGGTCCAGCGACCTCGGCCATTCTTGCGCCGCAGCTCGCAGCGAGCCTTTTGGCGTGATCCGGCTCCTCTTCGGGGGCGAGAATCGTGAGCTCGTCCAGGGACTTGGCGACCACGGTTGGATCGCCCCCGGCGGTGACCTCGGCATCTGACAACAGGATCGTCAGCTTGCGGGCCGCTCGTGACGGAGCGAGCTGCCGTTGCGCAGCATGCAGCGCCAACGCCACATCGGTGGTGCCGTGGCCCCTGAGCGCCAACACCTCGGCAACAACCAGTTCTGCCGACTTCTGCTGGGTGAGTTCCTTGATGGAGATCACCCGGTCACCGAAGGCCATGACGGCGAATTCCGCCGGCGCCCGCCAGCTGCAGATGGCGGCTGCCAAGGCAGCGCTGGCCAGACGCTCGCCGTTCATTGAGCCGGACCGGTCAACCAAAAGACAGATTGCGGTCTGCGGTTTTTGCCAGCTGGTGGTGATCAGCTCATCGATCGCCGGAGGTCGTCCCTGGGCCTTCGCTGCGATCAGCTGCTCAAGGCTGGCGTCGACGTCGATGTCGCCGGCATCGATGGTGGCTTTGGTCCGCACCAGCTTTCCGACACCGCGGGACTTTGCCTTTCCGGTTCTCGTAAGGTCGAGCACCAGTCGTCCAGCAAGCTGTCTCGCAAGCACCGACAGCTCGGAGTCGGTGGCCTGCGCCATCTGGGCCAGCAACTCAAGCGCGGTGTCCGGCTCTTCGTCCAGCAGATCTTCGAACGCTTCCACGTCGAGCTTTCCAAGCTCGGGCGAAATTTCCTCGAATGCTTCGTTCCGGTCGAGATCTCGTCTGCTTACGGTCCGGCGACGCTCGTTTGCCAGCGCCTCATCGGCATCATCGCCGGTGAGGATCTTGTCGTCTAGGTTCTCGCCGCCGCCTGGCGGCTCGGGGCTTTTCCCGCCGAGTCCTGAGACTGGCCGTCAGCCTCTTCGTCTGGCGGGCCGAGAACGGAGGTCCACAGCTCGGTGACCACCTCTTCCGGCGTGACGTTGGTGGAATCGTGGAGCCGGATTCTTCCCGAGAGGGCAGCGAGTGCGCAGTCCAGCCCGATGTGGAAGTCGGTCGGTGGTTGTTCCCTGAGCGCTCCAAGGTCGGTCGACAGCAGCAACAGGTCTACCGCACCTCGAACCGATGAACCGACTCGGACATCGGCGTGTGATCTCGATGCACGAATGACCTCGACCACTTTCTCGATGTAGTCCCGCGGTAGGTCGGTGACAAGCGCAGCGATGTCGACCTCTTCCTCCGCCGTCTGATACCCCATGGCCACCCGGCAGACCCGGTCATAGATCGCACCGGAGATACGGGCAGTACCCACCGCGTCGAACGGGTTCATTGCCGCCACGAACCGGAAGCGGGGGTCCGCCTCGATCCTGCCGAGCCGCGGCACCGTCAGTTCACCCTCCGACATGACCGTGACCAACAGGTTGAGGGTTTCTTCTGGCACCCGGTTGATCTCCTCCAGATAGAGGATCCTGCCTTCACGCATCGCTCTCACAAGCGGACCATCGACCCAGACCGCTTCGGTGTAACCGGCCTCCATCACCTGGGCCGGGTCGAAGTGGCCTGCGAGGCGAGCCGGGGTGAGCTCCGCGTTGCCTTCCACAAACTCCATCGTCTGGTCGCCTGCGTTGGAGATCGCCCGGAGCAGGGTGGACTTGCCGGTGCCGGGCGGCCCTTCGAGTAGCAGGTGGCGCCCTGCCATCAGCGAGGCGACGACAAGTTCCGCTTCGCGTGAGCGTCCAACTACTTCTTGGCGCAGTCTGGTCAGTGTTTCGGCGCCGTAGGCCTCTGTTCCGTTCGAGCTCAAGCGAAGGTCCTTTGTAGAGGAGATCGATGTCGGTGGCTCAGCCAACCGCCTGAAGAAGAGTAGCCATCGGCGTGGGGCCTGACCTATTCGTCTGCGGTTCTGAGGGGCGAGAGGAGTCGATCAACGGTGCGGGAAACCAGAATGTCGAACAGCTGCTTGCCTTCGGCGGCGCTGGCCTGGGTCGGATCGCCGAGCACACCATTCTCCGACACCGCACCGACCCCATCAGCCACTAGGGCGTCCATGAGCTCTGAGAGTGGTCGAGTCTGGCCGGGAGAGACGTGTGCTGTCCTCACCGATGAGGGGTCAAGGTGCAACATGAGGGAGGTTTCGGTCCGCCCGGCATGGGCGTCCACGCTGTCGGCTTCGGTTTGGGACCAGGTCGGGAAGAGGTGGGTCACGTCGTGCCCTTCATCGCTCATCTGTTCTGCAGCCCGGGTCACCGGCGCCAGATTTCCCGCGTGTCCGGAGAGCAGCGCCACCCGGTCGAAGTCCGCCGAGGCAGATCTGATCAGTTCGACGAGGAGCGTCTCAAGGGCCTGTTGACCGATTGACAGGGTGCCGGGAAACATCTGATGCTCGCCGGATGAGCCGTAGGGGAGAGGCGGCGCAACAACGGCCGACATCCCGTTGGCGTTGAGCCCAGCTGCGGTGGAATTGGCCCACTCGATTGCGATCGTTGTGTCGGTTGAGAGCGGAAGGTGGGGGCCGTGCTGCTCGGTGGCCCCGAGCGGTATGAGGACGATCGACGGGGACAGGTCGCCAAGCTCAACGCTGGTCATCGCGTGCAGGCGGTCAGTCATCTGTCAGTACCGTCGGACGCCGGCCGCTCAGCCAGGCTGGTCGCCAGCGTCATCGCCGTCGGTCACATAACCCCAGGTCCGCAGCTGTTCGAGCACGGCTCTGGCGGCATCTGCCGGTGAAAGTTCGAGCTGCTGTGCGGTGGAGGGTTCTTCACCGGCGCCGGTCAGCTGCCTGACCCGTTCCATCGTTGAGCCCTGCGGGGCCGGAAGTGCTCGTGGCCGGGGCCGGTAGGGGCCCCGCTCCAGAACCTGGAACGGTGCGGCCAGGGCGGCATCGGCGTCAGGCGGGAAGTCGGCGAGTGGCTGGACGACTACGTCGCTGTCGGTGGCTCCGAGGGTTGCCGCCAAACCAGCCCGACGGAGTTCGAGCCCGCCTTCAAAAGAGATGACGGTTGGTCCCGTGAGCTGCAGCCGCTCGCGGCGGCCCTGGTCGAGTCTGCGTTCGGCGATGATGCCGTCATCTGCGACGGCGAGCCCAACGCATCCGAGGGCCTGGCCGCTACCCAGTCGCTGCGCCAAGAAGGCGGGGACTGAACCGGACCCACGATCAAGGCTGTGATCTCCACAGAGCACGAGGGCGGCGTCTTGAGACACGGCGCTGAGCGCGTACGCAACGGCGGGGCTCGATGGCTCATCGCCGTCTTCGGTCAAAATATGGACCGCTGAAGTGGCACCGACGGCCAGCGCCTCGTGTAGAGCGGTCCTGGCCTCGGTGGCACCGACGGTGACGGCCGTGACCGCAAGGGCCCGCTGTTCGCCAATGCGCAGCGCCCATTCCAGCGCTGCCAAATCGGCCGGGCTTACCCCGCTGAAGCGTTCATCGGCGGTGACCGCTCCGGTCAGCGGGTCGATCTCGGGCCGTGTCGCCACCCATTTCAGGCAGACGACTATGGCCTCCTGGTGCTGCTCGCTGTTGGTCACGTGGTCAGCTGCGCTTGAAGACGACCCCGTGGCCTCCATCGGGGTAGGTCCACGAGATTGCGCCTTCGTTGTTGCACACCATGTAGCACGTGCCGCACTCGAAGCACTGCTCGTAGTTGAACAAGATGCCACCGTCGCTTGTCGGCACAAACAGGTTGGCCGGGCAGCAGACGACGCATGCCTTCGTGGTGCATGAGCGGCAGACCGCCGTCTCCACTTCTATGTGCGCTCGTGAGCCGACCCGGAAGTCGACCGTCGACATACGATCTTCGAACGAGACGGTTGATGTTGGGGGTCGACTCACAGCGCACTACTCCTTGGGAGCTTTGCTACCGACTATTGGCCGGTGATCTTGCCGAGGATGTCGTCGACGATCGAGCCGTCGCCGTCACCATCGAGAATGGCGGCCAGGCCACCGAGGCCCGGCTGCTTCTGCTCCACCTGTTGACGCTCCTGCTTGAGCACACCGCCAAGGCCGCCCGCATCCAGGCCCTGGTCCTGCTTCTGCTTTGACAGGTACCCCATGACGAGTGGCGCCAGAATGGGCAGGAGCTTCATGATGACGTTGATGTTCAGCCCGCTCTGCTGGGCGATGTTCTGTTCAACGTTCGGCTGACGTCCGCCGAGCACGTGACCCAGGATCTTGGCCCCGTCTCCGCCGCCTCCAAGCAGCGGGCCGAGCGCATCGAAGATCGACGGGCTGTGGTCTCCGAGAGCGTTCGAGAGCGCCTCTGCGCCCGAAGGCTGACTTGCGTTGTTGGCCATTCCGGCGATGATTGCGGGGAGTGCGGCTGCGACAGCGCTTCCCGTGGTGGCATCGTCGGTGCCCAAAGATTTTGCAATCTGAGCCATTCCGGCTGGCCCCAACTGCCCCAAAATTCCTTCGACGAGTCCTGACATGATTTCCTTTCTCGGAGCCCATACCTGCGCCTTCCGAGATGGAAGAAGAGCCCTCTGCGTTCACAACGGTAGCCGCTTGGCGCACAAGTTAGCTCAGTGGCCGCTGTGTCGCACCGTTGCGCCCGGCGCCTGTTTGTCAATTGCCGGGGGCGGTGAACTCGCTGACGGTCTCGATTTCAATGCCGCCTCTCGGCCGCTGAACAACGGTCACCTTTACCCAACGAGGAGTCACGGTGGTTGCGATCTCTTCGGCGATCGCCGCGGCGAGTGCCTCTGCAAATATCGCCCGGTCCCGGAATGACCAGAGGAAGAGTTTCAGCGACTTTGATTCGATGCACCACGGGCCCGGTGTGTACTCGATGGTGACCGATGAGAGGTCCGGTTGTTCGGTGACCGGACACACCGAGGTGAGCTCCTCGGAGCGGAACGTGACCGACGAGCAACCGGGCGGGGTGGGAAAACACTCGACGTGGTCGACCGCGTGGCGGACCGTCGCCCCAAGAATCGACAGCTCGCCACCATGGGCCCCAGCGATCGGGTCCTGTTCATGACCGGAACCAGACATACGGGCACCATACCGGGCCAGCGGCCCTAGGTCTTGCGGCCGGGATCGCCACGGCCTTGACCTATGTGGTTCGGGTGCGCCTATGACTGCTATACAGACGATTACAGGCCTAGAATAAGAGATGGCGGCGCTCAGTGGCGCACCTGCATCGGCGAGGCGGATCGTTGTGAGGCAGCAGTTCTGTGAGCAAGGAATGTATTTCTACGGTGAGTGACGTACAAGGTGGGAAACTCGGCGGGCACCATCGCGTTGACGCGATCCGCCGGATCGCGGTGACAGCGACTGCCTGGGCGGTCGTTGTCATGTCTGCGCTGGTTGCGCTGGTCGTTGGACCGTCCGCATCGTCGGCAATCGTGGCCGAGAACACCGTGGCCGACATTCGGGTCCAGGGCTCGGTGGAGAACGCAGCGCCCGGTGGCGGCATCGACACCCAGGACGAGATTCGCTACCGCATCACCATCGAGAATCGTGGCCCGGATGACATTCCCGCAGGCTCGCTTCTTGTCGTGGCCTCAGTCGCCACGGCCGAAGGTGGCGTCGCCACCATTGAAGTGTCACGGTTCAACGGCCCGCTCGGCCGAGCCGGCAATGGTTCATGTGGGGTTGGCAGGCAGGAGACGCTGACCTGCACCAACCGTCAAGACATCAACTCTGGCCGAGACATTTCCCTCGTCTTCGCAAACCGTCATCCCACCGCTGTTGCCGGCCCGCTGTCGTTCTCGATCTCGGTGAACCCGGCCGGAGATGCCTATGTCGACGGCAACGCAGGCAACAACAGCTTCGGTGGTCCGTCGTACGCCTTCGCAGAGCAGCCTGTCACCACAACCACCACGACGCTCGCTACGACGACTTCCATCATGGAAGACACCACCACCACTGTCGATCCGGACGCGCCGACCACCACCGTCGACCCCAACGCGACCACCACGACAATGCCCGAGTCAACGACAACACTTGAGTCCACCACTACAACGGTGGCGACGACCACAACACTGGCTCCCGCTACAACCCTGCCCGCGACCACCGCAACAACGGTCGCACCGCCGACCACCGTCGAGGTGACCACCTCGGTCGCCGCCATGGCCGACGATGACGCCAGCCTTCCTGGCCAGGAATCGTCCAGTTCGGTGCTCGGAGCGACAGGTGAAACCGAAGACCCGACGGTCGGCGGCCAGGCGGCGCTTGGACCGACCACCCAGAACGACGGCGGAACACCGTGGCTGCTGCTGGCGGGAATATTCGCGGTGCTTCTGCTGATCGGTGGCGTTGGTCTTGGGCTTTACGCCCACTACAACCGGCCGCCGCCGCTGGTGGACATCCGCCAATACCGGTAGCCGGCGTGGCGGTCTAGGCTGGCTCGGTGAGCCAGCAACAGCAGACCAATCCTGACAAGCGAGCCGCTGTAGAGGCGGATGTCATCGTTGTTGGCGCCGGCCCTGCAGGATCTGCAGCGGCCCTTGTGGCGGCCAGAGCAGGGCTGTCGGTCATCTTGATCGAGCGGGGTCCGTTCCCCGGCTCGAAGAACATGTACGGCGGTGTGGTCTACGGCCGGATTCTCGATGACCTCGTTCCCGAATGGCATGACGAGATGCCGGTCCAGCGGTGGGTGACCAGACGGTCCACCATGATCATGGACGCCGACCGGGCGTTGACGGTGGACTATCGGACCGAGGCGTGGGCGAGCGCTCCCTACAACGGCGCCACCACCTTCCGCCCCGACTTTGACTCATGGCTGGCCGAGAAAGCGGTGGCGGCCGGGGCCAAGCTCATCACCTCCACCACTGCCGTCGGTCTCATGAATGAGGGCCCGAAGATCGTTGGGGTCCGTACCGACCGGCCAGACGGAAACCTGCGGGCGCCCGTCGTTATCGCCTGTGATGGAGTGAACTCGTTCCTGGCAAAGCAGGCGGGGCTGTACCACCACTCCGACTCGGCCCACTTCACCCTCGGGGCCAAGGAAACGCTTGCGCTGCCGAAGGAAACGATTGACGAGCGCTTCGGGGTACGAGGCCTCGACGGTGTCGACATCGAAATTCTCGGCGCCACCGAAGGCATCCCCGGTGGCGGGTTCGTGTACACGAACCTCGATTCGGTTGCGGTCGGTGTTGTGGTTGGTGTCGACGGTTTGTCCGCAGCAGGCATTCGCCCTGAAGAGCTCATTGCCCGTTTGAAGCTGCACCCGGCCATCGCCCCGCTCATCGAGGGGGCGGAGCTGAAGGAATACTCGGCCCACCTCATCCCTGAGGGTGGCTATAACACCATGCCGGAACTCTCCACCGCGGGAATGATGGTGGCGGGCGACGCGGCCTGCATGACGCTGGCCGCAGGGATCTGGCTTGAGGGCGTGAACTTCGCCATTGGCTCGGGGGCTATTGCCGGTGAGGTGGCGGTTGCCGCTCACGCCAGGAAGGACTTCTCCGACGAGTCGCTGAGCCGGTACGGCAGACTTCTCGAGCAGTCATTCGTCCTGGCCGACCACAAGAAGTTCCGTGACGCACCAGACCTGGTCCTGTCCGAACGGGTCCAGACCCGCTATCCGGGCTTGATCTGCGACCTCGCCGAGCAGCTGTTCACCGTGACAAACCCGGAGCCGAAGAAGGGCGTCCGCCAGCTACTGAAGGCCAGCACAAAGGCCAACGGGGTCAAGCTCAGAGATTTGGCTCGCGACGGTGTGCGGGGGCTGAAGATCTTCGGCTGAGCTTCGACAACTTCGCTACTGGTCCAGCGTGGCCAACAGAGCGGCAAGCTCTCGCAGGAATTCCGGCCCGTCGGTCACAACGGCCAGGTCGGCCAGGCCCATCATCGGGCAGTGCGGATCGGTGTTGACGCAGATGACGTGATCGGGCGAACCCAGTCCCGCGGTGTGTTGGACAGCGCCGGAAATGCCAAGCGCAATGTAGAGCGACGGGTCGACGGTGACGCCGGTGGTACCGATCTGTCGTGCTACCGGGAGCCAGCCCCAGTCGGTGACCACCCTGGTGCCTCCGGGGGAGGCGCCGAGCATTGCCGCCAGCTCGCGCATCTCGTCAAACGCTTCAGGGGAGCCGAGGCCCGCACCGCCACCTATGATCCGGTCTGCCTCGGCAAGGTCCATCGTCGAGGGGTCGGCCGGCAGTTCCTCCAGGAGTGTCGGGCCGGTTGTGGCACCGTCGTGCTCGACCGTGAGGTCGGTGATGGTGACCTCAGCGTGGGTGTCACCGTCGTCTGTGCCACGCACGCCCGGTTGGAGTGTGGCGACCACCGGTCCGTCGAGGGACAGGACATCGGTAACCCGGCCGCCGTGACGGGTCACGTGTGCCGCGGTTTCATCGAGGCGAATCGTTCCGGCGACGAACCGGCGCTGCGTCGCAATGGCGAGGTGTGGCCCGAGATCTCGACCATCGGGAGAGGCGGGAAGCAGCCAATGTCCACCGTGCAGGCCACCGGTCATTGTTGGAGCCACAGCGGCGATCGTTTCCGCCCACGCTGCAGGCACGAAGCCGTCGCGCTCCGCCAGCCAAAGCTCACATCCGATCGGCCCGATACGCTCCGCGGCCTCCCGACAGCCGGAGCCGATAACCAACGCACGGCCACCACACTCGGCAATGGTCTCAAGCGCTCCGAGAGGAAGAACGCCACCTCGAACCGGGACTACCGCAAGCATCGGGATTTGGTCCGTCGATTGAGCTGTCATCTGGCAGGCTCCGGGTGCGGGCTCGTCAGGAGTTCTGCGGCAAGCTCATCGCCAACCCGACGGCCCTCGACCACGGCCGCATGCGCCCGGCGCGGCGCCAGGCAGTCTCCGATGCGTCGGATCGGCATGCGTTGGCCGAGCTGGTCCTGCAGCTGATGGTAGAGATCGGTCTTCGGTTGCGGGGGAGCGGCGATGACCACCCAGTCGGGGCTTCTGGTCTGCTCGCCACCGGTCGGGTGATGCAGCAGGGTCAGGGTGCCGTCGCCGTAGCCCATCGCCACAAGGTCGGTTGACTGCACGATGCCCTTTGCCGAGGCACGGACCCACCAGGTCTCCATATCGAGGGTGACGCCAAGGTCCTGGCCGACGACCATTGCCTTGGTCACCACCTCAACCTGGCAGCCACGGTCGGCGAGCAGCTCCGCGACGGACGTGGCCTGATGGAAGCCGACATCGTCGATAACCACCACCGACCCTGACGGCTCGGCAGCACCGGACACAACGTCGAGCACATCGACGACGGTTGCACCGCCATCTTCGGGAGGCGGGGCCCACCACGGTCGAGCCGCCACCGCGCCGGTCGCAACGACGACCGCGTCGGGTCCGAGTGCCTCAATCGATTCGATCGTTGCGGGGCAATCGAGCCGCACATCAACGCCAAAACGCCGACACTCGGCGCCGAGGTTTCTGACAAGATCGCCGAACTCGGCCCGGTTGGGAATCGAGGCGGCAAGCCTGACCTGCCCACCCAGCTTGTCACTTGCTTCGAACAGCGTTACGTCGAGGCCAGCCGCGGCAGCGGTCGACGCCGCCTGCAGGCCAGCAGGGCCCCCACCGACCACTGCGAGCTTGGGTCGGGGTCGGCTGAGGAACTCAACCGACGCCACCTGATCCGGCGGCGTTCCAAGGTCGGCTTCCCGGCCGGTGTAGGGGTTCTCAATGCACCCGAGCCACCGGTTCAGACCCATCCGGCCGACACATTCCTGGTTGCACGACAGGCAAAGCCTGGTGTCTTCAGGTCGTCCGGCCTTTGCCTTCTTCACAAAGTCCGGATCGGCGATTTGGCCTCGGACAATGCCAATCATGTCGGCGTGGCCCTCGGCAAGCGCACGCTCGGCCTGGATCGGGTCTTTGAATCGCCCGACACCGATGACCGGAAGGTCGACCGCCTTGCGGATGGCCGAGGGGATGAACATGGCGTACTCGGGTGGGATGTGCATCGACGCTTCGATCATGAACAGCGACGCTGTCGCCACCCCGATTGAAGTGTTGATGTAGTCGACGCCGCCGTTGGTTTCGATCTGTTGAGCAATGGCTACCGCATCATCGATGGTGGTGCCGTCCTCGATCAGTTCGTCGCCACAGAGCCTGACGCCGAGGACAGGCCCGGGTCCCATGCGGTCGCGGACCGCGGCCACGATCTGATGGAGGATGCGGGCCCGGTTCTCCAGCGAGCCTCCGTAGTGATCGGTCCGCTTGTTGGTGGCGTTGGAGAGGAAGCCACGGACGATGGAGGAGTGGGAGCATTGGAGTTCAACGCCGTCAAAGCCACCTTCGATGCAGCGGGCGGCGACGACAGCATATGACTCGATGATCTCGTCGATCTCGTGCTGCTCGACCGCCTTCGGCACCTCACGAAACAGGGGGTCCGGTACCGGTGAGGGTGCCCACACGGGCAGCCGGGTGTACATCGATGACGCCTGTCCGCCGTTGTGGTTGATCTGGGCCAGGATGGGCACGCCGTGTCGGTGGACCGCTTCGGTGATCTTGCGATAGCCGGGAACGACGTCTTCGTGAAAAGCGTGGATCATCTTCTCGTACGGCCAATCGGTCGGATGAACCGAATGTTCCTCGGTGATGATCAGCCCGGCTCCACCGGCGGCCCTGGCCTCGTAGTAGGCCGCGTGCTGGTCCGAGGGTTTGCCGTCCTGGCGTGCGTAGTTGGTGAGATGAGCGCTGAAGACGATGCGGTTTTGGATCGTGAGCGACCCAATCGCCAGGGGGCTGAACAGATGCTGATACTGACCACCGCTCACAGTTGCTCTCCGTCCAAAGTACGTGTCGGCGCCAGAGGTAGTGCCATGGCCTCGGCCCGGCCTTCCCTGATTGCTTCGGCCACCGTTCTTGGGGCGACCGCATCACCGGCCCGGACGTGGCGTGCCCCTGCGTCGTTCCACAGCGACTCTTCGGGGTGCCTGGCCGCCACATCGATCAACAGATCTGCGGCGATGGTCTGGCGCTCGCCGGTAAAGGCATGCACGGTCTCCACCGAGCCGCGGGAGACCGAAACCATCCGCTGTCGTTTCACGATGTCAACGCCCGCTTGCTGGAGCCGGACGTTGGCGCCGGCCAAGTCGCCGGTGAGTGAAAGCATGGTTGCCGCATTCGCATCGGGGGTGATGAACTGGACCGGTGGACCGCCCTTGTTGCCGACGGCCCAGGCGACCATTTCGGTGACGGCTATCGCTCCTGCGCCACCCGTCGGGTCCCAGACGGCGACCTGTTTCCCGTCGACCAACGCTTCCAGTTCCCCTCCGGCCGCCGCCTGCAGCACGTCGACCGCATCGATAATGTCGGCGTCGTCGCTTGCTTTGAAGAGCCGGGGTGCGGCGGTACTGCCGGTTGCAAGGATGACCTGGCCGCCAAACCCTTCCAGTTCATCCGCGGTGACAGGGCTGTTGTAGGAAATCTCGACCCCTCGGGCCGTGGCGTCGTCCGCCAGCCAATTGATGAGGTCGACAAGTCGGGCATGGGCGGGGGCGGTCGCCACAGTGGCGGCCATCCCTCCTGGTCGCTCCGCCGCTTCTCGGACCTGCACCCGCAGCCCTCGTCCGGCGGCAACCCTCGCCGCTTCAAGTCCTGCAGGACCCGCTCCGACCACAAGTACCTGCGGCGGGCCGGCGTCCGAACCGGTTGCGCCGGTTGGCGTGGTCACGCCGGTTGGTTCCGGAGCGTCCGTTGTTTCGTGGCCGGCCCGAGGGTTGGCGATGCAGGAGATGATGGGGTTGCGGTTGTCCCGCACGTTGCACAGTTGATTGCACAGCACACATGGCCTGATCGGTGCGGAGGACCTCGCCTTGGCCACCAGCTGAGCGTCCGCCAGTTGCGCTCGGGTCATCTCGACGGCATCACAGCGGCCGGACGCCATCGCCTCCTCGGCCGCTTCGACCGACACGATTGAACCCTGGCCAATGATGGGCACCGAGTCGCCAACGGCCTCTTGTACCGCACCGCGGACGGCGCCTGCGAGTTCCAGATTGAACCCGGTCCCGTGATGAGCGGTGGGCCGGGTTTCGGCCACAGAGAAGATCGCACCGCGGACAACGGTGATGTAGTCGACCAAGGGAGCCAGTTGGGCCGCTACCGCCGCCGCAGCATCCGGGGTCAGCCCCGCCCAGGGGGCCATCTCGTCACAGCTGAGGCGCAGGCCAACGATGCCGTCGCCAACGTTCGCTCTGGCGGCGGCGAGCACCTGGGTCACAAGCAGCGTCTTGTCTTCGCCATAGGCGTCGCCCCGGCGGTTGGTAAGGCCGGACAGGAACTGTCGGAGCAGGCTGAACTGACCAGCGTTGACCTCCACTCCGGCCATACCGCTCTCGGTGGCCAGCGCCGTCGCAGCACCAAACCCGGCGACCACCGCCTCAATGTCGGCCTGCTCCATGATCTTCGGGACTTCCCGGGTGTTGACATCCGGTTCGTCCGAAGGGGCCCATAGCTCTCGTTGGCTGAACGCCGAGGTCGACTGGCCGCCCGCATGGTTCAGACCGGCGACAGCAACGATGTCGAATTCGGCGCAGGCCTTGGCAATGTCGGTCCAACCCCGGCTCGCTTCGGTGGCGTCGGGGCAGCGCTCGTACGGCCAATCGGTCTCGTGGACCGATGCGTGCTCGGTGACCACCATGCCGCAGCCGCCAGCGGCCCGTTCCCGGTAGAACGCCGTGTGGCGATCCGAGAACGCCCGCCCGTCCGCGAGATTGGTGGCGATCGGTCCAAAAACGACCCTGCTGGGCAGTTGTACCCGGCCAATGGAGAGGGGGTCGCCGATCATGTTCATCGACCGACGATAGTAGTCGCCCGGCCGCCAGAAGCCCGAGCCCGAGCACGCTCTTGATCGAAAGATCGCCCTGCGGTCTCCCGAGCCCCGGGCGATGGCGGTCGCTACACTTGAACCCGCACGCAGCAAAGCCACAGGAGCGGTGATGTCAACGCCAGTACGGCCCGATCAGCAGCAGGCGTTCGACCAGAAGTGGGTCGATGACTACAACAAGGGCCTCGTCTCCGAGGGGCACTACGTCTGGGTACGCCAGCGCCGTATGCGCCTTGCCATCGATCAGGTGCTGACCATGCTCGACACCGATCCGTCGGAGTTGACCGCGCTGACCATCTGCGGCGGCACCGGTGGCGAAGCAAGCTACATGGCCGACCGAGGCTTTGGCGAGGTAACGAACTCCGACTTCTCAGCGGGCGCCCTCGAGGTGGCACAGAAGCGAGATGACCGGCTCAAGGTCCGCACCATCGATATTGAGAACAACGACGTCCCGGACGAGGCCTACGACGTGGTCATGGTCCAGGACGGCCTGCACCACCTGACAAGGCCCGTGCAGGGCTTCAACGAGATGATTCGCATGGCCAAACGGGCTGCGATCGTCGTTGAGCCGCACCAGAGCATGGTGGGCAAGATCATCGGGACCGAATGGGAGAAGGTCGGGGACGCGGTCAACTACGTCTTCCGCTGGGACCACGATCTCTTCGCCCAGACCGCTCGTAGCCAACTGGTACGTGAGCCGACCGCCATTTGGACCAAGCGACTGTGGGATCACAACCAGGCCGTGTCGAAGCTGAGCAACTGGACCGAGGACGAGTCCAAGAAGATGGCCATCACCAAGACGGCCTACGGGATTCTTGGTCCCGCCGGCCGGCTTGGCAACATGTTCCTCGGTGTGCTGATCAAGTAGCGCAACACCAGACCGGGCCCGAAGAGGTCCGACCCGGCACCGCCGCGGTGATCAGCTCCCAGGTGCCTCGTTGATGGCGGTCCAGACCCGCAGTGGTGTCACGGGGATGTCGACGTGGGTGACGCCGAGGTGGGAAAGCGAGTCGACCACAGCGTTCTGCACAGCAGGGGTTGCGCCGATCGTGCCGGACTCGCCGATGCCTTTGGCCCCCAGCGGGTTGAGCGGCGTTGCCGTCTCCTGCGGGATGCGTTCGAAGCTTGGCAGCTCGGCCGCGGTGATGATGCCGTAGTCCATGAAGTTGGCGGTGATCGGGTTGCCGTCATCGTCGTACATGAACTCTTCGAGGAGCGCCTGGGCGATGCCCTGGGCAAGACCGCCGTGCACTTGGCCGTCGACGAGGAGCGGGTTGATGACCGTGCCGGCGTCGTCACAGGCAACGTGGCGCACGACCGATACGTCGCCGGTGTCCATGTCCACCTCGACGATCGAGACATGGGCCCCGAAGGGGAACGTTGCGCCCTCGGGGGCAAAGTCGATTTCGGACGACAGGTCAACCTCGGTGCTGGCCGCCGCTGCAGCGGCAACGTCGCCCCAGGTCTTGGCCACCGCCGGGGTGCCGACTACGCTGAAACTGCCGCTGTCGGTATCCAGGGTGACGTCGTTCGGGTTGGCTTCCAGCAGCTCCGCCGCGAGGTCCTTTGCCTTGGCGACGACTTCCTCGGATGCCTGCCAGATGGCGGAACCACCGATTTGGAGCGACTTCGAGCCGCCGGTGCCACCGCCACGGGGAACATCGTCGGTGTCGCCATGACGGACTTCGATCCGTTCGATCGGGATGCCGGTCAGCTCGTTGACCAGCATGGCGAACGTGGTGTGGTGGCCCTGGCCGTGGGCCGATGAGCCCGTCTTGGCCAGCGCAGAGCCGTCTGGCAGAATTTCGACGCTGCCGAACTCCGAGTTGCCCATCGGGTTTGTGATCTCGACGTAGGTCGACAGGCCGATGCCGAGTTGGCGGGTTGCGCCCTCCGCTCGGCGTCGCTGCTGTTCCGCCCGCAGACCCTGGTAATCGCTGGCGGCGAGTGCCGCGTCGAGCGAGCGCTCGTAGTCCCCGGAATCCATGGCCGCCCCGGTGGGAGTGGTCAGCGGGAATTGAGCGGGCTGCAGCAGGTTCTTGCGCCGCAGTTCGGCCGGGTCCATTGAGATCTGGCTGGCGAAGACGTCGATCATGCGCTCGATTGCGGCCGTGGCTTCCGGGCGTCCGGCGCCACGGTACGCGCCGACTGGAACGGTGTTGGTCATCACCGACTTCGCCGTGAAGTCAATGTCGGGGATGTCATAGACACCCGACGTCATGATTCGGGTGAGGAACGGCAGCACCGCGCCGATCTCGGCGTGGGCGCCAGCGTCCTGGATGACCGACAGCGAGTACGCAGAGAGGTTGCCGTCGGCGGAGCCACCGAGCTTGGCCTCGAAGTACTGGGCTCGGCCATGGACTAAGCCAAGCATGCTCTCGGTTCTGGTCTCGGCCCATCGCATCGGCCGGTCGAGGTGGCGGGCGGCGAGGGCCACCACGATGTCCTCGGGGTAGCCGCCGTTCTTGGCGCCGAAGGCACCGCCGACATCGGGGCAGATCACCCGGACGTTTTCGGGCTCGACACCGGTCGCCGCGGCCAACGTGTCTCTGGTGCCATGCGCGCCCTGGGTTGAGGCCCACTGGGTCAACCGGCCGTCTTCCCAGCTGGCGGCCGCTGCCCGCGGCTCAAGGGGGCACGGGGCGAGCCGCTGGTTGCGAAACTTGAGTTCCACCACGACCTCGCAGCCGTCGAACATCTCGGCCTTGCTCGGGTCTCCCGGTACGGCGAACACCACGTTCGTCCCGGCATCGGGAAACAGCACATGCTCGTCGGTGAGCGCCTCTTCCGGGTCCAGGACTACCGGGAGCGGCTCAAAGTCGACGATGACGAGCTCGGCGGCGTCGACGCCCTGCTCACGGGTTTCGGTGACCACCGCGACGATGGGCTCGCCGACAAAGCGGACACGGTCCGTCGCCAGGCGGCTGCGGCGCATGTCCTGGTTGAGCATGCCCTGCCCCGGCGGAAGGGGAGTGATGCCAAGGTCATCAGCGGTCAGGACCGCAACGACACCCGGCATGGCCCGTGCGTCATCGAGGTCGATGTTGGTGATGGTCGCATGGGGGAATTGGGACCGAACGAAGGTCACCCAGGCGGCGTTGGCCGGCGCCAAGTCGTCCACGTAGGACCCGCCGACGGTCAGCAACGCCGGGTCTTCAGTTCTTGTTACGCGCGTACCTAAGATGCTCACGAGTCCTCCAGAGCGGCTGCCGTGACAGCGGTTGAACAGATTGGGTCGACGACATCGCCGGTGCGAACACCGGCAGGCACGCCGAGGGAGTGATGGAACTACTTATACCCGGGTCGGGCCGAGACTCACGGGAACAGGTTTCGAGTGGTTCGACGTTGGCTGGGGCAGATCCCCGGCACCGACAGCGGCCAGAGGCTCGGTGCCATGGCCGGTCACGCACTCGGGGTCCGGGCCGTCGAGCGGCAGTCCGGTGAAGAACTTTGCGGCCATGCAGCCGCCCTGGCAGGCGTCAAACTGGCCACAGCTTGCACACGCTCCGGCCGATTGCGGTTCACGAAGCTCGGTGAACAGGTCTGAGGACTTCCACACATCGGTGAAGCCGCCGACGTCGCGGACGTTGCCGGCCTTGAACTCATCGTGGAGCACAAACGGGCAGGCGTAGACGTCGCCGACGGGGTCGATGAGACAGACCACCCGTCCGGCACCGCAGAGGTTCAACCCCGGCAGGTTCTCGTCGCCAAGAGCGTTGAGGTGGAAGAACGAATCGCCGGTGAGCACATCGGGACGCTTCAGCAGCCAGTGGTACAGCTCCACCTGCTGGTCCTGGGTCGGGTGCAGTTCGTGCCAGGTGTCGGCGCCGCGGCCCGCGGGGCGGAGACGGGTCAACCGCAGCTCGGCCCCGTAGTTGTCGGCTAGCGCCTCGAACTGGTCCAGCTGGGGAATGTTCTGCCTGGTCATGACCACGCTGATCTTGAACGGTCCGAAGTCTGCGGCTTCCAGGTGGTCCATTGCCGCCCGTGCCGTGGC
The DNA here is from genome assembly GCA_964609665.1 of uncultured Acidimicrobiaceae bacterium. GTDB lineage: Bacteria > Actinomycetota > Acidimicrobiia > Acidimicrobiales > SZUA-35 > JAHELU01. The sequence goes on from CAZSTV010000093.1 coordinate 19,210, forward strand.
GAACGAACCTGCGCCGCGGACGGCGTCGTTGGTCGCCTCGTCTGCACCGTCGATGGAGATCTGAATATCGGTGTATGGCATGGCGGTGAGGCGCCGGGCCCCTTCCGCATCGATCCGGGAGCCGTTGGTCGAGAACTTGACCCCGACGCCGTTGGTGGTGGCGTAATCGACAAGTTCGTAGAAGTCGGGCCGAATCATCGGCTCGCCGCCACCGATGTTCACGTAGAACACCTGCAGCGCTCGCATCTCGTCGATGACCGCCTTTGCCTCGGCGGTGGACAGCTCACGGGGGTCTCGCCGCCCCGACGAGCTAAGGCAGTGCACACAGGCCAGGTTGCAGGCGTAGGTGAGTTCCCAGGTGAGGCAGATGGGAGCGTCGAGGCCCAGCTTCAGTTCATCGGTCAGTGCGGTCATCTCAGGTACCGGTAGCCCTATCGTTCGTTCGTTGATTGCGTGAGAAGAAAGTCCGACGCCGCCAGCGCCTGTAGCGCCTTTGCGAACGACGACCACCGCTTCTCGTCGAGGCCCTGGGCGTCGAAAGCGTGGCGCGGGGTTGGGTGATGTTCAAGTTGTTTGACCAGCTCGACAAGATCCGGTGAACGCAGAAAATTCAAGCGCCGGTTGTCGTAGTGATAGGCCAACGCCCCGAACGGCTCAGGGCGAAGTGACACCCGAGGGTGCAGACGCCACGGTTGTTCGAGGTCCGCGGCCAGATCTGGTGCGGTCACGGGCACGTCGGTGTCCGTGGAGGTTGCGGGAGCGATTAGTAGACCCCGCACATGCCGTCGATGGAGATCTCCTCG
>CAZSTV010000094.1:0-19980 GCA_964609665.1 uncultured Acidimicrobiaceae bacterium
GGACGACTCTGTCACCGTCACCATGGTGCGAGACCGAGTGGTTCTCAGCCAGGGGGTCACGCTGTCGACATCACCGGTGGTGGTGAGTGGCGGCCGTGGCGTTGGGTCGGCCGACGGGTTCGGCATTCTCGAAGAACTTGCCGAGCTGCTCGGTGGCCGGGTCGGCTGCTCACGGGCGGTCACCAACAACGGTTGGCGTCCTCACTCCGACCAGGTTGGCCAGACCGGGACCCGCATTGCCCCGGAGATCTACATCGCCACCGGAATCTCGGGAGCGATCCAGCACTGGGTCGGGGCGATGGCATCCAAGCGGATACTGGCCATCAACACCGACCCCGAAGCAAACATGGTCTCCAAGGCCGACTATGCCGTGCTCGGCGATCTGCACAAGGTAGTGCCGGCCATCAGCGCAGAGATCCGGCGCAGAAAAGGTGCTTGACCTCCAGTCTCGTTGAGGTCCTACGGTGAGTTCATGGCCGATACCCAAGACACTGTAAGCGGGCAGGCTCCGCCTCCCGTGACCTGCACGCTCGACCCGACTCAGCGAAGCAGCCAAAAACTGGAGTGGTCCGACATCTCCTCGCTGGCACTGACCATCGAGCGCATGGACACCGGTGTCAGAGCAACCTTTGCCCTCGACCGCCAGGCGCAGCTCCAGGACCTGGCGGACCGGGAACAAGACTGCTGCGGATCCTGGCTTTCGGTCGAGATCAGCTCCAGCGACGCCGGCCTCGTGCTTGACGTCACCACGGAGAACCCGGACGGCGTTGCGCTGATCCACACGATGCTGCCAACTAAGGCTTAACCGTCGGTGAGCACTTCCAGGGACACCTCGGCGGTGTCGCCGATGTCGAGGTTCTCAGCGTCACGGATGGCGCGCTTCACAGGAAGCACATAGGCCTCGGCTCGTTTCGACGGAAACAGCGAGGTCTTCCAGGTGCTTGTGCCGATGGTGACCGCAACTCGGACTGAGCCGAACCCCACCTGATTCGGCACCGATTCGCTGATCTCATCGGACTGGTCTTCGGGAACGGTGATGAAGACCCAGGCGGGCTCGACCTGCGGTTCCCACAGTATGGCGTTGAACGTATAGCGCAGCCCCACGGCTGAGACCGTAGCGCCGTTGGCTATGGCTCGCGGCAACTGGCGATGGACCCGCTACCGCCGATGGGCTGATCGTCGAACTGATCCTGGACAAAGCCGGTGCCTTCAGCATCGGTGGTGAAGTACAAGATGATGGCATCGACCAACACCCCGGCTTCTTTTTCTATGAACTCAGGATCGGCCAGCAGCTCGGCTTCGGACGGGTTGGTCACGAAGAGAAACTCGGCAAGCGCCGCTGGTACGTCGCCGCTGTGCCGTAGCACCGCTAGGTAGTCCTTGCCGTCCGCTCTCGTCCAGGACCGGACGCCGGCGTTGCCTGCACCCGCCCACTTGAACTCTCTGACCGGCTCCAGGGTGAGGGGTTCCGGCAGTGGAAGGGAATCGGGGACTGGCACGGTTTCGGCCGCCGTGATGGGCAGCGTGGTGGTGGTTGGCAACTGGCGCTGCCGCGGCAGCCGGATGTCCCCGGCGGCAACCGTGGTCGGTGGCGGAACAGTGATGGCCGCTTCTGGCGGGAGCTGGCCGTTTGCCACCAGGGCTGCGTCGCGGGCCGCGGCGGAGATGTCATGGGCGGTGATCTGGGCCTCGTAGGCGTCCAGCGCTTCGGCATAGACCCGATACGCCTCCTGCTTTGGCTCCGCCGCGCCGGTCAGCATCGGCTGCATTGCCTGGTAGAAGATGCCGCCGAACCGGTCGGACTCCGGGCTGTCGGTCTTGGTGTAGACGAGTGTGCCGGGTCGGTCATCGGTTGCCGGCGCCCCGCCGTTGTGGTGGACCGATACCAGCAGCGCAGGCTCGATGGCCTTTGCAATGTGGCCGCGTGCGGCTGCGGTGACCGTGTAGTCGCCGGTCCTGGTCAGTACCACGGTGGCTCCGGCGTCGGTCAACAACTCCGCTGCCCGCTTGGCGACCTGAAGGTTGAGGTCCGCCTCACGAACGCCATCGGGGCTGGCCGCTCCGACTTCGCGGCCGCCGTGTCCAGGATCGAGGACGACGTGGGCGCGTCCGATCGGGGTGGCGTCGCTGACAAAGCGGATGTTTTGGCAAACGGTACTGACAAGCCACGAGTCCTCGCGTTCATCGATGACGGGGTAGATGACGCCTGCGTCGGTCATGACCGCTCTGGCTTCGGTCGCTTCCGGGAGTTCGACGAAGGGGTTGTTCACGTCGCCGAACCCGATCGGCAGCGAGGCAGTTGTCGGCGGTGCCGACGCCGGGCGTTCGGTCGCCATTGCCAGTTGGTCCGGCCGGCCCGACGAGGTGCCCTCGTCCCGTACGGCGGTGTCGGCCTGAGGCGTCGACGGCTGTTGGTCCTCGGTCGAGGCGGCGAGACCCGATGGCGTCGCCACCCGCTCGTCCGCTGTGTCGGTTGCGGCCGCGCCGCAACCGGCGGCCAAGATGGCAATGGTGGCGGCGGCTGCAGCGAGCTGTCGCCGCCGCTGCGCAGAGGGAGTGTGTTGTTGTTCGGCCTGGCGAGTCATCACCTTCTAGATCGGCCGTTGGTGCCTCCAGATGAGGCTTTTGGCCCGGCTCGACTGGGCCTGATGGCCCAGGTGTTCTCGCTGCCTGCGGTGGGAGCGGAGCTGGCTGACTAGAGCCAGCGGAGGCGGTTGTGTAGCAGCATCTCGGTCTTGGCTGCCGTGGTGGGGAACATCATTCTGAACGTTCCGGCCATGAGCCAGAAGCTGGTGAAGCCGACCGCCAGGCCGACGCCGTTCGCAACAAGGTCGGAAAATTCGGCGGCCCGGGACCACGACAGATACCGCTGGCCCACTTCGATGAGCGCCGAGAGCGCAAAGAGGCCGAGAAACAGATTCATGCGTTCGGCGATGCCGCTGACAAGGCCGCAGGCGATGATGCCAACCCCCGCCCACGCAATGAAGTGACCGACGGTGTCCGCGCCGATTGGAAGGTCGGCGCCACCGACGCCTGCAGCTCCCATGCCGGGGGTGAGCTTGGCGGCGACTCTGGCCGCGAGCGTCAGGACCGTTCCGGGCGACTGGGTCACCGAGTCCGACAGAGATGCGAGCCCGACCACCGCCAGGACTCCGCCAACAATTGTGAGATGTATCCACCAAAAGATCCGCACACAGTCACCGTACGGTTCCCGCCCGTTGCTGACGGTTAGGGGATTGTGCAGATCTTGTGCAGACTCCGGGAGTCGCTGCCGCTGAGCAGGTGCCCTCAGCTGGTTTGAACGAACTCCACCAGGTTGTTGTCCGGGTCATGCACCATGGCAATGGTCACACCGGGACGCACCTCGGTGATGGGAATAGGGACGCTCACGCCCTGGGCTTCGCAGGCCGCAACCATGTCTTCAAGATTCGAGACGAACATTGTGAAGTAACGCATGCCGGTGGCAGCGGGAATGCCACCGCTGCCGTCTCCGGCGGGGTCAGTGTTCAGCTTGACCAACTTGATCAAGGAGTCACCGCAGTTGAGCCGATGCATCGTCCCACCACCGGCGATCGGCATTGGGGTGTCCGCAACATGTTCAAGACCGAGCAGGTCGCGATAGAACGCCAGCGACCGCTCGCTGTCGGTGATGACAATTCCAAGGTCGATCGATTGCTTTGTTAGCTCAACTCCCATCGCCGTACCGTACCCGAGCGCGGCCGAGTAGGACATTTCGACGCGGCGGCGTGGTGAGTTGAGAAGGTGAGTGCTAGTGGAGCTGGGCCGAGAGGTTCTCTGCGGCCTGCTTCACCAGATCGGCGATGACCTTGTCCTGCCCGTCATCCGGGAAGCGGTAGGCGGGGCCGTGGACGTGAATGGCAGCGACGGTTTCACCGCTGTCTCCCTTGACCGGAGCGGCAACCGAATTGATGCTCTCATCGAACTCGGCGTGGACCCAGAGGAAGCCGTTACTGCGGATGGTGTCGAGCCTAGAGCGCACCTCGTCTCGGTCGATGACCGTCTTTGGCGTTGAGCGCTTCAGCTTCCTGGACAGGTATTTTCCGACGAACTCATCGTCTTGACCGGCGAGTAGGGCCAGTCCGGACGGCACCACGTGAAGCGGCAGCATCTCACCGGTCCAGCTTCGGACAAGCACCTCTTCTTCGGACTCGACGTGGTCGAGGTAGAGCACCGACTTGTCTTCCAGAACAGCGACCCCGGAGGTCTCGCCGGTCTGATCCGTCAGGTCCAGGAGGTGGGGGCGTGCTGCGGCGATGAGGTTGCGGCCAGGGGCTGCGGCCCCCGCAAGGTCAACCAAACCTGAGCCGAGCCGATAGTCCCCGCCGATCTCAATCTGATCAACCGCGCCCTCTTCCTCCAAAGCACTGAGCAGACGAGCCACAGTGCTCTTTGGGAGTTCGGCTCGCTCTGAAAGCTCGGTTACCCCGGCCGACCCTATTGCAAGGGCCCTCATCAGTGCGAACGCGCGTTGAATTGATTGAACTCCCGACATGAATTCCCAACTGTTGGCCAGGGACCATCCTAGTCAGTGGCTGGGGTTAGAACGCAGTTCGACAGTGGGGCATGCGCCCTGACCCCAAAAGGGTGTCGGCCCGTTCAAGGGTTTTGTCGTCCGCGGCGAGGCGCCTGCCGGCCGCCAACTCCGACGCGCTCACGCCGAGCAACAGCGCCCCGAGCGATGCTCTCGTGGCCACCAGATCGACCGGCTCGTCGCTCTGTCGACAACCTCCCGGTCCAACCGATACCCGCTCGGCCAGGAGCGACTCGTCGATCGCCGAGCCATCGACCCCGGTCGTCACATGAAGGCTCTCCTGGACCCCGATAACCAGGCGGTCATCGGTCCGGTAGGTCCGGGAGCTGAAACTCCGCGCTGGGTCGGCCACCTTGATCCACAACATGTCGTTGACACCGACGGTCTTCATCGCCCGATGGTCGGTCAGGAGGTAGGGGAGCGCGTCGTCGCCGGCCACTGAACGCATCGTCCGGATCGGGCCGACGAGGTCGACCGACAGCAACAGGTTCCACAGCGCCATGTGGGCCGCCGGAGTTGCCGCAATCAGATCCTTGATCACCAGCTGGTGGGCGGGGTGTCCGCCGTTCCAGTTCTGCTCCACCTCCCAAACGGCGTAGCCATCGGGGTGAAGGGCGGCAAAGTCGGGCCTGGCCTGCGCCAGGTTCTGGTCCCGGAACTGCGCCTCGGAGCGAGAAACCTCTCCCGGTTGGGTCAATCGGTAGCGGTCGTAGCGCTCCATCAGCCCGTCGAGGTGGTCGGCTGCGTAGACCAGGTCGACCTGGTCCGGCTGGAGCGACGGGTCGATCTGGGCCTGTCTGCGGTCAAGCTCGATAGCTCGGGTACGGGTCCCGATGCCGTAGCCGAACCGTTCGTAAATGGCCCCTTCGCTGGACGCGAGCACAAGCGTTGGTTCATCGAACTCGACGGCGAGCTCATCGAGCCCTTGCATTAGCTGGCGGAGAATGCCCTGCCTCCGATGGGAGGCCATCACGCTGACCCAGGTCACTCCGGACGTTGGCAACACGGCACCTCCCGGCACCGTGAGCTCCATCCGAAAACTGCCGCCAGCGGCGACCATGTGGTCACCGTCCATCGCCACCAGGAAGCGATCCATGTCGAGCAACGCTCGCTCCTTTGCGAGGTCGCCAAGCGGGGCCGCTACTCCGAAATTCCGGTAGTCGAGCGCGACAATCTCTTCCAGGTCGTCGGGTGTGGCACGTCGTAGCGCAGCGGTCATGGCCGCAACTTAGTGCGCTGCCGGCCAGCCGTCCTTCGAATATGGAGTGGGGCTTTGCCCAGCCCCGCTGTTAGGCGTTCGCTGAGAAGTCGGCCAGGACCTTCCAGGTCTCGGCCCGCTCGTCAGCGTCAAAGCCCTGAACAACGGCGGTGAAGTCGGTCGCTCCGGCCGCAGCAACCTCTGCCAAGCCCTCGGTGACCTGTTCCGCGGTGCCGATGAGCGAGATGTCGGCAGGCCCGTCAACACCCTCGATATCGAGCATTGCTCGGTACGACGGCAACTGACCGTAGATCGTGAGGGCACCGGCGACGGTCTTGTGGGCTTCTTCTGGTCGGTCGGTAACCCAGACCGGGAGGCTGCAGACGGTCCGAGGGGTTGGTCGTCCGGCGTTTGAAGCGGCTTCGTTGATGCCAGGAACGATCTGTTGTTCCAGCGTCTTTGGGCCGACGCACCACAGGATGGTCCCGTCGGTCCGCGACCCAGCGATGCGAAGCATCTGGTCTCCGAGCGCCGCCAGCATCAGGCTCGGCGGGTTCTCGGTGGGGCGAGCCATTTCACCTTCGAACGACCAGACCTCGCCGTCATGGGAGGCCTTGCCGTCGGCGAGCAGACCCTCGAGGACGTCGAGGTAGTCCAACATGTGCCGGATCGGCTTTGTCCAGGTCATCCTCCACTGACCCTCGACCGACATTTTGTGGGCGAGGCCGATGCCGAGCGTGGTCCGCCCATCGGTTGCTGCCTGGGTGGTCAAGGCCTGAGCGGCCATGGCCTGCGGGTGACGAGGCCAGGTGGGGATGACGGCGGTGCCGAGCTCGATTGACGAGGTCTGGCCGCCGGCGACCGAGAACACGGTCAGCGCATCGACCAGTCCGGTCTGGGCCAGCCAGTAGGAGGAGAAGCCGTCCTGCTCCGCCTGCTTGATGTTGTCGACCATGTCCTGAAGGTTTGGCCGGGCGAGAAGGCCCGAACCGTTGATCCCGATTCTCATGGCCGCACCCTAGCCCGAACCTACGACGAACGACCCGGTCGTCGCCGCGGCTCGGACGGACTTGTGGGTGAACGTCCGGCGGCCCGCTATCGGTACCGACGCTTGTTTGGCAGCCACTTCTCGGGGTACGGCTCCGGCTTGGCCGATGCAACGAAGTCCGGGTCCGGGGTGGCAAAGAGCGGCCCCTGAGGCGCTGACGAGAACCCGTTCGGCGGCGCTGGCAGATCCCGGTAGTCGAGCATGCTTGGGATCTCTTCGTATGACCGGAACAGCGCCGCGATGAACTCCATCCGCTCTTCGTAGTCTCGCCAATCGGTCGAGTGCGGTGCATCGCTGGTCCAGAACCGGTCGACGACCGTCGCGGCCCACGGGTTCGTGAGCGTGTCCAAGGTTCGGCCGGGGTCGCTGTAGCGGGAGGCAGCCGGCTCTGGCAGGGGAGTGCCGACCGAAACGAACTCGCCGTCGAAGGTGAACGTGGTCATCCACCTGGTCGAGAAGCGGGAAGCGAAGCGCTTGGCCCGGGGCCGGAGTCGCCGGGGAATCCAGCGGCGGTTCGAGATGATGCCTTCAAAGAAGTCATCGATCTGTCGGTCGGCTCGCCACTGCTCGATCGCCGAGAGGGCGACGCTCGCCGAGTAGATGAGCTCGGCCTTTTCCTTCTGATCGTCGGTGGCGGCGGCCAGAATCAGCGATCGGACGGCGTGGCGGCCCCAGTAGCGGTCCTCCTCGGTTTCGGGTACAAACCCGAACACCTCGGTGTCCCACAGCGCGTCGGCTTCCGCCCCGGCCCTGTCGAACGCCGTCGACGGGTCGACCCCCTCGAACGAACCCACAAGCTCATAGAACGCCCGCATCTCGACGTAGATGGCTCGATTGCCATCTGCCAAACCCTTCCACTGCTCGATGTCGAGCAACCGCGGTAAGAAAAGGTCAATGATCATTCGCCGCCACCAGGGGTGCATGGCGAGCGCCTTGTTGTTCACCCTGGACCTGAGGAACGCTCCGAGCGAGAACGAAATCCATGAGGCAAAGCCACACCAGTCGACCAGTTGACGGTCTCCCACGTTGAGTTGGGCCCGCATGGTCGTGGTCAGGCGGGTGTAGTCACCGGTGATCTCCGCGTTCACCGGATCGATGATTTTGCGGGCATCGTCGATGCTCATGTTCGGCTTGAGCTTGCCAAGGGTATTGGTCAGCCTGGTCCGGTAGTCCTCTACGTATGCCTTGGCCTGCTCGGCCCGTTCCCGGATCGATCCGGTGTAGAGGCTCTGGGCCTGGATCCCCATCACGGGGTTGTTCTTCGTGAGTTGGTCTTCCGGGGTCATTTCCACGTTCCGATCCTTCGGTGTCGTGTCCGCTCATCGGCCGAAGCCATGAACTACCTAGCGTCTAATAGACAGCCAGACCTCGTGTTTGATACGTATCTTTTCCATGAATGCCTCGTCGTTATGAACGGGAGGAAGATCAATGCTGACAATTGAAGAGCTGAATCGGATGGCCGAGGTCGCAGATCCGGAGGTTGATGGGCTGGTAGCCGAGGCCATGAGCGCCAACGGCACGGCGACAATTGAGGAAGAGATGCTGGCCATGGTGGCGCTCGGGCGCAGCGAGGGGTCGTCCATCGGAGACTACTTCGCCGCGCAGATCGACCTGCCGGAGTGGGCTGACCATCACAAGCTTGCGGTGGCCCAAGACTTCTTTTCGAACTGGGGTCTGCAGCTGGCGATCGGACTGTTCTTCGGCGCCCTGCCAAGGAGCTATACCGCTGCAAGCAGTGTTCGGGCCCTCACCATCGTCGGAGGGCTGACAGAACAACCGACCCGTCGAATCGCCGAGACCGGTCAGTTCCTGATTGACGTGATGGGGATGGCCACCCCGGGGCTCCCGCTGCTGGCGGGAACGAGGGGCCAACGGGCCACACGAGGGGTTCGAATGTTCCACTCGATCGCCCGCCAGTGGTTGACAGCAGATCCGCACCGTTGGGACAGCGAACGTGACGGCATCCCCATTGACCAAGAGGAGATGTTGGCCACCGTGCTGCTTTTCTCCGTCGCAGCGCTCGATGCGCTGGACCAGATGGGGGTTGACTACACCGACGAACAGGCCGAGGCCTACGTGCACACGTGGTGCGTCGCCGGTGAGCTGATGGGTATCGGTTCCGCAGGCAACAGTCCGCTACCGCTCAACTACAGCGAGGCGCGAGAACTTGGTCTGTTCATCGAGGCGAAGCACTCTGCTGACACCCCGGAGGGTCGGGCGCTCGCCAAGGCCCTGCTCGATGACTGCGTGGAGATGGTGCCGAAGGGGTTCGGCTGGTTGCCGCGGACGATCATGCACGAACTGGCATCACCGGAGGTGGCAAAGGTGCTGGGTGTGCCACCCGGTCCGAAACTGGCCCGCCTGTTCTTGCAGACCATCCACCGAATCAACCGGGTCAGCTTCAAGCTGTTGCGGACCACACCGTTCGCCGCGGCCGGGGCCTGGGTCGGCCGACGGATCATCAAGAACTACATTGCGAGGGAGCGGGCCGAGCGGCCGCCCTGGTCGTTCGAGCCGTCGCTGAAGGACTGGCGACACCGCAGACGCCAACTCATCACCCGGCGCCACTCGCCCCATGGCCCCCTTGTTGCGCAGCCAACCGCAGACTCTGTTCTCGGCTAACCGGTGCCAGGCAGGGGCAATCACTCCACAACACCAATCACTCCACAACACCAATCACTCCATAACAGCAATCACTCCATAGCAAAGCCCGCTGCGTTCAGCCTGCTGGCCTCGGTATTCACCTCGGCGGTCAGTTCTGCGGCGGTAGCGCTCCGATGGGATGCAACGTCGGCTGCGGTCAACGACTTCGCAAACTCCCGCTTGGCCTCAATGCTCAAGAGCGGATGATGCGCCTGTTCATGTATTTCCACCGCTGCGGCGTGATGGGCCAAGACCCGACCCCAATCGCCGGTGGGCCGTAGGGCCAGCGCGGCAAAGTGGTGACCACAGGGGTGGGCGACACCGGTGATTCCCAGTTCGAGCGGGTGTCGCTCCAACTGTTCAGCGACGGCCTTGCCGAGTGACGGGCGGTTGAGGGCATCGGCCAGCACCGCGAGGTTCTGCAGCGTTGGCCGTTCCATGAAGTTCTTCGGGAGCGAGGACACGGTGTTGGCATCATCGTCGGGGAGGACCGCTTCGGCCTGTTCGACCTCGCCCGCCATCGCCAATAGTGCGGCCACGGTGTAGCCGTCCTGGGGGCCGCCGGGCATCTGGGTCAGACCGGGCACCAGGTCCGGCAGTGACCCGGTGATCCGGGCAATCTGGCAGCTCTGTTCCCCAAAGATCAGCATCGCTTCGCCGTGTTGATGCGAGCCGCGGGCAAGTGCGAACGCCTGGTGGGACAGTCGACTGGCAGCATCGATGTCGCCCTGCAACAGGCGTAGGGCAGACTTCGAATGGCAGACCAGCCACTGGTACAGCCGGACAGAGAGGTGTTGGGCGAAGTCGTCTGCCTCGTCGAGGAGGTCATCGAGGAGGGCAAGGTCACCGGCGATGGCGGCCGGTCCGGTTCGCTGAAAGTTGGCCTGAAACAGCAGATGAGGATCTCGCAGCTCGGTTGCCACCTGCAAGAACGCGTCGGCCGCCTTGACCCGCTCCTCGGTGGTGTCGAGGGCGGCGATGGTCAGCTGCCGGTGGCTGAGGACAAACGCCTGGGTCTGGAGGTCACAGCTGCGGGCGAGGTTCATGGCCTCCTCCGCAATGTCGAACCGCTCCTGCGACCGCTCGGAGAACGTGAGTTCAGACGCGTGGCCGGCGAGGAGGCGAGCCCGTCGGGAAGCGTCGATATCGGACCCCCGCAGCGCCCGCTTCACAATGCGAATTCGTTCCTCGTTGACCTGCATTGCCTGGCTGAACGTCCCCCGGTCCCATTCCAGCGCAACATCGGCCAACAGCGGACCGTCAACCCGGACCGACGCATCCCGTGCCGCGTCCAGAAACGCGCCGGTGGCATCGGTGGAACCAAGTTTGAAGAGGGCAACCGCGTGACCGAGGCGACAACGTCCGGAGCGGTGCTCGTCGTCGATGGCGCCACCGTCCAGCGCTCGACGGTAGAAGTCGGCCGCCTGGGCCCACTCACCGTGGGCGTGCGCTGCATCTCCGGCGGACTCGCACAGGCCGGCCGCAACCGACGCGTCTGCCGGATCCCCGCTTCTACCCGCCTTCCATCCGTGATGGGCGGCCAGAAACAGTGTTGCGGGATCGTTGGTGCCGGCCCCAACGATGGCATCTCGCGCCGCTCTGTGGAGTTCCAGGATCTGGCTCTCAGACAGCGAGGCGACGATGGTCTCCGCAATGAGCTGATGCCGGACCTGGACCTGGACCGTTCGCTCGTTGCGTTCCACGACGAGGCCGGACTCGAACAGTGGCTGAAGATGGTCGGCGAGGCCATCGTTGATAGCGGCGGCCGAACCGATGGACCCGAGCGTCATCGGCAACTCGTGAAGGCTGAGAAGCTCCACGATTCGCCGGGACTGCGGGGACAGCCGAGAGACCTCGGACATGACGTAGTTGGAGAGGTCGGAGCGGCCGGTGCTGAGTTGAGCCCCGGTCGAGAGATACAGGGGGTTGCCACCGGTCTCGGCCATCAGCCGGTCAACCTGTTCCGGCTCGATATGGCCGATGAGCTTTGTGACCTCAGCGGGTCGTAGACCTTCGAGATCTATGACGGTCTGGGCGGCGCCGCGGAGGGACTCTCGCACCAGGTCGGTGTTGCGACCAGGTCGGCCAGTCACCACGACGGCCACCCGGTGTCCCTTGACGCCGGAGACCAGTTCCGAAACGAGCGTGTTGACGCCGAGCGTGGTGTGGATGTCTTCGATAACGACGACCGTTGGCCGCTCCATCGACACTGCCCGCAAACGCTCGACGATGAGCGGGAGAACCTCGCCGGACCAGGCCTGTTCAACGTCCACGCCAAGCTCGAGGCTTAGCTCGATGGTGGGGCCACGGCCACCGGAGGTGCACTGGGAGACGATCCAGCGCAGGTCCGGGTCCGCCGCGGCGGGGAGTTGCTCACGGACCAGGGTTGACTTGCCGATCCCGGCCTCGCCGACCACCAACATGAGCGTGGCCGTACCGGTTGCCGCCGCGGCGATCTTGGACATGATCGCCTGGATCTCTTCGTCGCGGCCGATCGCCCCAGACTCAGTTGTTTCCGGCCGGGCTCCGACTCCAACTCCAATTCGGGCTCCGGGGCCGGAGCGGGACCCAGATCCGGGGCCGGAGCGAGCTCCGGCGGACGTGGTCGCTCCGGAGCTGTTCGCTCGACCGCCCGGTACCGCAGCGCCCTGTCCGGGTGAGGTGACTGCGACGGCATCAGGTGGCGGTGGGCCGCTCAGAATCTCTTGCTCGGCGTCGGTCAGCACCGATGACGGGTGAAGGCCACGTTCGAGCAGTGAGTCGGTTGCCAGCCGGATGGTCTCCAGTGCAAGACCGGCGTCTCCGTTGCGATGGATGGCAAGTCCAAGCGACGCCCACGCCCGCTCGTTGCCCGGCTGCGTTTCCACCAGCGGCCGGACCGCCGCTGGTTTGACCGGCTGATGCAGCGCCAGTTTCGTTTCGCACAGCGAGAGCTGGGCATCGTGGCGCAGCCCTTCGACCCGTACCCGTTCGTCGTCGATCATCGGGGTCGACTGCGCGCCGCCGAACAACTCGCCCCGCCAGAGACGCAGCGCCTTGTCAAGAAAGGCCATCTGCTGTTCTGGCTGATGGCGTGGCGCTTCGGTGACAAGTGCCTCGAACCGCGAGAGGTCAATCTCCACGTCTGACTCGGCAAGGCCGTAGCTGCCCTGTCCGGTCATGATGCGGTCGGGGCCAACGACCTTGCGGACCCGCATGACCGCGTTCGCCAGCGAATTGGTGGCGGTTGGTGGCGGCATGGCGCCCCAGATCTCGTCGACCAACCGGTCGGTGGAGATCATCGTTCCTGGCTGCAACGCCAGCAGGGTGAGCAGCGTCTTACAACGTAGGCCAGGGACGCGTAGCGCCGCTGATTCGTCGGCCGCCTCGATCGGGCCAAGTAGACGCAGCAGCATTTTTTCCAGCCTAGCCGTGGTCCCGATGTTGGTTCGAGTCCATTTCCGCTCGTTCTCGGCGTTCAGCGGCGTGATAACAGCGTTCGAGGTCGACGTCGGGCGTGTCGTTATCAACCTGTTATGACGCTCGTCGACACTCGAAGTGTGGTCGCAGGACAGGCGACCACGTCGGAGGGAAACGACATGCCTGCTAGGCGCATAACCACTACGAAACCCACAGCCACCACGAAGCACCGCCCAATCACTGGCCATCACGTCGATCAGGAAACGAACGCGGACCTAGTCCAGTTGATCCTGATGGGCGATCGCTACGCCGAGACCAGACTCTTCGCCCGCCATCACGGGTTCATGCGAGGAGTCGTGTCGGTGGCGCGGTTGCCCAGCCACGAGTGGGATGACTGCATCCAGACCTCGTGGGAACGATCGATGCGGTCACTTGAGCGGCTGCGAGATCCGAAGTCGTTCAAGTCCTGGTTGGCCACCATCACCAGGAACGAGGCGGTCACGATGCACCGCCGCCGCAACCGAGAGCAGCCGTCATCGGCGGTCGACCTCGACTGCGTGGTCGACACCGACGTCGACGCCAACTTGCTCAAGGCCGACAGCTTCACCGCACTCGCCAAGGCGCTGGAGACCTTGGACAACGCGGATCGGCGACTGATTGATCTGCTCTTCGTTCAACGCCAGCCGTACAAAGCGGTGGCGGCGGAGATTGGTTGTCGGGTGGGGAGCATCGGCCCGACGAGAGGTCGAGTACTCAACCGCCTGCGCAGCGCCTACCTACATGCGCTCGGCGAAACCGACGATCTGTTGGGTGCAGCGGTCGGCGAGGTGGTACTCGCCGCCTAGCTGCGTTCTCGCCCGGCGGTTCGGCGTTCTCAGCCGGCTCGCTCGGCGTTGATGGCGTCGGCGACGGTCTCGACCGTCGTCGACAGCCCAATGCGTTTTGTCTCGCCGGTCGAGCGGTTCGTCCACTCCACCTCGCCGTCGGCCAGGGATTTCGGGCCGACGGTCAGGCGGTAGGGGATACCGATGAGCTCAGCATCGGCGAACTTGACCCCGGCCCGGGCGTCGCGATCGTCGAGTAGCACGTCGACGCCGCGAGCTTTGAGGCCGGCGTAGATGTCCTCGGCGGCGGCAAGGGTTGTCTCATCGAGCTTCATGACCGTGATCACGGCCTCATAGGGAGCGATCGACACTGGCCAGATGAGGCCCTTGTCGTCGTGGTAGGTCTCGGCGACGGTTGCCATGTTGCGGCCGATGCCGATGCCGTAGCTGCCCATGATCACCGGCTTCTGGGTTCCGTCAGAGTCGGCAACGTTGATGTTGAACTTCTCCGCGTAGAGCGTGCCGAGCTTGAAGATGTGACCCGCTTCAACGCAGCGGATCACGGTTAGCTCCGACCCGCACTTCGGGCACGCTTCGCCCGCGCTGACCTCACGAAGGTCCGCCCAGTCATCCACGGCAATGTCACGCTCGATATCGACGCCGCTGTAGTGCCAGTCATCTTCGTTGGCACCGGTGGCCAGGTTGGTGCGACCCCGCAGCGCCTCATCGGCGATGATCTTCAAACCTTCAACGCCGACGGCGCCGAGGCTGCCCGGCATCGCCCCGAGGTTGGCCTTCGCCTCTTCGGGGGTGGCAGGACGAACCAGAATGCCTCCGGTGGCGTCGATCAGCTTTTGCATGTTGAGTTGGTGGTCGCCTCGCAGCAACGCGAGCACGACCTCGTCATCGATGACCATGACCATGGTCTTGATCTGGCGCTCTGCGGCAGCGCCGCCTTCGATCTCGGCAAGGGCGGCGATGGTCCGCACCCCTGGGGTGGGGAACCGCTCCACCGCATCCGGTGCGGGCTCGTCGGTGATGGTGGGCAGGCTGGAGGTTGCCTTCTCAATGTTGCCTGCGTAGTCGCAGTTGGAACACTGGATGACGTCGTCCTCGCCCGCAGCACAGGGAACCATGAACTCGGTCGAGTCCTTGCCGCCCATCGCGCCGCTGCTGGCCTCGACGGGGATGGCGGGCAGACCGAGTCGTTCAAAGATCCTGGTGTAGGCGGCGTGGTGCGCGTCGAACTGCGCATCGAGGCCCTCCCATTCCAGGTCAAAGCTGTAGGAGTCCTTCATGTGGAACTCACGAACCCGCAGCAGACCACTCTTCGGCCGGGCCTCGTCACGGAACTTGGTCTGGATGTGGTACCAGATTTGCGGCAGCTCTTTATAAGAGGTGAGTTCGGTGGCGACCGTCGCGAAGATCTCCTCGTGGGTGATGCCGAGGGCCATGTCGTTGTTGCGCCTGTCGGTGAGGCGGAACATGATCTCGCCCATGGTGTCCCACCGGCCGGACTGCTTCCAGATGCCGGCCGGATGCATGGTCGGTAGCAGGAACTCCTGGGCGCCGAGGGCGTCCATCTCTTCCCGGACGATGTTGGCCACCTTCTGATGGACCCGCCAGCCGAGCGGGAGCATGGAATAGTGCCCGGCGTGAAGCTGGCGAATGAACCCGCCCTTCACCAGAAGCGCGTGGCTCGCTGCCTCGGCATCAGCCGGGGCGTCGCGAAGGGTGGGGGTGAACAGCTTGGACCATCGCATGACCCACAACATACCGACGTTTCGGCCCTCAGATAGAGGAATTTGGCGGTATCTCGGGCGGAAGTTGCCATCGCAATGCAGCCGCATCAATCGACATTGACGGTGAGGTAGATCATGTTGGGCTGAATTGGCATCGATCAGGGGGTTTCCTGACAGTGAAAGTGATCTATTGTCAGTACTGATCTCGTCCGATCGTCAGCCAGCAGATTGCTGCGAACGGATGTGGTCGAAGTGCAGCCAAAGTTAGGCGTTCTAACTAGACTGTTCGCAGGAGCAACACTCCTGCAAAGCACCCGATAGGCACCCATGAGACGTTCGGCGAAAGGCCCACACATGCGCAGCGGAAATGGCGGCTCGAAGAAGCGGACGAACGGTACCGTCACAAAGAGACCGAGGCTGACAACGCCCATGGTCCGCGACGGCGGTCAGCTGCGTCCGGCGACCTGGGACGAGGCGTTGGAACGGGCCGGTGCGGGCTTCCAGCAGGTCAAGGACAACTATGGTCCGGAAGCGATCGGCATGTTCAGCTGCTCGAAGTCCACGAACGAAATGAACTTCGCGGCGCAGAAGTTTGCACGGACGGTGTTGGAGACAAACAACATCGACTCCTGCAACCGAACTTGACACGCTCCTTCCGTCGTCGGTCTGGCGACAGTCTTTGGAGCGGGTGGCGGCACATCCTCGTACACCGAAATTGAGCAAACCGATGTGATCGTGCTGTGGGGTTCCAACGCACGGGAAGCCCACCCGATCTTCTTCCATCACCTGATGAAGGGTCTCGACAACGGGGCCGAGATGTTCTGCGTCGACCCTCGCCGTACGTCGTCGGCCAAGTTTGCTGACGTCTGGCTCGGCCTGTCGGTCGGTACCGACATCGCAATGGCCAACGCCATCGGCCGCGAGATCATCGCCAACGGTTGGCACAACCAGGCGTTCATCGATCATTCGACGGTCGGGTTCGAGGAGTATCGGGCCTCGGTCGAGGACTACACCCTTGACTACGCCTCGGAGATCACCGGCGTGCCCGCCACCGCAATCGCTGAGTTGGCGAAGAGCTACGCAACCGCGGAGAAGGCCCAGATTCTGTGGACGCTCGGCATCACCGAGCATCACAACGCCGTCGACAATGTTCTGTCGCTGTGCAACCTGGCGTTGCTCACCGGCCACATCGGACGGTGGGGTTCGGGTCTGGTACCGCTGCGCGGCCAGAACAACGTGCAGGGCGGCGGCGACATGGGCGCTCTGCCAAACAAGCTTCCCGGCTTCCAAGACGTCACCGACCCCCAAGCCCGAGCCAAGTTCGAGCAGGTCTGGGGCACGTCGATCCCGCCGGAACCGGGCATCCACCTGACGTTGATGTTTGAAGCCATGGAGAGCAAGGATCTCCGGGCGGTGTACTGCATCGGCGAGAACCCGGCGGACTCCGAGGCAGACGTCGCCCATGCCAGAAAACTGCTTGGCGACCTGGACCTACTTGTCGTGCAGGACATCTTTCTGACCCGCACCGCTGAGCTTGCCGACGTTGTCTTCCCGGCATCGGTTGGCTGGGCGGAATCGGAAGGCACCGTGACCTCCAGCGAGCGGCGGGTGCAGCGGGTGAGACCCGCGGTGCCGCCACCCGGTGAAGTCCGCCACGACATCGACATCATCGCCTCACTCGCCAACCACATGGGAGCCGACTGGGGCACACCGACGGCGGAGGAACTCTGGGATGAGCTTCGCAGCCTGTCGCCGCTACACAACGGCATGTCCTGGGACCGGCTCGAATCCGAGGGCGGCCTGCAGTGGCCATGCCCAAGCGAGGATCATCCCGGCAGCCCATTCCTCCACGGATGGCTCTGGGAAGATGACCTTGGCGGCCGCTCCGGCGCACCGTTCAACGTGGTCGCCCACGAGGGGCCGCGGGAGAAGCTGACCGAGGAATTCCCGCTGCGGCTCACCACCGGTCGTGCCCTCGACTCCTACAACACCGGGGTGCAGTCCGGTTCGATGGACTCGCCGATCCGCTATGGGGAGACCATCGATCTCAGCCCGGCGGACGCCGCCCGCCTCGCCATCGACGACGGTGAATGGGTGCGGGTGTCGTCACCCAGGGGCTCCATCAAAATGCCCGCTCGGGTGCAGCGAGATCTGCCGGAGGGGCTGACCTTCACCACGTTCCACTTTCCGGAGCTGGTCGATGTGAACCTGTTGACGAACGATGCCTGGGATAAGCGGTCGGGAACTGCGGAGTTCAAGGCGGCCGCAATCCGGGTCGAGAAGCTTGCGAACGATGAGGTAACGAGTGGCTGACATATTCATTGGCTCCGACGTCGCAACTGACGCGGAGCAAGTGGCGGTTGACGCGGTACTTGCCGCATCGCTTGGACCGGCGCTCATCGTTGAAGGCGAGCGGCTCGTCCGGGGCGGAGGCTCCCGGCGGAACGAGCGTCGTCACCTGCTGTTGCCGGTGCTACACGCGCTGCAGAACCAGATCGGGTGGATCAGTCCCGGTGGCTTGAACTATGCGTCGGAGCAGTTGCAGGTGCCGCCGGCCGAGGCCTACGGCGTTGCCACGTTCTATGAGATGTTTCGCGTCGATGACCCCGGCCATGACCAAGACGTGGTGCACGTCTGCGTCGATGCCGCCTGTCAGATCGCCGGTTCGGAGGAGCGGATCGCCGAGCTCCGTGCCGCCGGAACGCCATACCATGCCAGTCCATGCCTCGGGCAGTGCGAGCGCCCGGTGGCCCAGTTCATTCAGGGTCGGGCCCGCCCGGACCGGGTAGAGGCCGACGCCGAACCTTACGTCCTGCCCCAGGCCGGTCAAAGTGGGCTGCGGCTACTGAAGCGCATTGGTCGCGTCGACCCGACGAGTCTTGAGAGCTACGTCGCCGCCGGCGGCTATACGGCACTGACCAGCGCGTTCCAGCGGGGCCCGGCCGGCGTTGTCGAGGAGGTGGTCGCTTCCGGTCTCATGGGTCGAGGCGGCGCCGCATTCCCGACCGGCATCAAATGGCGTGGCGTGGCGGCGGAGACCGGCCAGAAACACATTGTGGTCAACGCCGATGAGTCGGAGCCCGGCACCTTCAAGGATCGGACCCTGCTGGAAAATGATCCGTTCGCGCTCATCGAGGCGGCGACGATCGCCGGGTACGCCACCGGCGCAACCAAGGGCTGGATTTACATTCGGGGCGAGTATCCGCTGGCAACCGCCAGGCTGGAGAACGCCATTGCCGAGGTCCGGACGGCCGGATTCCTTGGTGACGGCATCGCCCGGTCGAGCTTTTCGTTCGACATCGAGGTGCGGCGCGGTGCTGGTGCGTACATCTGCGGCGAAGAGACCGCGCTGTTCAACTCACTCGAAGGGTTCCGGGGCGAGCCACGGCAGAAGCCGCCGTTCCCCACCACCAACGGACTGTTTGACCAGCCGACCGCCATCAACAACCCGGAGACCCTGGTCAACGTGTTGGACATCGTCATAGACGGCGGGGCGGCCTTCGCCGCGATCGGCACCGAGAGTTCAACGGGTCCAAAGCTCTTCTGCCTCAGCGGCAACGTTGCGGTGCCCGGCATCTACGAAGTGGACTTCGGGGCAACCCTCGGAGATCTGCTCGAGCTGGCGGGCGGGGTCGTCGGAGAGCTTGCCGCAGTGCTGCTCGGTGGCGCAGCGGGCAGCTTTGTCGGCCCGGACATGGTCGACATGCCGCTGACGTTCGAGGGATCTCGGGCCGCCGGCGCCTCGCTTGGGTCCGGTGTCATCATGGCCTTCAACACCTCGGTGGAGATGGCGCCGGTGGTGACTCGCATCGCCGAGTTCTTCCGCAACGAGTCATGCGGCCAGTGCGTGCCATGCCGGGTCGGCACGGTCCGCCAACACGAGGTGCTGGTCGGGCTGTCAACCGGCGCTTCCGGGCCGAGCGGCTCGGTCGAATCCAAAATCTCCCTGTTGGACGACATCGACCGGGCGATGAAGGACGCATCGATATGTGGCCTTGGCCATACGGCGGCCACCGCAGTCCGGTCGGCCATCGACCTTGGTCTTGTGACCCCGTCCGGCCCAACAACATCAACAACCGAAGCCGAGGAAGCCAATGGCTGAGCAAGCGTCACAGAACGAAACATCGGTCCGGCTGTCGATCGACGGGGTTGAAGTTGACGTGGCGGCCGGCGCCAGCGTGCTCGATGCCTGCACCGCGGCGGGCGTCGACACCCCGACGCTGTGCTACGCAGAGAACCTCACCCCGGTGAACGCCTGTCGGGTGTGCGTTGTTGAACAGGAGGGCTCCCGCACACTGGTGCCGTCGTGCTCCCGTGAGGCCGAAGATGGCATGGTCATCCAGACCGACTCCGAGCGGGTGCAGCACAGCCGCAAGATGGTGCTGGAGTTCCTCGGCTCGGGCGTCGACCTGTCCCAGGCGGACGAACTTGGTCGCTGGAGCAACCACTATGGGGCGGACCCCAGCCGCTACGGGACCGACGTGGAGCGGGTCGACGAGGAGATCCGCATTCAGGATGACCTCTACATCCGTGACTACGACAAGTGCGTGCTCTGCTACAAGTGCGTTGAGGCC
>CAZSTV010000095.1:0-9679 GCA_964609665.1 uncultured Acidimicrobiaceae bacterium
TCATGACCCCAAACGGCGGCAACCCATGAGGGGCCGTATCGCCACGTACGTCATCTGCACCTCTCCCCGAAGCGGGAGCACGCTTATTTGCAACTTGCTCTCCTCGACAGGCGTGGCGGGGAACCCCGACTCATGGTTTCACCGCCCGTCACTCGACGACTGGGCCCGCGGGCTGGGCGTCGACGGCGGGAGCACGACGAAGCCGCCTATGTCTCACGCCTCTTTCAGGCCGCTCAGGAACTTGGCAGCGGCGGCGGCAACATGTTCGGTCTTCGCCTCCAACGCCACAGCTTCTCGTTCTTCTTCGAGACGCTCCGACGGCATGATCCGGCCAGCAAGTCGGGCGTCGACTCATTCGAACGCGCCTTCGGGCCGACACGGTTCATCCATCTGACGCGGGAGGACAAGGTCGAACAGGCGGTCTCCTATGTTCGGGCCCAGCAGTCGGGTTTGTGGCATGTGGGTGTTGATGGAACCGAGCTGGAGCGCGTCGCCCCGCATCGAGCCCCGCGCTATGACGAACCTGCGATTCGTGCGCAGGTTGAGATCTTCACCGAGTTCGATCGGCTGTGGACTGCCTGGTTCACTCAGGAGCGGATCCAACCTTTCCAGGTGTCGTATGCTCAGCTCGCCGACGACCCGGTCCGCGTGACTCGCGACGTTCTGATGAGTCTTGGATTGGATCCGAGCAACGCCGATGATGTCGAGCCCGGCGTCCGAAAGATGGGTGACGCCACCACCGAGGATTGGGTGGACCGTTTCCGAGCTGCGTCTGCCTAAGTGCCGCTACCGGGCGACGAGGAACTCAAGGACGCGTTTCGTCAGCAGCTCTGCGGTAGCTTCGTCGTAGGACGGCAGGCTGGCGTCGGCGAAGAGATGCTGGCTGCCTTCATACAGGAACAGCTGTCGATCGTCGTTGCCGTCCACCAGCTCGTGGGCCGCGTCGAGGTCGCCTTCTCCGGCGAAGAACTCGTCGGCGTCCATTCCGTGGACTTGTACAGGGACAGCGTCTGGCCAGGTTGAGTCGAACTCACTTGGCGGCACACACGCGCTGAACAACAGCGCGCCCGTTGCGCCGGGTCGCGTCTGCGCCAGCTTCTGTGCTGGGAGAACGCCGAGGGAGAAGCCGGCGTAGACCAGACGGTCGGACAGCTCATCGGCGGCGCCGACACCACGATCGATGATGGTCGAGAAGCCGATCTCTTGTGCGTAGCCGACCCCTGCTTCGAGATCATCAAACGTCTGGCCGTCATACAGGTCGGGGGTGTGAACGGTGTGTCCGGCCCGTCGCAGCTCGTCAGCAAATCCAACGACCCCGGCGGTAAGCCCATGAGCGTGATGAAACAACAAGACCTCTGCCATACGAATCGTTCCCTCCGTGACGTCGAAGATAGCTGAAACCGGAAATCACGGCTCGGCGTCGACGCATCGTGGAACATTTCCGTCCGCTGCATCGGTGAGTGTCGTTGTGCACTGAGTCAGTGGGTGCGAGACTACCGGGCCATGAGTAGCGTGCAGGCAGCCGATAAGACCTCAATCAGTTTCACCGACAGCGGCGGTGATCGCCCCCCTGTCTTGCTGGTCCATGGCATCACCGAGAGTTCCAGTTCGTGGGACCCGATCACAAACCGGCTCAGTGGCGACCATCGTGTGATCACAGTGGACCTCCGAGGTCACGGCTTGTCGGGATCCGCTGCCACCTATGATCTCGAGGCCATGGCCGGCGACATTGTGACCGTAATCGATCATGTGGGTGTTCTTGGTGAGGTTCGCCTCGTCGGCCATTCGCTGGGTGGTGCAGTGGTCAGCGCGGTCGGTGCAGCGGCACCTGTTGCATCGGTCGTCAACGTCGACCAAACACTTCAGCTCGGGGCTCTGAAAGCGCAACTCTCCGAGGTCGAGCCGATGCTTCGAAGTAGCGAGACGTTCAGAACGGTGATCGATGGGTTGTTCTCTGAGCTGGCTGGAGCAAAGATCAGCGCTGAGGCTATCGATCGAGTCAATCGGCTTCGCCGGCCCGACCAGGATGTTGTGCTCGGTGTCTGGGAACTGATGTTCTCGATGACCGAAGATGAGATCAATGGCGTCGTTGAGGGTGCCCTGGCTGGCTATGCCGGGAAATCGGTGCCGTACCTGTCCATCTTCGGTGAGGACCCCGGACCTGACTATCAATCATGGCTCTCGGGCTTCATCGTTGGCGCACAGGTGGACCTATGGGATGACCACGGCCACTATCCGCACCTGGTCGATCCCGATCGCTTCGTCGAAACGTTGCGCGACTTCTGGGGATAGAAGGCGTACAACTCAACGGGTTCGATCGGCAGCCTGGGCGTGGAGACCAAACCCTCCGGGCTGTTCCTTCGCCGCGACCCAGACCTCGCGACCCACCGATGTCACACAGAACCCTGGACAACGCCTGCACCAATCGTGTGGGAATAGCCGGAGACAGACGGCCGGGCTCAGCGGTTGAAGCGTCAGCCGGTAGGTTCGTTCCATGACCACACCACTTCGATTCGGCGTGCTCGGTGCCGCCCGCATAGCGCCAAAGGCGCTCGTCGAGCCCATCTCCAAGATTGACTCCGCGGTCGTCACCAGAGTCGCGGCCCGTGATCGGGCACGGGCGGCGACGTTCGCTGCCGACAACGGAATCCCCGAGGTCAGTGACAGCTACGGCGCTCTGATCGAGGCGGACGACGTGGACGTTGTCTACAACCCGCTGCCGATGCACCTCCACAAGGAGTGGACCATCGCTGCGCTGCGGGCCGGCAAGCACGTGTTGTGCGAAAAGCCGTTCGCATCGAATGCGGTCGAAGCCGCGGAGATGGTTGCGGTTGCCGAAGAGACCGGCCAGCTTCTCGGCGAGGCGTTCCATCACTGGTACCACCCGATGTTCCAACGCATCATCCAGCTGATCGGCGCCGGTGCCATCGGCGAGGTGACCCGAGCCGAGGGGTACTTCAACATTGCCATCCCAGAGGAGCGAGACGGGCGTCGCGACATCCGCTGGGACTATGCCGCCTCGGGCGGTTCGCTGATGGACCTCGGCTGCTACTCCACGATCTGGGTACGTCACGCCGTGCAGGCATCGTTCCCCGGTGATGAACCGACGGTCGAGTCCGCAACGGCGACCGAACGGCCGCCCAACATCGATGCCGACATGGCGGCCGAGCTCCGCTTCGCAGGTGGCGCGACGGCCCGGGTCGAAAGTTCCATGATCCAATCCGACGGGGAGGTGCGCCTCGAGGTCACCGGGACAACCGGATCGATCACGGCGATCAACCCGCTGGCACCGCAGAACGGGAACACCCTGACCGTGCGCAACGCCAGCGGCCAGAGCTCGGGACAGATCGACGCCGGTTGCACCTACGAGCACATGTGTCGGGCGTTCGTCGACCACGTGCAGCTTGGGACACCGTTCTTCACAAGCGGCGCAGAGTCCGTGGCCAACATGGCGGCCATCGACGCCATGTACCAGGCCGCAGGGTTGCCGCTCCGGGGCACCGAGGTATAGCCATGCGGGCCTTTCGACCTGGCCGTGCCGTGGCAACCGGGCCTGACGTCGCTACGCCGACACGCCGAGGTTGATCAGCCCGAGCGATCCGGCGCCGAGGCTGGTCGTCGCTGCGGTCAGTGCAATGCCGGTTCCGTCGCTCGCCGGGTCACCGATGATGCCGTCATCGTCCCAGCCGGTGTCAGGCGGACCGAACTGCGCGTACTCCCCGGTGCTGTGCACCGCGTCGGTGTAGTCCTCGTCGAAGTAGAGCTGAGTGGTTAACACCTCTCGTCCATCCACACTCGCGATGGCGTGGATATGCACGGCCCGGCCCTCGTACCACCCGGGATAGATGGTCTGGAACTCGACGATGCCGTCATCGCCCGCCACCTGGAAGCCGCGGAGGAAGGTCGATCCCGGCCCCTCGTCCTTGCCGCTGCCATCGTCCTCATAGGCCGAGTAGTCGCCGGTGGCATCGGTGTGCCAAATCTCCACCCGGGCGCCGGCCACCGGCTGACACGACCCGTCGACCACCCGGATGCCCAGGCGCAGCGGATGCC
The DNA here is from genome assembly GCA_964609665.1 of uncultured Acidimicrobiaceae bacterium. Classification (GTDB taxonomy): domain Bacteria; phylum Actinomycetota; class Acidimicrobiia; order Acidimicrobiales; family SZUA-35; genus JAHELU01. The sequence goes on from CAZSTV010000095.1 coordinate 4,054, forward strand.
CTGGATAGCCCTCGGTGATGTCCTGCCGGTCTAGCTGCTCGATCGTGGGAAACGGACCCGCACCCTGGGCCGGAGCCATCGCGCAGATCGCCACCGAAGCAAACGACGCAGCGGTCAACGGCTCCACCGACTCTCCCGGCGTTACTTCCGCCGCGCTTTCGGTCGGCGCTGTGTCCGCCGAACTCTCGGTCGCGTCCGGGTCTTGGCTGTCGCCAGCATTGTCCGTCGGCTGACCATCCGCCCCCTGCTGGTCTTCGGAGTCGCTGCAGGCGGCTGCAACAAGCGCGATCGCGCAGGCCAGGAACGTTCGCCGACCGTAGGCGGAGCGAGGGATCGGATTGTCCATGGCGACGATCCTAGGTCCCGAACATGAGTGGGGAGTACAACTGGCACATGCACGTCACCCGCGTCAGCTAGGAGAGCGTCACACCTGTCAGCCGACGGTTAGTTCGAGGGCTGGGTGAGGGCCAGGAACTGGTCGACCGCAGTGGTGGATCGTTGGCCGATCTCGTCGGCTGACGGTGGGGGCTCGCCGAGTAGGACCCGGATCTGCGTGTCTCGGATGACGAGTCCGTACAACAGCTCGAACGCCTGGGCTGGATTCGACACCGAGATAACACCGTCGTCGGACAGTTGCGCAAGATAGGTCTCGACGAGCGGACCAACTCGGTGACGTCCATGGGCCAGGAGTGCGTCGGCGAGTTCTAGTGAGGTAATGGCGGCCCGATTGAGCGCCACCGACTCTGGGCTGGTCAACAGTCTCAGCAGCCCGGTGGCGTAGCCGACGAGGACCTCGTGGGCATCGGCGTCGTTGTCGAGGGCTTCCTCAACGCGCTGGGCTGAACGGTCGGCGTTTGCTTTGATAAGCGCAGCGAACAGGCCTTCCTTGCTACCGAACCAGTTGTAGAGGGTCTCTTTCGAGGCGCCCGCCCGCGAGGCGATGTCCAACATGGTGACCCGCTCGTATCCGTGCTCGATCAATTCGTTCAGGGCTGCAGCCACGATCCGTTGCTCGCGTTCAGCTCGCTCGCCAGCGCGGGGCCGCCCTCGTTTCGATGCTCTCGGTGTGGTCAACGTCGTACTCCTCTTGACAATCGTACCTTCCCGTACGAATATTAAATCGAACCAGCAAGTACGAATAAGGAGACACCTCCCATGACCATGAGCGCCACCCAGGCGACCGAGACCCCCCAAACCCCGACGTCAGCGGTGCCAGACCGGACCCCGCTGATGCTCGGTGCGCTCTATGCGCTTCTCCTGGCCAACGCCGTCCAGATTGCAGCGGGCATGGCACAGCTCGGCGTAAGTCCGCCTGCAGAGGTCCTACCATTGCTGGCCGCCACCGTTGCGATCGGTATCGCTGCGGTGCCCTTGGTCCGGGCCGGCCTGCGTCATGGCCTCCTGCTCGGCATCGGCTTCTGCGCACTGTCACTGATCGGGATGGGCCCCCACAAGCTGTTTCTCGAAGACGGTCTGGTCATCGCCCCCATGGCCCTCACCGGTTTCGCGTTCGAGATCGTCTTTGTCGCAGCAGCCATCGAAGCGCTCCGCAGCCGGCCATGACCATCTCCAGCGCGGTGCTCGTCGTCGCCGTTGTCCTATCCGGTCTGTCCGCCGGATTCTTCTACACCTACGAGTCGTCCGTGACCCTTGGGCTTGCACAGGTCGACGACACAACCTACGTGACCGTCTTCCAAGCCCTGAACGACACCATCCGCAATGTCGGGTTCGGGATTGCTTTCTTCGGCACCATTCCAGCTATTGCCGCAGCCCTCGTCCTCAACTGGGGCGAAGGGATCCTCTGGCGCTGGATGATCGGCGTCGGTCTCGGCCTGTACCTGATCGGTCTCGCCATCACTATCGTCGGCAACGTGCCGTTGAACAACGACCTCGCCGAGGTCACCACCCTCATGCCCGCCAATGTGGCGGATGCCCGCCAGCGTTTCGAAGACGACTGGAATCGCCTCAACCTGGCTCGCACCGTGACGTTCGTAGCTACGTTCATCCTGCTCTCGGTGACGGCTGGTCTCGCTGGCCATCAAACGAGCGACCGCACGGAGCACGGACTCACCGAGCACGGACTCACGGCTTGATGATGAGTTTGCCCCGCACGTGACCGTCGCCGAGTTGCGCCATCGCCTCGGGGACTTTGTCGAGTGGATACACCGTGTCGATTACCGTTCGAAGCTCGCCGGACCCCATCAGGCCAGCCAGGTAGCTGAGGTCGTCCTTGTGAATCTCAGCGATGAACGGCTTCGCCTTCTTGCTGCCGAAGGCGAAGAAAGCGAGGCCCCGGATCATCCGTCCCATCGCCCCGAATACCGGGTTGGTCTTCGCCCCGCCGATCATTAGGTAGACGCCCTGATCGGTGAGCAGCCCTCGACAAGACCTGAGCGACCGATTGCCCTGGTTGTCGAAGAACACGTCGTACCTGCGATCAGTGTCGGCAAAGTCCTCCGTGGTGTAGTCGACGACATGGTCAGCGCCGAGCGACCGGACGAGGTCAACATTGCCGGTGCTGCATACGGCAGTCACCTCGGCTCCCATCAGTTTGGCGAGTTGAATCGCCGCGGTACCCACTCCGCCTGATGCGCCGTTGATCAGCACGTTCTGGCCTGGTTGTAGGTCCGCTTTGTCTCTCAGGCCTTGTAGGGCAGTAATCCCCGCCACCACCATTCCAGCGGCGTCATCCATGCTCACCCCGGCGGGTTTCGGGACGACCGATTTTGGTCGCAGCACCGAATGGGTGGCGAACGATCCATCCGCCGCGCCGATCACCTCGTCACCGACGGCGATGCCTTGCACGTCAGATCCAATAGCGAGCACGGTGCCCGCAACGTCGACCCCGATGATGGGCTGCTTCGGACGGCGAACGCCTGCCTGCTGGCGGACGAGCCACGGCGTGCCGGTCATCATGTGCCAGTCCAGCGGGTTGACGGCTGCCGCCCCGACTTCGATGAGCACGGTCTCCGCCTCGATCGTCGGCATATCCAACTCGACCGTTTCGAGTACATCCGTGCCGCCATACCGGTAGCGGGCCGCAGCGCGCATGGTGGTCGGGATCCTTGGCTGGTTGGGGTCCGTGGGGTTCTGCGTTGTTTGGTTCATCAGTCCTCGATGGTCGTCGGTGGTGTGTGTTTGTCCGCAGCCAGCTCATCCGGTCCAGACGCCCTATCCTGAAATGACAGCGCTGCGTACGCTGTACCCAAATCGTAAGCGTACGCCGTACGCATGTCAACCTCCCGGCCAGAAAGAGCACCAATGCCAACCAAGAAAAGCGACGCGAAGCTCACTCTCAGCCGTGACCGAATCCTCACCGAGGCCATCGCGTTCGCCGACGAGTTCGGCACCGAGGCCCTGTCGATGCGCAAGCTGGCCGAGCGACTGGACGTTGGTGCCATGTCGCTGTACCGACACGTCGCAAACAAGGATGAGATGATCGAGGCGATGCTCGACGTGGCGTGTCGCAAGATCGAGCCTCCGGTGGTCGACGGCGATTGGCAGCACTCGATTCGCACGAGCTCGGCGAGCGCTCACCGAGTCTTGCTCGACCACGAGTGGATGGCGGGAGAGTGGACCAACCGGCGGCCCGGCCCGGCCCGGATCGGTTACATGGAGGCGATCCTCAAAGTGCTGACCGAGGCGGGGCTCGACTCGTCAGTTGTGTACCGCGGCTACCACGCCATCACGATGCACATCGTCGGCTTCACCATCCAGCAGCTCAGCTACAAGAACCTTCCGGACGGCGAAGACCTGGAGGCCCTGGCGACGGAGGTCCTCACCGCGATCGAGGGTGCCGATCTGCCCTACCTCACCGCGCACGTCCAAGCCCACGTGGCCGGCGACGATCACGGCGACGAATTCGTCTTCGTCCTCGACTTGATACTCGACGGACTGTCTCGGGCGAGCTCAGGGGCACGCATCTGATCAGCCGAGGAGCAGGTCGACGCCGATCCGAAACAACCAGAGCATGGGAACGGCGGCCAATGCGAGCAGGCGTGGCAGCATGCGGTTGCCCGGCGGAAGCAGCTTTGCTGTACTGATCAACACGGACCCGAGGTACACAATCGGAGCCACGATCAGGCCGCTGATAGCCAGCATGGATACTATCCAGAGCCCAGCGCCTTCGCCGGACAACTCGTCGCCAGGTTGCGGTTCGGGTTCGGGAATATGACCGAAGGCCCCGAGGCCGATGACCGTACCGATGATGAATACGGTAAGCGTCAGTGTTGCTGTCGCCGCAAGCGAGATGGCAATGGCAACTGCAGATCGTCGCAGCATCGAACCGGAATCGACCGTGTCGGCTGGCGGCGGTTCGCCAACTACCTGTAGCGGGGAGGAAGATCCATCGAGCGGGATGCCTTTTTGAAGAATCGTGCTGCCGGTAGCAGCTTGCCAACCCAGCTTAGATTGCCAGCCTGTTGTCAAGACTGCGACCACGGGATCCAAGGCTTGTCGGCCGCCGGATTGGTGACGCACTAGAGGCCAGCTGAATTCAAGAGACCGAGGAATCGGTGTAGAACCACCCAGCTGGCTGATCATCCCGGTTGTTAGAATATCAAATAATTATCTACGTGACCGGCTGGGGGCCTCTATGTCTACACGTTTTCGGGTTCGATTCGGGCGGGGCCCGATCGTCGTCATCACCACACTGATGTTGACTAGCTTGATGGCCGTGGTACCGGTTGGACATTCACCAGCTGCGGCCACCGACAGCGCGAGCGCTCGGTCCACACTGGCGAACAATCCTCCAGTAATCCCGACTATTCCGGGGAAATCCGCAACGGTTGCCACTGATGTCTCCATCAGGCTTTCAGCTACCGACCCGGACGGTGATGACCTGACATGGTCGGCTAGCGGCCTCCCGGGAAATATGACGATCGACGAGACTACCGGCATCATCAGCGGCCGATGGAATGAGTTTGGGCAAGCTGGCGTCACCGTCACCGCAACCGACCCTTTCGGTGCGTTTGATACTGAGGGGTTCCTTCTCAGCGTCTTCTATCCACAGCCGACCGACATGTTCCTCAACGAGTGGAACGCTGTTCGCGACACGAACATCCTGTCCGGTGGCGACACCTTTTTCGGGTCGATCCCCGGCAACGGAGGCGACTGGTTCGAGCTTGTCACCGTCGCGGACCACCTTGACGTTCGGGGTTGGACCCTGGAACTCTCCGACAAGGCCAACCCCGAAGGCACCCAGCAGGGGACCGACATCTTGCAGTTCACCGATGATCCGCTGCTGGCCGACCTCCGAGGCGGAACAATCATCACCGTTTCGGAGAGCCTGGCCGACGATGCCTCGTATGACCCCGTCGGGGGAGACTGGTGGATCAACTTGCAGGCCAACTCTGCTGATGCCGGCGCCTACTTCACGGCCGAATCCCAATCGAATTTCAGTGTGAGCAGTCAGGACTGGCAGCTGATCATTCGGGATGCCTCGGGTAGGGCGGTGTTTGGTCCAGCAGGTGAGGGCGCAGCCAGCGTCAGCGGCATCAGCGGGTCCGAAGTCGGCGAGCTACAGGAAAGGAACCCGACACCCTTCGTTACACCCGTCGGTCCGTACGGTGATGGAACCGCCTCGTCGTTCGGAGCGCCGAACCGGAACCCGATCCAAAACTTCGAT
>CAZSTV010000095.1:9689-19951 GCA_964609665.1 uncultured Acidimicrobiaceae bacterium
CCCTGCGACCGGTTTTAGTCGACACCAAGGAGCCAGATTCGACCGTGACCTCGCCGAGGCGACTTGATGTTCTTGGTAGCTCTGAGGTGACGCTAACCGGCAACGCTTCCGACGATTTTGGGGTCTCGGAGGTCGCGGTTGCGATCCGCAATCGTGATACCGGTCAGTGGCTGCAGGCCGATGGCACCTTCGGATCGATCGACTTCCTTCCCGCTACTGTCGATAGGCCAGGCCGAAACTATACTGAGTGGTCATTCCCGGTAACACTGGCCGACGGGCGCTGGGCCCTTTCAGTGAGGGCAGAGGACACAGAGGGCAACCGTGAGACGTTCCGCCCGTGGGTGCCGTTCGAGGTTTCCGCCGCGGCCGCTGACGTCGTAGAACCCGATGCCACGGTCACCGAACCGGTCCGGCTGCAGGTCTTGGACGGGCCCGACGTCGTACTAAGCGGTCAGGCGACCGACGACGTAGCGATCGAACGGGTCGGGGTGGCCATACAGGACCGCAACACCAGGTTGTGGCTGCAGCCCGATGGCAGCTTCGGCTCCTTCAACAGGATGAACGCCAATCTGACGTCACCCGATTCCGCCACGACCGCGTGGTCCCTCCCCGTCTCCCTTCCGGACGGCTCCTACGGCATGTCTGTCCAAGCGATCGACTCATCGGCTAACAGGGACAGCACTCGAACCTGGGTGGTCTTCAACGTCGTCGCACCGGCAGTCGACTCCGACGAGCCCGACACCGAGCTGACCACCCCGGCGCCCAGACAGACGTTTACCGGACCGACCGTGGCCTTCAGCGGAAACGCCACCGACAACACCGGTGTCACCAGGGTCGCCCTCAGTCTGCGAAGCAAGACGACCGATCTGTGGTTGCAGAGCGATGGTTCCTACGGCGGTTTTGCGCTGCTGGATGCCACCCTCGATACGCCGGGTTCGACCAACACGGGATGGACTTTTTCTGCCGACCTGCCGGCAGACACCTACGCCGTCGGGGTCCGGTCATATGACGCCGCTGGCAACGTGGACTCCACCCGTCCGTACGCGCGGTTCTCCGTCAACTAGCCGGGCCGATGGCGAGATGATCTTGCCCGATGGTAATCTCCCGGCTATGACCGTAATTCTGCTCGGTGTTCTCGTCTTCGGATTTCTGGCCGGGCGAGTCCGGTATGGGTGGATCGCAATTCCGCTCATTCTGGTCATGGCGCCGTACTTCTGGACTGCCATAGGCGCCTTCGATGACGGCGAGAGTTGGCTGTTGCGGGCGGTCATGGGGCCTATGTTCGCCATCCCAGCGGCTGTCGGCTGGCTGGCTGCCCGTCGACTTGGCCAAGGGCAGGAGCGGGCAACCCTATCCCCTGCTAGCTAACCGCGAAGCCAGTGCACGGGGAGCGACTACGGGATGTTCGACCGCTCCGAGGCCCGCAGTTCTACCCGCCGGTGGAACGCACCGAGATTCGGGTGATCTAGTTGATTGGGCGCATGGCGATCGCTCGGATGGGCGCGTCGCCGGTCATATGTTCGCCGAGTCCTCTGGCCACCATGTCTCGCGCTGCTTGGGCGGCGTCAGCGAAAAATCCGGACTGAGCCAGGCGGGACACATCCATGTGGTCACCTTGGAACTCATCAATTGAGCGTTCGGGCCCGGTCTCCTGGTCAGCGATGACGTCTAGCTCGTAGGTGTCGGTGGGGGAGCGGCCGAAATTTGGTGCGTCGGGCAGGACTCGCAGTTCTATCGAGCCGGTGTGGTCGCTCAATCGAACCTGTGTGCCGTCGGATGAGCCGCCCAAGTTTTTGACCGTGCCGACCAAGGTGGCTTCGACCGGTCCATGTTGGCGGGCTGAGATCAACTCTGCGACCGTGTGGGTGGACCCTCGTAGGGCAGCGACATCGTTGCCAAGATTGCGACTCTCTCGCCAGCGCTGGGGCCAGGTGTTCACGTCGTCGGAGATCGGCCGCATCTCGTCGTCGGCAAGATTTGGTGGCAGCAAGGACACCAGACGTGATCGACAGGCGACGAACTCGAACGGCGACTCCGCGTCTGGCCCTATGTACGGGTCACCTTGCATGTCGTCGAGGAACGCCATCAGATACCGCAAGAGGTCGGCAAACCCGGCAAAGATCAGTTGGATGCCGTGTTCATCGAAGTAATCGTGCACATAGATTCCAGGACCGAACTCGCTCGGGATCAGGTCGACCAGAAGGTCCCGGTGGGAGCCGTACCCGATGGGGAGGAGGAACGGGAAGTGGCCACGGTTCGTCATTGTTTTGGCCGCAAATGCAGGGCTTGTGAAGCCTGGATGTGTGACCTCCGCGGCGAGCGGAGGCCACGTTTCCCAAAACCACCTCACGTGAGGGTGAAGCTCCAACTGATGCTCAGCGAGCAATCCCTCAACGTCCCGGATCGAAGCTCGGCGCTCCGCCGCATCCGGCGCGTCGGTGTTGACGCCAATCGACGCCAGCATCGGCTTGAGTTCATCGAATAGAGCCTGAAGTTCCGCCAACCCACTCATCGTTTACAGCCTATACGACCAGACGGTCTCGCTCCGATGAAGCGAATGGCCCATCCCGGCCGGGCGCAACCTACGCCGGACCGGGAAGGACACGCCGACTACTTCGGAAGCTCGTACACGTCCACGTAGTCGAACTTCACCGTGAGAGGGTTCGCTGCGGTCGGTTCTTGGTAGCCGACATGGGAAGGATCATGCATGCCATGCTGCAGTGCAATGTTGTGCGAGTAGTCGATGGCAAAGGAACCTGCGAGGTCCAGCGGGTCGAGCTTCCAATCGCCACCGTCACCACGGTCCTGCACCGGCCGTCCGTCGTGGAAGAACTCGACGGTCCCGTCGTGGTTCCACTTCATGCCGAACACGACCCACGAGTTGGCGGACACCGATGTGCAGCGTTTGCCGGTCTGCTGGTGCGATCCTCCCGCCGATGTTGCGTAGTGGAAGTTGCCGCACGCCTGACCTTTGAGAATCTCGGCAATGTCGAACTCGCCGCTGTGAGGCCACCTGCTGCCGAAGGTCCTGTCCATGTCGGTCGACCAGAATGCCGGCCAGTTGTAGAGCACATCTCCCTCGCCGGGCATGAACATACGGGTCTCGACGTAGGTTCCCGGTTGAATCTGGAAGCGTTGCCGCGTGGTCGCATACCCGGAGACGAAGTAGGCCTTCGAACCATCCTTCTTGCGGCACACACCAGACGCGTTCTCCGCTGCTGTGGTCGGCCGCATGGTAAGACTGAGTTCACCGCCAGCCAACGACACCTGGCCGGTGTGGTAGCAGGCGGTCTCGTTGCCGTTGACCGGCCTGTCGTACGCACTGCCGTCCGCCGAGCCCCACCAGCCGTACTCCCACATGTTGTCGTCGAGCTCGTTGCCGTTGAAGTCGTCTCTCGCAACCAGATCCCAACCGATGCTGCCTTGCCCATAGGGTCGACGTCCGCTCGACACCGTCGAGGTTGACGTGGTCGGCTTCGCCGTGGTCGTCGTCACCTTCGCCGTGGTGGTGGTTTCCTTAGCGGTCGTTGTGGTCGCCTTTGCCGTGGTCGTGGTTGCCTTGGCGGTGGTCGTGGTTTCCTTCGCCGTAGTCGTGGTTTCCTTCGACTCGGTTGTCGTGGTGCGTGGCTCGACGGTTGTGGTGGTCTGCTCGACGGTTGTTGGGGTTGGAACGATCGTCGTCGTGGTCACCGGGGGCTCGGTTGCTGTGACGGTGAAGGTTGACTGGCCCCGACCGATCGGATCGCCGTGGCCGTGTCCGGTGCGGACCCAAGCCCGGGTGAAGTAGGTGCCGGGGGCCACGTGATCTGCGGGGATATCCACCGTCCAGGCCGTCTGAGTCCCGCCATTCGTATCACTCAGCTCGGCCTGGACGGTGACGAACGTTGTTTGCCACCGGGTGTTTTCGGCATTCCAGTACTGGTGTGTCTCGGTGTTACGCACGACGACTCGGACCGACTCGACGCCCTCGGTGGAGCTGCCGAGACCGGCGATTGACACAGCCCCGGACACGGTCTCGCCGTCAACCGGAGAGGAGATCTCGGTGTCGTAGAGCGCCGGGTTGTAGCGGCCGAGATAGGTGAATTCGTTCCAGTCGCCACCGAACCCATCGCCGTTGCCTTCAACGCTGTAGGCGAAGGCCCGGGCCCGGTACTCGCCGGGCTTGAGCTTGCGCGCCGGAAGTGAATAGCTCCAGTCGGTGCTGCTCTCGCCGGGGTCGTCCACTGGAATGTCGAACCTGATGAACGAACGCTGCCAGGTTTTGCCGTTGAAGTAGGTGTTGTCTTCAATGTTGCGGACCACCAACCGGACGCCTGCCACGCCAACTCGGTGAGTGGCGGTGCCGCCGATATCAAGCCGGCCATGGGCTTCAGATGCTTCGGCTGGGTAGTCGACGGTGGTTCTCGGCGACGTGAGCGCCCACGCCACCGCTGGGATACTGACTATTGCCAGCGCAACCGCCAAAAATGTCATCGCCCTGGTGGTTGGTACTCGCAGCTTCATTCGGTTCCCCGGTCTTTTGTTAGTGACTGCTCTAGGTCGCAGCCCAACCGAGAAAAGTTCCCAAGCGCTCAGAAATCGGTCGTCCCCGAATATGGCGTAGCGTGGAGAGGAGGTGAGTTGAAGAGTGTCTTCGTTTGATTCTGAGCTACGTGAAATCCATCCCAAGACGCGGGCCGGATGGCGCTCGTGGCTGGAAAAGAACCACGCCGAGTCCAAAGGTGTCTGGCTGATCTACTACCGCGCTTCGACCGGTCGGCGCCGGCTTACCTGGGAAGATGCGGTGCGAGAGGCGCTGTGCTTTGGCTGGATCGACAGCAAGGTCAAACCGATCGACGATGAGCGCTACAAGCAGATCTTCACGCCGCGGAAACCGCGAAGCGTGTGGTCGAAGATCAACAAGCAGTACATCGACGAGCTCGTCTCGGCGGAGCTTATGACCGACGCGGGGCTGAGCGCGGTCGATGTAGCGAAGAAGAACGGTGCGTGGTCGCTGCTCGAACCGATCGACGCTCTCATCGTTCCCGCTGACTTGGAGCTGGCGCTGGAAGGGTCCAAGCGTGCTCGGGAAGCGTACGAAGCACTCTCGAAGTCGGCCAAGCGCTCGGTGCTGTACCCGGTGTACACCGCCAAACGTGAAGAGACGCGGGCGAAGCGCGTGGCCGACGCGGTTGTGGCGCTCGAGGGCGACGAGACGCCCGGGACGTGAGACGGCCTGTGAGTTGTGCGGTGTCGCAGCTCCGGGTCATCGGGGCACCGACCGGGGTGTGGTCCTCGTTCGCAGCAGTCCTCATCGCGATGGCCTGCATCGTGGCTGCCTGTGGAACGAGCGTCGACGACAGTGACGAGAGTGATGGGAACGGGTTCACGTGGTTGGTTCCCGTCGCCGTTGTAGATGAACCCGGAGCGATCGAGTTTGTCGTGGAGTACCCGAGAAGCTCGGCTCCAACGATGGTTACGCAATCGCTGTGGACGAACGACACGGATTGGTTCGTGACACACACCGAACCGGACGGGACAGACGCCGAAACGCCACCTCCGTTCGCCGATCCACTCCAGCTGATTCTCGGCCCAGGGGAGCTGCAAGGTAACAACGGTGGACGGTGGATCTTCAATCCCCAAGCGCTTTGTCCTCCCGACAGGCGCGACGAGGCGTCCGTGACTACACCGTGCACCATCGCCGACATGTCTGGCGCCGTCGAAGTGGTCCACGACAGCGCGCACAGCGGCCCTCTCGAACCACCCGAAGAGCTCAGGAGTGATGTCGCTGCATGGCTGGAAACGTTCGATTTGGTCGCTACTCACGAGATGGTGAGCCGCAGCCCGGCCGGAGGGCTGAAACTGACTGCTCCGACCCTGTTTGGAGAATACACGGCGCTGGCTCACCCGGTTCCGGTCGATCTGATTCCTCCCGCCGCATGGGGTGACGACAGCCGACAACTCCTGGTACGAGACGACCACGTGGTGGCGCTGTACAGCGGTGACGTCGAGCCCGAGGTGGTCGAGATCAGCGACGAACGCTGGGCGTCGATGGCCTGGCCACGGATGGGCGAGCAACTACGCCTCTTCGATGTCGACAGTGCAGAAGAGATTACGCCCGAGTCCGGCTTTGTCTGGAGCGGATCCGGACCAAGCATGGCGGCGGCAGGGGACCAGTGGCAGGTCAAGCTTCCGGTCGACTCGGTCGATCTGGCCGCTGACGCTACGTCCGTAGTTGTTTCGTTGTGGGGTGAACCTCTGTTTGAGTTCGACCCATCGACGGTGCCGGGGGTCATCGAGGTCACCGTTGACTCGCGTCGTGAGGGGCAGCGGCTGATGGCAATGCTGTACCAGTAAAAAACACCGCCCTCGCGTTCTGCCTGAGCCAACGACGAGTGCTCGGCTCTCACAGCGACTCCGTAACCGGACCGCTCGCAGTTCGCACTACGCGAGGGTCCGGCCACGCAATCCCGATCGGTATGAGAACCTTGGCGGCGCTTAGGTCAACGTTGCACAGTCGGACCCCCACCTGTCCCATACGCACGCCTTGATCCACTTCACTCTCGAGTGGCCACCGATGATCACGTTTCCTTCTCGTATCAGGTCGACCGGATGCTCGAACCCGCCAGTCGTGTATTTCCTTGTTGCCACGCGGGCATCGCCTCGTGGGTCGTCGTACCAGACCCATAGGGTTGCCTCCGTGCAGAAGCCCCAGATTTGGAACGACGACAGGTGGCGGCCCGTGTTGTCATCGAGGGTTCCCGCAGTCAACGTGCCGCCGCACATCAGACTCTCGGCGCCCGCTGTGCCGTCCGGCCCAGGTGTTATGTAGGGCGGTGTCGGTTCTGGTGCGGGAACAGTGGTCGGAGGCGTCGGTGTTGGCGTCACTGGCGGTGGGGTGGGGGTCGGCGCAGGCCCAGGTTCGGGTGTCGGTGGCGGCGTTGGTGGCGGCGTCGGAGTGGGAGCCGGTGCAGGGGCATGGGTAGAGGTGTTCGTTGCCCAGATCGGTGTTGACCCTCGGTAGATGACCGCGTTGCAGTCTCCCTGGAGCACGAGCCTGTCGCCTCCCGAACCGGCGGTCTGGCTGTTCCAGACGGGCTGCCAGTTCGAGGTGTACAACACGAAGTTGCCGTCGGTTTGCATCGCCGCCCTGGTAGCGCCAGAGCCAACCGTGCCTGTCGCCCACAGCGGGTTGCTGCCCTGGTAGAGCACCAAGTTCTGGTCACCCTGGAGCACGAGGTGGCACCCGGTTCCGCTTGACAGATGATCTCCTGACTCCAGCAACTGGTTGTGGCCGAGAGTCGTTCCCCGGTCATCCGCTGCGGCCGCCGTCGGCCCCCCTGCCACAACCGACGATGCGACGAGAGCGAACGCCAGTGCTGATCCCCACCGTGCGGCTGCGCTACGGCCAACCCTTCGCTGGGCTCGCGGTTGTCGCCGGGAGTCCGTGCCCCGAATCCGATCTAGGAGTACGGCAGCTGGCTTCTTCTGGTGGTTCTGTATATCTATCATATCGGTATGGTATGTACTGAATGTCGCTTGGTCAAGGTGAAACTGCACGCACTGCAGGGGTGGGGGTTCGTTGGTGTAGTCTCATTTGATCCCCTGGACAATAGTTGTTTAAACAACTAATGTTGAAGACATGGCCACTTCGTCATCGCTTGAATCGACTTCCGGCGACCCGTTCAACGTCGATCGCCTTCGTCCGTCCGGGTCTCTGCTCGCTGCCCAGCTCGCGCTTGGTGTGGCCATCGGGCGGTGCGCCCTGGACTGCATCGATGTTGACCCGACCGTCGTCGACCTTCTCGTCAGGCTGGAGATTGCGCCAGACCACGAGTTACGCGCCGTCGAGATCTGCCGGCAGCTGCTGCTGTTGCCCAGTCATATCTCCCGTGTCATCGACCGTGCTGAGAAGGCCGGCCTGGTGGAACGCCGCGCCGACCCTGGTGACCGGCGGGCCAGCCTCGTCGTGCCCACAGTTGCCGGGCGCTCGCTGGCCGCCGAGTATCTGCCGCGGCTCTGACCACATCAACGAATCCGACCGACTACACCCACGAAGGGACACACCCATGTTGCTGCAAGGGATCGACCATGTTGCCACCATCACCAATGACGGTGACCGCCTCAAACAGTTCTACGTCGACGTGTTCGACGCAACGATCGAGCGGGACGGGCCGGAGTTCCCCGGCGGTCCGCGCATGATCATCATCAACCTCGGGCCAGGGACGGAGCTCAACGTCTTCGAGATAGAAGACAACGCTGAAGCCGACCGCCAAACGCCGATGTTCGGGAGAGGGCGCCTTGACCACATCGGCCTGCATGCCGCAGACATCGACACGTTCGCAGAAATTCGTGACCGTCTCATCGCCGCTGGCGCCGCAGACCGAATCGTCACCGTGTTCGGCCGCAAGCTGTCGCTGTTCTTCCGTGACCCCGACCAGATGGAATGCGAGGTGCTGGTCGCCAACCCCGACGTTGACCCCGACAACCTGACGTTCGGGCACCCATCAACCCGTTTCGAATAGCCCTAGCGACCCGACCGAGATCCCGTTCTGAGTATGGCGTAGTCTGCAATCATGCGAACTCGCAGCGAACGGATGGCCGACGTCATCGCCCGGCTAGAGCGTGAAAGCAACGTTTGGGTGGCGACAGCGTCGCCTGCAGGCGTGCCGCATCTGATTCCGCTGTCGCTTGCGTGGGACGGGACGTGCGTGCTCGTCGCCACCCCCACCGACTCGCCGACGGTACGCAACGCGGCTTCATCCGGGAGTGCCAAAGTCGCTCTGGACAGCGCGGACGAGGTGGTGCTTATCGACGGCGAGGTAGAGGTGATCGACTTCGGAGCGGCCCGCCGGTCCGCTATCGATGCCTATGTCGAGCGGGTCGGTTGGAATCCGGCGGAACAGGGCGGCGACTGGTCGCTGTTGAGCATCGCTCCGAAGACCGTTCGGGCATGGAACGGCGTGGCGGAGATGCAAGGCCGCACGATTATGAAAGACGGCGCCTGGCTGGAGTGATCGAACCTGTTCAGGCCGATCGCTCCCGGGTCAGGTGGACATTGGCCGGGTTGTGGTTGGGGGCGGCCACCGGTCGGGCACGACTCCGGACTCCACGAGCCTGGCGACGATCGGTCCGAGCTGCTCAATCAATGAGGTACTGCGGTCCGGGCCGATTGCGTCGAGTGGCGCCGCGGCAAGTTCATCGGTTCGGTTCTCGATGTGGCGGCGCAGCGCGGTTCCACTATCGGTGAGGGCGCCGTCGGCGTCGACGAGTTCTCGCCCGCCGAGTCGTTCCAGCGCTCCATCCCACGACGCCCTGTCCCATCCCCGGATCTTCTCGATGATCTCCCGACTTCCGATTCCTCTACCGGCGAGCAGCACATGGCATTCCACGCCGTCGATCCCCTCTGACGCCAACACAATGTTGTGTCCGTCGCCTCGGAACTCTCGCCAGAGCGTTGCTGCGTGCCACAGTCGAAGCACTGCGTCGTCTGGCTTCGCCAGCGCCCGATAGCTGGCGAAGAGCGCCCGGCCAGCGGCGGGCATGGGGGTCATCGCATCGAATATGGTCTCGGCGACGTCGACCATTGTTTCGTCGCACGGGTCCGATTGGTAGACGGCGCTCAGTGACGTGGTGATCGCATCGTTGCGCAGCTGGATTGCTTCGGCCGGAGTGACGGTCTCCCAGACCGATGGCACCGCAGCTTCGACGAGCGATGGCGCAAAGTTGTAGAACGCTGCGGTGACGACGTCGGCATTGACACGTCCGAGCGGTGCCGCTCGGAACGCCATGTAGCCGTGCCAGAATTCGTCGATGCCTCGCTCCTGGAACACGCTCAGCTCACGGGCGTAGTAGGTGACGTTGTGATACACGCCAAACAGCTGTGCCAGCGCCCGGCTCGGTGACTTTGCCATTGCCAGAACCTAGCTCTACTGACGGTTCGACGAAGAAGTCGCGGCGAGTGCCCTGTTGAGGAAGTCGACCACGGCCGATTCGTATGCCGCCGGATCCACCAGGAATCCGCCGATGTGATCTGCCCCGGGATCAAGGCTGACGGGTCGATGGCCGTGGCCGACCGCCTTGAGGAGCTTGGGCTCATCGAACGAGAGCCACACCCCACCGATCGACGGGTGAAGAACCTGGTGCTCACCGCCAAGGGCAAGCGTTTCAAGAAGTCCATCCCCACCAAGATCTGGGACGGATCGAATACGTTCTCCGCCCTCACCGATGGCGAACGCGCCACCCTTACCGGCCTGCTGGCGAAGATCGTCGAGACCCACGCC
>CAZSTV010000096.1:0-19931 GCA_964609665.1 uncultured Acidimicrobiaceae bacterium
GGCCCGCTGGCTCATCACACCACCGGAGCTGTTTCTTATCGACGAACCAACCCGCGGCGTTGATGTGGTGTCGATAGGCCAGATCCACGGGCTGATCCATGAGCTTGCCGCCCAGGGCATGAGCGTTCTGATGGTGACCTCTGAATTTGAAGAGGCACTTGAACTTGCCCACCGAATCTACGTGGTGCGAAATGGCCGCATCGTTGACCACGTCACCGCCGACGAGGCCGACAAATCTCAGCTGCTTGCCGCAGCCTTTGGTACCGAGGAAGAACTGATAACCAAATGACGACCGTTCCCGTGCAAGCAACCGGTCTGATCGGGCCAAAGGTCCGAGCCCTGCTGACCCGCTACGGAATTCTGCTGGCGTTCATCATCCTGATCATCGGCGTCGGCATCGGGAACGAGCGGTTCCTGACCACAAGGAACTGGTCAAACCTGCTTGACCAGGCGGCCCCCCTTGCGCTGATCGCCTGTGGTGTCACCGTCTGTGTGATTGCGGGAATCTTTGACCTGTCCACCGGGTCGATGCTGGCCGTTGCGGCCATCGTCGCCGCGGAAGTGGCGCAGACCAATCCATGGCTTGGAGTGGTCATCGGCGTTGCGGTTGGCGGCCTGCTCGGCCTGGTCAACGCCGGCATCATGGCGGTCACCGGCGTCAACTCATTCATCGGGACTCTGTCGACGGCGTTCGTGTTTCGGGGCATTGCCTTCATGGTCACAGGCGGGGCGCTGGTCCAGGTTGGCAACGAGAGCTTTCGGACCATCGGCGTTGAGAAGTTCCTCGGTTTGAAGTGGGCGGTCTGGCTGTTCTTCGTTGTGGCGGTAGTCCTCGGAATCACCCTGGCCAGGACAACCTTCGGTCGGGCGGTCTATGCCGTCGGAGGCAACCTTGAAGCGGCACGCCTCGTCGGCATCCGGGTGAGCCGGGTGCAGGCCGCGGCCTACGTCATCTCCGGGTTGTGCGCCGGGCTTGCCGGTGTGATCACCGCAAGCAAAATCGGCAGCGCCTCTACCGAGCTTGGCCTCGGCATCGAACTGCGAGCCATCACCGCAGCCATCGTCGGTGGTACGTCCATCTTCGGCGGCGAGGGAGCGGTGTGGCGAGCCGTTGTTGGGGTGATGTTTCTGCAGTCGATCGGAAACGCGTTCATACTTTTGGGGATCGACTCGCAGTATGAAACGTTCGCCCAGGGTATTTTGATCCTCGGAGCGGTTTCGCTCGACCAGCTCGCAAGGAGAAGCCGATGAGTGGCTCAGCAACCTCACATCCCCCCGTAGACGATCAGACCCTGATCGGCCGCTGGCAGGCCCTTTCTGCACGGCTGCTCGACGGCGGCTACGACGCCATCATCATTGCCGGTGGCCCTGACCTGGCCTACCTCACGGCCTATGAGGCAATGCCGCTGGAACGCATCACCGCTGTGGTCGCCACCGCAAATACCGAACGGCCAAACCTGTTGATCCCCGGCTTGGAACTGGCCAGGGTCGAGGCCCGGGACGCGGTCTTTACCCGCGTTGGCTGGGACGACAAGACAAACCCCGCCGATGTCATCGTTTCGCTGATTGGCTCTGCCTCAAACATCGTGGTGTCAGACGACCTGTGGGCCAGCCACCTCATCGAACTCGGCCGTCGGCTCCCGTCCGCTCAGTTCGTTACCGTCGCCGAAGCGTTGACCGGGGTCCGGGCCATCAAGACCGGTGCAGAACGCGACGCCCTCGTCCACGTCGGGTCGCTCGCCGATCAGGTCATGGCCCAGATCCAAGAGCGGGAGATCACACTCGTCGGCCGGACCGAAGCCGAGGTGGCGGAAGACATCGGGCAGCGGCTACTGGCCGCCGGTCATGATCAGGTCCAGTTTGTCATCGTCGGTTCCGGGCCAAACTCGGCCAGCCCTCACCATCATCCCGATGACCGCGTCATCCAACCGGACGAGATGGTGCTGTTCGACTTTGGCGGCACCGCCCACGGATTTAACAGCGATACCACTCGCTGCGTCTATACCGGTGAGATACCGACCGACGTTGACCGAGCGTGGCGGACGCTGATGGCCGCCCAGCAGGCAGCGGTGGATGCCGCCAACGCCGGATCCCGGTTGTGTGACGTGGACGCCGCGGCAAGGACCGTGTTGGCCGACGCCGGATACGGCGACCACTTCATCCACCGGACCGGGCACGGCATCGGACTTGAGGTCCATGAGCAGCCGTACGTGACCGAAACAAACACCGCGGCGGTTGAAGTTGGTCATGCCTTCAGCATCGAGCCGGGCATCTACCTTGAAGGCCAATGGGGTATGCGGCTCGAAGACATCGTGGTGATTGAAGAAGACGGCGCCCGGCGCTGCAATCACAGCGACCGAACCCTGCGTTCTGTGGCGTAACCGATCCGACGAACCTCCGGACCCGGTGGCGGTAACCGCGGCCAGGGTTGCGGTTGAAACTACGCTTGCCCGGTGCCGACTTCGCCGCCGCGTCATCGTCGCCGTTTGCCTGCTGCTTCCGCCAGGGTGTTCTGCGCCATTCACCGGGCGGTGTTTGCCGCGGTGCTGCTGGCGACTGTTATCGCTACCGCGGGATCAACTGCCGCAGCAGCGGACGGTCCGACCAGACCGGAGGAGGGCGAGATCCAACGGCTCTACCAGTCCGTCTTTGACCGGGCACCGGATGACAGCGGGTTTGCCTACTGGGTCAGTGCCCGGGTTGAGGGCCTGACACTTCGAGCGGTGGCCGACGGGTTCTTGAACAGCGAAGAGTACGCCAACCGGTTTGGTGCCAGCTCCAACGCCGACTTTGTCGGTCAGGCCTACCAGAACGTACTGGACCGGACCGGTGACAGCGACGGCGTCACGTACTGGTTGGCGCAGCTGCAAGCCGGGCTTGCGCGGACCGAGATGGTGTTGCTGTTCTCCGAATCCTTGGAGAATCAGCTCCGAACCGGCACCGCGCCGGCCACGCTCCCGCCCTACGCCCCGGAGATCGGGTTGGTGTCGGAGACCGACGTGAGCCAATCGTGGCGACCGGGGTGTCCGGTTCATCCCGACAACCTCCGGGCGGTAACGGTTGATCACGTCGACTTCTCCGGTCGGCACCAGCGCGGCACGCTGATCGTCGATGCCGACGTTGCCGATGACGTGGCGGAGATCTTCGGCTCGATCTACCGGGACCGATACCCCATCGAGCTCGTCGAGCCCGTTGACGGCTATGCCGGTGACGACGACGCATCGATGGCGGCCAACAACACCAGCGGCTTCAATTGCCGAGCGGTCACCGGCGGCACCTCCTGGTCATCCCACGCGTACGGCCGAGCCATCGACATCAACCCGATCCAGAACCCCTACGTCTCCGGCGCCCTCGTGCTACCTGCGGCCGGTGACAACTACGTGGACCGCACGGTCTATCACCCGGCGATGATTCGCCCCGGCGATGTGGTCGTCCGAGCCTTCGCCGATCACGGTTGGCAGTGGGGCGGCAACTACCGAACGCTCAAGGACTACCAGCACTTCTCTCGCTGACAGGTTCGTTCGAGCTGATCGCTACGACCGGGGCCCGACGGCCCATGGGTTGCAGCGCCGCTCAGGTTCGACGGTGAAACTGCCGATCGGTGTCAGATGCGGACAACGCAGGAAAAGGGCAGCCGTTACGTGGTGCCATGGGTGCTGACCTGGTCGCTACCTGCCGCTGCACAGCTACTCTTCGCCAGCGCATTCTCATCGGTGGGCATCGTCGGATCGCCAACGTTGCTGTTCTGGATTGTGGTGCTGGCCGCCGCGGGCTGCGCACTGACCTCCGGCGCGGTCATCGGCCGAGGCGTGCGTCGCAAAGAATCCGAACTGGTTTACATGGGACTGTTCTTCATGTCGGTCTCGATCCTGCCCCTGGTCCATGGCATCACCACCCCAGGCGTGCTTTACGGCGACAACACGGCGACCATGTCTTCGGTGCAGTGGTCCATCCCCGTGGCCCTACTGGTGGCGGCGCCACTACTGTTTCCGCGTGGCATGCGGCTCCGCCACTCGGAACGACTGTGCCGACCATGGACCGTTGGCTCAATGATCGGCCTCCTGGTCTTGGCCGCGGCGTTGCTGATATGGACCAACCTCCTCCCACTCTTGGACCCCCGCTCACTGCCCGCATTGGTCCTCGGCACAATCTGTGCGGCAGGTTGCATTGCC
This sequence comes from uncultured Acidimicrobiaceae bacterium, assembly GCA_964609665.1. Taxonomy (GTDB): domain Bacteria; phylum Actinomycetota; class Acidimicrobiia; order Acidimicrobiales; family SZUA-35; genus JAHELU01. The sequence continues at coordinate 4,173 of CAZSTV010000096.1, forward strand.
CTTAGCTACCGCCACCTCTATCTGGCTCAGGTCGCGGGAAGCCGCCTGCCGCTTGTCATCTCGATGGGCTTCGGTTTCGTCGGCGGGTCAGCCCTGGTCTGGTTCGGAGCAGAGCCGTTCTCCGCCGGATTCTGGGTGGCACACCTGTTGGACATCTGCGGCGTGTTCGCCGGGACCATCGGTGCACTGGTCACCCTCCGGTCCACGGCGAAGATCCGAGCGACCATCGAGCCGGTCCTCGCCACCGAACCGATGGCCGCGCTCGAACTTGGCATGGACCCCATCGTCCACAAGTTCGTGAGCGATCTTGAGGCTCGAGACACGATCACCAGAGACCACGTCGTCAGAACCGCCGAACTTGCGGTGAACGTTGGGACCGAACTGGGGCTGCACGGCCGAGAGCTACGCAAGCTCGGGCTGACAGCGCTCCTGCACGACGTTGGCAAGTTGGACATCCCGACCAGCATCATCAACAAGCCAGGTCGCCTCGACGAGGACGAGTACAACGTGATGAAGCGTCACGCCGCGTTTGGTCAGGCCATGGTGGAAACGTCACCCGCTCTGGCCGAGATTGGCATCTTCATCCGCGGCCACCACGAACGGATCGACGGCAACGGCTACCCCGACGGTCGATCCGGCCGAGCCATCCCGCTGATCTCTCGCATCGTCGCGGTATGCGATGCCTTCGACGCCATGGCCAACACCCGCCAGTATCGCGACGGGATGGGGGTCGAAAAGGCCCTGGCCATTCTGCGCGAACATGCCGGGACGCAGTGGGATGCCGACGTAGTGGTTGCGGCCGAACGGGTCATCGAACGGGACCCACTGCCCTCGGTCCCCGCGTTCGACCAGGTCGGTAGAGATAGTGCCAAGTTCGCCGACCATGACGGCCCACAGCACGTTGCCCCCGTCGGTTGCGACTGTCTGCCGGTCCATGCGATGGCCGGCGCCGACGAGCAGCACAACTAGCCAGTCGTCGCAGGTGGCTTGATCGTCAACAAAAGTGTTGACGGTTAGCGAACACCACAGCTAGGTTGGCGCTATGTCGCTGGCAACCCTGGACCCGATCTTTGACGCTCTGGCCAGTGAGCATCGGCGCAGAATTGTTGACCATTTGGCGGTCAGTCCCCTTGACACACCGGCGCTCGGCGCCAAGTTCAACATGTCGAAGCAGGCGTTGAACCGCCACATCGTCGTCCTTGAAGACGCCGGCTTGATCGAGCGACGCCTGCAGGGTCGGGTCCATCAGCTCCGGCTCGTGTCCGACCCGCTCGACGGAGTGAGCGAATGGGTGTCCCACGTCAGGCGCGGTTGGCAGGCCAACCTGGATCGCCTCGCCGATGTGCTGGAACAGCAGATATGACCGACCGCTCGAATAGTCCGGTAAGCGGCAACCGAGAACCCGTGGTGCTCTCGGCGGACTACGACGCGCCGCCCGCCAAGGTCTTCGCCGCCTGGACCACCGTGGAAACACTGACCACGTGGTTCGGTTGCGCCACAGACATGCTGTGGACCGTGCACGCCTGGGAGCCGGTGGTCGGCGGGCCGATCCATGTCAGCCTGGACTTCGACGGCACACCCTATGAGGTCCGTGGGCGGTTTCTCATCGTCGAGGAACCACACCGACTGCAGTATGAGTGGGAGGCGGGGCAGGTGATCACCGTGACCATCGAAGCGCGTGACGGAGGCAGTCGCATGACCGTGGAGCACGCCGGGCTCCCCACCGATGAGATGGATGAAATTGTGACCGGCGGATGGACCGCAAGCCTGACCCAAATCCTGCAGGCCCTCTCATAGGGGGTCGCAGCTCATAGGGGTCGCAGTGAAGTTGGCTGTGACGTTAGTAGTGGAGGTGATGTGATGGCCGAAGCGCCGGAACAATTCGCACACAAGATCAGTGACAAGATCCGCGACCACGCAATGTCGTTCCCCGAGGCCGAGGAAGGCACGTCGTGTGTCAACCGGGCGTTCAAGGCCGGCGGGAAGAACTTTGCCTTCCTTGGCGAGAAAGACGCAGAGTGCAACCTGCGGCTGAAGCTCGATGCCTCGGTCCCCGAGATCAAAGAGCGGGCTACGTCCGACGACGGGCGGGACTGGGAGACCGGAGCCCACGGATGGACCATGCTCCGTTTCCCACCGGATGACCCGCCACCGTTTGAAGACCTGCAGCGGTGGATTGCCGAGAGCTTCATGCTCCTCGCCCCGAAAAAGATCTCCAAGCTTCTCGACCAGTAGCGAGGCAAACGCTCCACGGCGCCCGCCCACCCGGGGGCGTCGCTCGCCGGACCTTCGTTGCGGCCAATAGCTTCAGTGCACCCAATAGGCTGAGTCGCCATGACCCTGGCAGACACTGACGTGGCCCTCGTTACCGGAGCATCGAGCGGCATCGGCGAAGCAACCGTGGTTGCCCTCCGAGATCGGAACGTCACGGTCTACGCCGCCGCAAGGCGGGTTGATCGCCTGGAAGACCTGGCGGCCAGGACTGGCTGTATTCCGGTGGAGTTGGACGTGCGGGATCGGGCCGCGGTGGCCAACATCGGTGAGACCATCCCGGTCGACATCCTCATCAACAACGCCGGGCTCGGCCGGGCCATCGGCTCGCTGTTGACGGCCGATATCGCCGACATTGAGATGACGGTCGACACCAACGTCACCGCCGCAATCCACATGGTGCGGACCGTGCTGCCCGGCATGGTGTCACGGCGCAAGGGCCACATCGTCAACATGAGTTCCGTGCTTGCGCTGTATCCCGCCCCCTCATCGCTCTACGGCGCGACCAAGGGCGCCATGCACAAGCTCTCCCGTGACCTGCGCCAGGAATTGCAGGGCACCGGCATTCGGGTGACCGAGATCAACCCCGGTCGGGTCACCACCGAGTTTTATGACGTCGCCATCGATGACGCCGACGCCCGGGCCGACATGCAGGACACCGGCATTGAAGAGGTGACACCGGCCGACGTTGCGGCCTCGATCGTGCATGTGCTCGATGCGCCGTGGCGGGTCAACATCAGCCAGCTGGAAATCGTCCCGACCGAGCAGAGCTACGGCGGATCCCAGTTCACACCGGTCGACCGGAGCAACTGACCCGATGGCCGCGCCGCTCAAGGACAACATCAACCGCGCGGTCGTTGAGCTCCTGGCCGAACAGGCAAGCAAGGCGCAGCCCGACTTCCCTCGCACGCAGTTCATCAAGCGCGTGGTACCCCAGCTCGACGCGCTTGAGTTGAAAGACCGGATCAGCCTGATTGCGGACGAGTTGGCCGCCGACCTCCCCGATGACTACCCAACGGCGGTGGAGACCATCGTTGCGATGTCGCAGAGCGATGCGGTGGAGGAATGGTCGGCCTGGCCGCTCTGCTCCTTCGTCGAACGCCACGGCGTCGACCATCCGGTGGAGTCCCTCGAGGCGATGGAAACGTTGACGGTCAGCTGGACCTGTGAGTTCGCCATCCGCCCGTTTCTGACTGAGCACCTTGAACTGACCAGGACCTACCTCCGCCGCTGGGTCCACCATCAACACGAGTCGGTCCGGCGGCTCCCGTCGGAAGGCACCCGGCCGCTTCTGCCGTGGGGGCCGAAGGTGCCGGCGCTCACCGATGACCCGATGATCGGCATCGAGCTGCTGGCCGAACTGCGTCACGACCCGTCAGAGACGGTGAGACGCTCGGTCGCAAACCACCTCAACGACGTCGCCAAGGCCGACCCGGACCTGGTGATCAGCGTTTTGGGCGAATGGACTGCAGAGACCCCTCCGGTGGACGGGCGTATGGTCCGTCACGCGCTGCGCACGCTGGTGAAGAACGGGGTGCCCGGTGCGTTGCAGCTGCTCGGCTTCACCACCGAGCCCAAGGTGACCGTTGCGTTCACGACCGTTCCGGACACCGCCCGACTCGGTGACCACCTGAACCTGCAGGCAACCGTCACCTCCACCGGTGACCAGCAGCAGCTCCTGGCGGTCGACTTCGTGATCCACCACGTGAACGCAAACGGCAAGACGTCACCAAAGGTGTTCAAGTGGACCACGGTGACATTGGACCCCGGCGAACAGGTGGAGCTGACGAAGCGGCGGCTGCTACAGACGGCGTCGACCAGGACCTACCACAGTGGTCGACACATCGTGGAGATTCAGATCGCCGGCCAGATCATGGGGGCCGACCACTTCGAGATGGACGCGTCCTAGACGCTCAAACCACTCCTTGGCCCTCAGAACACCAGCCGAAATACCTGCACGGCCACCATCGCCGTGCCGAGGACCTTGCGCCACGGGTTGACGCCCCGGACAATCTCGTCGAGACCCCAGTAGATCCACAGACCGGTGCCAAGCCAGCCGGCAATGCTGTGGATCGTCGAGTCCGATGAAGCGACCCAGCGAACGATCCAGGTGACGATGATGGCGTAGATCGGCCAGTTGGGATTTTGGCCGATGGTGATCTCGCCGGTGACACGACTTTCGAACCACCAACGCCATGACAGGGGACCGCCGCGGGGTGGAGCGTTCTCGCTTGGGAGTTGCTGCACCACGTCACCGTACCGGCGCACAAGACCGGCGGCGAAACCCGCTGAACGTTGCGACCCATCGGGACTACGCTCGGTCTGTGACGGTGATCGAGGCGAGCGACCTGACAAAGATCTTCGATGTGCCGGAGCGTGATCCCGGCCTGGTAGCGGCAGCCAAGAGCTTGATCAACCGCAAAGTCCGCCACGTCACCGCCGTCGAGGAGGTCAACTTCACCGTGGAACCGGGCGAGATCGTTGGGTTTCTTGGACCAAACGGCGCCGGTAAGACCACCACGCTGAAGATGCTGTCCGGCTTGCTGCACCCGACGAGTGGATCCGTGTCGGTGCTCGGCTTCGAACCGTTCAAGCGCAACCATGACTATCTCCGCCGCATGACGTTGGTCATGGGCAACCGAAACCAGCTGCAGTGGGACCTCCCGGCGCTCGACAGTTTCGAGCTGACCCGAGCCATCTACCGGCTGCCGGCGGCGGCGTTCATTGAACAGCGCGACGAGCTGATTGAACTGCTGGACCTCAGCGACCTCATCAACAAACCCGTGCGGAACCTGTCGCTGGGTGAGCGCATGAAGGCGGAGATCGCCAACTCGCTCCTGCATCGACCAGCCGTGCTGTTCCTCGATGAACCAACCCTCGGGCTCGACGTCACCATGCAGCGACGCATCCGCAGTTTCCTCGCGGACTACAACAAGCGGCACGGCGCGTCGATCATGCTGACCAGCCACTACATGGCAGACATCGAAGCGCTGTGTGAGCGAGTCATCGTGATCCATCAGGGTCGGCTGCTGTTCGATGGGGCGCTGCAGGAACTGAGCGAACGGTTCAGCGCCTCGAAGACCCTGGTGGTCACCCTTGACGAGCCCGCCGACCTGTCGGCGTACGGCGAAGTGGTGGACGCCTCGCAGACCAGGGTGTCGCTACGGGTCGCCAGGGCCGACACCGCGGCGATCACCGGGCGGATCCTGGCCGAACAACCCGTGAACGACCTCACGGTTGAGGACCCACCAATCGACGACGTCATCGAGTCGGTGTTCGCCGAGGGATCTGCGTGACCGCGCTGGATCAACCGTTGCCCGGGCCCGAGCGAGGGGGCGGGTCGGGTTCTGGGTCTGGGCCTGGGTCGGGGTCACACCGGACGGACCTGGCGCCGCTCGAGCAGGAGAGTTGGCTGCGCTCCAACGCACGGCTGTTCGCCACGCTGATCCGGATGGCGGTCATCGAGCAGTTCCAGTACCGGGCCGCCAACTACTTCTACATGATCGGGATGGTCACCGAGCCGGTGATCTATCTGGTGGTGTGGTCGAGCATCGCCCGAGCTCAGGGAGGCGACGTCGGCGGGATCACTCCCGGCGCGTTCGCGGCCTACTACATCGTCTGGACGCTGGTCCGGAACATGAACATCGTCTTCACCCCGTTCGGGTGGGAACAGCGCATCAGGGAGGGTCGGCTCTCCGGGCAGCTGGTCAGACCGCTACATCCCATTTACTACGACCTCGGCTTCTTCGCCGGGTGGAAAGTGGTGGTCATCATCTTGTGGCTGCCTCTGGCGGCCGTGCTATCGCTGGTGTTCCGACCCGAGTTGAGCCCCCGGCCGACCCAGTACGCCGCCTTCTTCGTTGCCATCTGGGGGGCCTATCTCATCCGTTCGCTACTGCTCTGGATGCTCGGCATGGTCACCTTTTGGACCACGAGGGTCAGTGCCGCCTTCGAGGTGTTCTTCGCCGCCGAGCTGTTGCTGTCCGGTCGCCTTGTGCCAATAAGCCTGATGCCCGACTGGGCCCAACAGCTGGCCGGAGTTCTGCCGTTTGAATCGACGTTCGGGTTTCCCATCATCGCGCTCGTCGGGCCAATCAGTGACCGCGAACTCCTCGTCGGTCTTGCCACCCAGTTGTTCTGGATCGCCCTCGGCAGCATTGGCGTTGCGGTGATGTGGCGCCGAGCGATCAAGAACTACACGGCGGTGTCGGGATGAGGCTGGCGCTGCTGTTCCTGCGGGTCGGTGTGATGAACGAGCTGCAGTACCGAACCAACTTCTTCATTCAGGTGATCCAGTCGCTAGTCGCCACCGGTACCGGGCTGTTCGTACTGTCGTTGATCTTTGGCCAAACCGATGCCCTCGGCGACTGGACCCGGCCGCAGCTGCTGGCCGTGCTCGGTGTGTTCACCATGGTCGGGGGCATCATCGGGTTTGGGATTGAACCAAACATGGGGCGGATCATGGCCGACGTGCGGGAGGGCACATTCGACTATGTGCTGACAAAGCCGGTCGACGCCCAACTCCTCGTGTCGGTTCGGGAGTTCCGGCTCTGGAAGCTGACCGACGTGATCGTTGGCGCAGCGCTGTTGGTCTGGGCCATCAACACCGACGATCGAGCCTTCCAGGCGATCGACGGGTTTGGGTTCATCCTGTCGCTGCTGGTCGGCTCGATCATGGTGTACTGCGTCTGGCTACTGCTGACGACCGGTGCCTTCTGGTTTGTCAGAATGGAGATGCTGCAGGAGCTGTTCACCGGGGTGTACCGGGCCGGGCAGTATCCGGTGGGGATCTACCCCGGCTGGCTCCGTGCGGGACTGACGTTTCTCATCCCCATCGGTTTTGCGGTCACCGTTCCCTCCGAGGCCCTGACCGGACGGCTCACCCTCGGCCGCCTCTTCGTGGCGTTGGCGTTCGTCGTGTTCCTAGTGTCACTGACTCGGCTCGTTTGGCGCCTCGGGGTCAAGAACTATTCGGGGGCGTCAGCCTGACCCGCTCGTCGATCGGGTCCGACGGGTTCGCTCTCAGTAATCGACGGTGCGGTGCCACCGACCTTCACGAAACCCGAGCAGAACCTCTTTGATCTGCTCGCCGTCTTCGTTGGAGATACCGGACATGCCGTTCTCAAGGAACCGATTCAGACCAGCTGGAACGTCGGTGGCATCCTTTACCAGTTGACGAAAACCCATCGTCCACTGGTCGAAGCTACGTTCGGTCGCTTCGTTTTTGAACAGCAGCATGGCGTTGGCATGCCTCGGGTCTTCAGCGATGGTGGCGTAGAGGGTTTCGACCACTGCTTTGTCACCTTCGAGTACCTGGAGGAAAGAACCCTCGTGGTACAGCAACATGCCGGTGACGTTGAGAGACGAATTCTTCGTCCTGGCCTTCGACAGAAGCTCTTTTAGCTCGTCTGGGCCGAACGGTTTCGTCGCTGCACTTGCATACCCGAGCTGAAATACCGTGGTGGCCTTTGCAGCTCTATCGGCGCTAATCGTCTCAGTTTCCACAAGACCTCCAGACCCTAATGATCGGCTCGGCCGGCCAAAAAGTTTAGGAAGAAACGAAACAGCCCGTAGCCAGACTGCGCTCCGCCGGGCATCGGCCAGGCCGCTACTCCGGGGCGGTGATGGTGATGTCCTCACCGAAGTCTCGGAAGGTCCAGGTGAACTGGTTGTCGAACAGCTCGGAGAATGCCGCTGCTTCTGGTTCGACCGGAGGCGTCATAGTCCCATCATGTCCGCGTCGGCCCAGATCTTTCCTCCGCTGCCGAACGAGATTGGCCCAGGGGGCTGGGTGCAACGACGTCGTCAGATCAGAAACGCAATTCCCGCATAGGACACCGATGCCACAAGCACCCAGGCCAGGAGGCCGAGCACCAGGGGCTTCGGGCCGAGGCGGCGAAGCCGGTCGATGCGGACGCCGGACCCGAGCCCGACCAACGCCGCGGCCAACAGCCATCCCTCGACAGAGCGAGCGATGTCGATGGTCGAGTCCGATAACAGCCCGGTGCTGCGCGCCATGACCATGGCGATGAAGCCCGCAACAAACAGCGGGAGGAGGGGCGGCCGGTTCTGAGCGACGCTCGCCACAGACGGGCTCGACGGGGCGGACGGGGCCGACGGGCTGCGGCGAGAGAGGTTGACGCCGATGACGATTGGGGTGAGGAGAGCGACCCTGGTCAGTTTGACCACCATGGCGATGGCCACGACGGTCGCCCCGCCCGACGATGCGGTGGCGGCAACCTGGGCGACATCGTGCACGCTGGCACCGGCCCAGGCACCGAACTGCGCATCGCTGAGCCCGAGCATGCCCGACAAGACCGGCAGCGCCACAATGGCGAGGCTGCCGAACAGGGTGACAAGCCCGATGGCCGCGGCCACCTCTTCCTCGTCAGCGTCGGTCGAACCTTCGACTGCGGCAATGGCCGAGGCGCCACAAATTGAATAGCCGGTGGCCACCAGCAGACTGAGGTCACGGGAGAGCCCAAGGCGGCGGCCGATGGCCTGGGTGCCGAAGAAGGTGACGGTGACCGTGGCAACGACAACGGCAAGGCCTCGCGGACCGAGGTTGGCAACGTCGCCGATAGACAACCGAAGACCGAGCAGCACCACGCCGACCCGCAGAAGCCGCTTGGCCGCAAGTTGCAGGCCGGGCTGCATTATCGGCGTTGCAAGGCCGGTGTTCCCGATGACGGCTCCAATGATGACCGCCACCACGAGCGTGGAGAGCGGGCCAACCCGTTCGGCGATGACGGCGGCCAGCGCGGTGGCCCCAATCACCAATGCCAAACCGGGGCCAGGGCCGTGATCGGTGCCCCGACCTCGGCTCGCCACGGCCGGTTCGACAGGCCGTTGCCTTGGAGTGACCGGGGAGCGCCCGGTCTTGAACGAGAGTGCCACACCTCCAGTGTCAACCCCGGCCCGAGCCGCCGGTAGAGGGGTCTCGGCTGTAAGGTTATAGGTCAGAACTATAGGTAGACATAGCTTCAAGCTATTAGCAACGACGACGACACAAATAGCCACAACACAAACAACGGCGACAGAAACAACAAAGCAACCGCAGACTCCCGCCGCCATGAGGTCGGCTCCATTGGCCCTCTCCCCCACAACGCCAGAACTCTCGGCACTGGACCTCTTCGTGTCTGTGGTGAAACTTGGCAGCCTGTCGAAGGCGGCAGACGCCCATCGCATCGCCCAGCCGAGTGCCAGCACCAGAATCAGATCACTCGAGCGCCAGCTTGGCATCACCCTGCTTGAGCGTTCACCGACCGGCTCAGTGCCAACCACTGCCGGGTCGCTGGTTGCAGGGTGGGCGGAAGGGGTGCTGCGTTCGGCCAACGAGCTGAACGCCGGCGTTGCCGCACTCAAAGCCAGGCGGGCCGGGCGGCTTCGGGTCGCGGCCAGCTTCACCATCGCCGAGTACCTCCTGCCGCCGCTACTCGAACAGTTCCTCCGCAACCGTGATCAGGACTCCATCAAGCTGGAAGTGGCAAACAGCTCGGCGGTGCTCGAACGGCTGGAGGCCAGGACCGCTGACCTCGGCTTTATCGAGTCACCGGACGCCGCTCCTGCCATGGACGAACAGGTGGTGGCGTTCGACCGCCTCATCGCCGTTGTCGGCCGGAGTCACCCGTGGGCCAAGCGGGACTCGGTGCCGCTCGAAGCGTTGGCCACCACGTCGCTCACGGTTCGAGAAGCCGGGTCCGGCACCCGTGAGGCGCTCGAAGCTGCGCTCGGCGCGCTGGGGTATGACCCGCCGGCTTCCGCCCTTGAACTCGGGTCAACCTCTGCCGTCCGGGCCGCGGTGATGGCCGGGGGTCCACCAACCGTGATCAGCCACCGAGCCGTACTTGCAGACCTTGAGGCCGGGAGCCTGTTCGAGGTCGGCGTTCCGGGGCTGCGCATCGAACGACGGTTGCGGGCCGTGTGGCCAACCGATGTTGAACTTCCACCGTTGGCGGAGGCGTTGCTGGCCCACATCCCCGGCGTGCAAGACGGGCCCTCGGCCGCTTAGCCGTCCAGGTCCTGCTGGCCCGGCGGCCAACTGCGGACAACGCCGGGTTGGGTGGCTCCGTCGATGACGGTCCGATCCCCCAGAGGTTGTTGAAGGGTCACGGTGATCGGGTGAAGCGGGTTGCCGGGACAGGTCGCGCCGCCGATCACGGGCGCAACCAGCACGATGAGCTCAACGGTGGTCTCGGTCTCGGTCACCACCGGCACGATTTCGCGGTCAACCGGGGCCTGACCTCCGGAGCAGGCTCGCTCTCTGATCAGCACCGCCAGCTCCGTCGAGGTTGGGTCTGGTGCGATGTCGGGGTCCAGGATGACCGTTGCCGGACCGAGCCCGAGTGCTGACACCTCCAACCGGCACTGCCCGAACCCGTTGACCGACCACTCGTCGCCCACCCGATCGAAGGTCATACTGGCGTAGGGGGTGGTCTGACCAGCGGCACCGTCCAAGGCGACCGTCGGCTGTCCGAACAACACGAGCTCCGCTTCTGTCCTCGAAACGACCGACCATGTGTACTCGTCGACGAAGTAGGAGGCCTCGCCAGCAGCCGGACCGGCCAGCGCGCCCTCCAGTGCTGCTTCGGCATCGGCATCGAGCGGTGCGAGACCATCGATGTCGGCGGGCACGGTGGGGAAGGCCACCCGCCCACAGGCGATGCTGATGTCCGGCGCGGGCAGCTCAGCGCTTTGGTCGTCCAACGCTGCGGCAAGGTCGTCGAGTGACCCGTCAAGAACCTCGATGGCGGAGTTCACCCGTACCGCGCCATCACCAATGGGGGCGAGCGACGCCAACATGTCGACGTCCACCCGAAAGACGTCCATGACCACCGCTCCCTCGAAGGGGTCTGGTGCCCAACCAAAGGAGTCCAGCTCCCGACCCTCCGATCGCCACTGGTCAACGACATCACCGATCTGGTCGGCGAAGCCCTGCAACTCCTGTTCGCTCTTGGCAAAGCCGCCGACAACACAGAGGTCTTCGCGAAGGCCGAGATCCGCAATGGCCGCTTCCACATCTTCAGCGTCGCCGACCACGCCGACGTGCAACACATTGGTCTGCGAGACCCACAGGATCGCATACCGGTCAACAATCGATTGTTTGTACTCTTCAAACGCTTCCAGCACGCCATCCCGATCCGCCCCACTTGCGCGCTTTCCTTCGCACTCATCGGGAAAGCGACCGGTTCGCTCGACCGGCACATCTTCTTGGGAAGCAACGATCACAACACCGTCGACTAACCGTCCGACCAGGCGAACCCGGCCATCGGTGGTTTCCGGTTGCCGATCAAGCGAAAAACACGGTCGCTGGCCCCCAGGGCACAAAAGCCCATCGGCCAGCTCACCGGTCAGGCGCAGGGTGAGTCCCTCGCCTGGCGGAATCTCCACCGTTGACACCGTTGACACTGTTGACTCGGTGTGACCACCGTCATTCTCGACGGTCGTGTCCGTGTCAACGATGGTGTCAGTAGGGGTGGACTGCCCACAGGACGCACCAAACAGGGCAATCGCGGCGACAACACTCCGGGCTCCACCAGCCCGCCAACCCCTGAATAGCGACATGGCAACAACCGTAGGTCGAATCGCCCGGCGTAGCGGGGCACCGACCCTGTCCTCGATACCCATTTGGGAGGCTGGCGATGACCAACAACCAGTCATCGCCTAGCGTGATTGCTCACTGATTGTATTACTATGTTGAATATGGGTGAGCGATGCGGGCCCAGAGGAGAATTGGGTTGGTGGCCGAATGATCTGGATTACATCTTCGCATCGCCCTAGGTCCTGATTTCGAACTGAAGCGGAGAAGACAATGGCGGCACTCTTCGATGAAATCGTCTCCTCACTAAGCAGCCGAGTCACCGTTCGGTCGATCGCTGATGAGGCTCCTGGCGCAGACGTCCCTTCACTTGGTACCGCCGCCGTGCTTGCGGTTCCCGCCATCATCGTCCGGCTTACCCATTCACTGACCGACCAGGGTGTTTCCCAGTCAGTTCTGCAGCACCTGGCAGCCATTGACCCAGCAGCGGATACCAGCGCAGGATCATCGGTTGATCCGGTTGCGGACCGTGCCGTTGGCAGCCAAGTTGTTGACCTGATCTTCGGTGACGAGACCGGACATGTGGTTGATTCCATCGCCACCGAGGCCGACATTGGCCGAGATCAGGCCGCGGCCGTCCTGCCAACTTCGGCCTGGCTTGTCCTGACGTCGGTCGCCAAGCAGTACGGCAACCAGCTAGACAATCCGTCACTGGTGACGGTGCTCGACCGTGAGCGACGAGATCTCATGACAAAGGGTTGGGCACCGTGGATTGAGAAGGTGTCCCGAGAGGCAACCGTGGCGGAACCCGTTCACCGGGCAGTGCCACCCCCAACCTCGGTGCGACCCCAGACACCACCGCCCATCGCCCCACCGGCCACCCCCAACAACGAGCTGTCGCCAACACCGCACAGCATCGACCCCACCGTTGCGGCCGCCGAGACAGCGCCGCCCACCGTTCGCACACCGACGGTGCCTGCCCCTGCGGTACCCACTCCTGCGGTCCCCACCGCGGAGGTGTCCACCTCGGCGCTCTCAACTCCCGAACCTGCAGCGTCGCTTGGCAATTCGCACTCTGACATGGCGCTCGAGGGTCGGTCACCAAACAACTACAAGACCCAGGCGGCCGCACCCACACGTCAAAGGCCCGCCTCCGATGAGTGGTCGCAATCTCGGGCCACCGAGCCTCGTCGTTCCAATGAACGGGAACCGTCGAACAAGCGCTTCAGCTTCCTGTCACTCATCGCCGGCGCGTTGTTGATGCTGGGAGCGTTGGCGCTCATCGGCTGGTTCCAGTCCCGCGGTAACTCAGACTCAGAAACCAACGTCGCAGAAGGGTCAAGTGAAACAACGGCATCCGAGGACGGCACCGCCTCTGCAGACGACCCGCAGGACGACACCGACGGGAACGACACCGCTACCGGCACTGACAGCGGAGCGGACGGCTCCGACACCGACGGCAGCGGAGACGCCGCTGCACCGGCCGACAGTGGCGACAGGCAGCTGCAGTACAGCATCGAGATGAACGATCCGCTGCAGCGAAGTGACGCTGCTGGCGTCATCGATCTTGACTTCGACGAGGCCGCAGGGCAGCTGTGCTACGGCGTTGAGACCACGGGCATCGGCGAACCATACGACGGACACATTCACGTCGGCCCACCTGGCGTAAAGGGCGGCATCGTTGTCGACTTCGGCCCGGTCACCGATGGGGAGACATACTGCACCGACGTTGCAGCAACCGACATGAGCGCAATTCTGGCTCAGCCCGCCGCGTACTACGTCGAGATGCACGACCCCACCGAAGAGTTCACCATCCGGGCCCAGATGTCCGATGACCCGCTACCGGCCGTCGCTGGCTCGGTTAACTTCGACCCCGACGGAAACGGCGCAACAACCAACATCAGCGCCGGCCGAATTGTTCTGGATGGCCCGGTACCAGATCAGGAAACAATGGATCGCATGATCGCCGAGGTTGCCGGACTTGATGAGTCGCGGATCCTGGTTGTCAACGACCTCGTAGTCACCGACGGGGCGGACCTGCCGACCGGCCGCATCACGGTTGCGGACTCCATCCTGTTCGCACTCGACTCTGACCAGTTGGGTGCAGACACGCCGGTGATCGAAGATTTGGCCCTGCTGTTCAACGCACGTCCGGAATGGACGATGAACATCGTCGGCCACACCGACAGCACCGGCAACGCCGTCTACAACCTGGAGCTCTCGTTGCGGCGGGCCGCAGCGGTGCGTGACGCGCTGGCCAACCTCGGCGTTGAAGCAGCCCGGCTCCGAACCGAGGGATTGGGCGCTCGAGACCCGGTCGCATCCAACGACACCGAGGCAGGTCGGGCCCAGAACCGGCGGATCGAGTTCCGCATCGACCGCAGCTGATCGGTTCTCGTCTGGGAGTACCGCATCGGTAACCGCTACGTTTTGGCGATGGCCGAGCAAACTGTGGGGACGGCGGAACGACGTGACTATCGGTTGGGTGGCGACGCCGAGCAGGCGGCCATCGCCGCAGGGTTGGCCAACGCCGACTGGTATCGAACACCGGTAGACGGGCCCACCCTCCAACGGCTGTCGAGCAGAACCAACGGCCCGGCGGCCCGCAACGCGCTTCTCTACTTCACACTGCTGATCGGCACGGGGGTGCTGGCATACCTCACCCTGTGGTCGTGGTGGTCGGTTCCTCTCGTGTTCGTCTACGGCACCCTGTATGGCAGCTCGGCTGACCCTCGATGGCATGAGTGCGGACACGGGACAGCGTTCAAGAACGACACGCTCAACAACGCCATCTACTACCTTGCGTCGTTCATGCTGCTACGAGATCCGACGGTCTGGCGATGGTCCCACGTGCGCCATCACAGCGACACCATCGTCGTTGGCCGGGACCCCGAAGTGATCTTGGAGCGACCGCCGAACCTCTTTGCATGGGCCCTCGGGTTCTTCTCTCTGCTCTCCGGGCCACAGATGATGTCCCGCACGGTCCGCCACGCCATGGGTCGCATCTCCGATGCCGACAAGTCCTACATCCCCGAACATGAGCTACCAAAGGTGGTCTGGGAGGCCCGGGCCTTCGTGACGCTATGGGCGGGGGTGCTGGTCTGGTGCGCAATCGGCACCACGCTGTTGCCGCTGCTCTTCTTCGTCGGTCCGTCGTTCTACGGTTCCTGGCTGGTGCTGGCGTTCGGAACCACCCAGCATCTCGGGCTGCGCGAAGACGTCCTCGATCACCGACGAAACACCCGCACCATTTACATGAACCCGGTGCTGCGGTTCCTCTATTGGAACATGAACTACCACACCGAGCATCACATGTTCCCGACGGTGCCGTCCCATGCGCTCCCCGAGCTGCATCGCCTCATCAAGGACGACCTACCCGAGCCGACACCGTCAATCATCGCCGCCTACCGAGAGGTCATCCCCGCGTTGCGCAAGCAACAGCGTGACCCGACCTATGAGATTGACCGGGCGATTCCCGGCCTGGCCGATGCACCGGGCACCGGAGACCTCTCAGCCACCGCCGCTTCCGCGCCCCTTACCTTCAGTGCCTTGACGGCGTCCGGGTCCGACGGTTGGGTCGACGTGTGTTCGGTCGAAGCGCTCGCCGACGATCAGGTGGCGCGCGTCGATCGGGGCGACGACACGTTCGCCCTGTATCGGGTCGACGGACAGTTCTTCGCCACCGATGGCGTCTGCACCCACAGCAAACGGGTCCACCTCGCCGACGGCACCGTGGTCAGCGGTCAGATCGAGTGTCCGAAGCACAACGGTCGGTTCCGAATTGCCGATGGCGAACCGACGCGAGCCCCGGTGCAGGAGCCGCTCGGATGCCACGAGGTGCGAGTCGAAGGCACCAGGGTCCAACTCCGGGCCGGGATTTAGGGTCCGGGCCGGGATATAGGTCCGGGCCGGAATATAGATCCGGGCCGGGGGTTTAGAGCCCGGTGCCG
>CAZSTV010000097.1:0-5109 GCA_964609665.1 uncultured Acidimicrobiaceae bacterium
TTGCGTGACAGCCGATTCCAGTTGTCGACCTTCTCCAGGAACGGAAAGCGGTGTTCTCGGATTGCGACCATCCGGACCGGTCCGACCGCGCCGGCTCGAACCTCAGCGATGAGGCGGGCGACGGGCGCCATGTATCGGTACTCCAGCCCCATCCAGATCGGAGTTGGGTAGTCTCGAGCGGCGTCGAGTACCTTCTGGCAGTCCTCCACGGTGGTGCACAGAGGCTTCTCGATGAGCAGCGGGAGGCCCGTCTGCAGTACCCGGCCAAGGACGTCGACGTGAGTCTGATTCGGGGTGGCGACGACATAGGCGTCGCAATCATCTGATGCCAGCAGCGAGTCGAGGTCGCGGTAGCGGGAGGCCGTAGGCTCCAGCGCGGCGGCGGTGGCCAGCGAGTCGGCGTTCGGATCGCACAGCGCGCTGACTCGTGCTCCGGGTAGCGCCTGCAGGTTGTAGAGGTGTTCGACCCCCATCATGCCGGTGCCAATGATGCCGTATCGGATTTCAGTCATGGGCGGGACACGTCGTTGGCCGCACCCAGAATCGAGTAGCAGTCATCGTGGTCGAGGTGGATCCTGGTGGCAGCCCGATTGGCCTCAAGGTGATCGGGGTTGGTGCTGGACACGACGGCAACCGGCCGACTGGGGTGGGCCAGGACGAAGGCGAGGGCGATGGTCGCCCTGTCGACTCCCTCCCGCCGGGCCAGGCGGTCGAGGACCGCTGCCAGAGAGGGCGGGAGCTCATCGCCGGTTACAAGCCGTCCGCCGGACAGCGGTCTGGCGGCCAGTGGAGTGGTCCCGGTCTCAAGGGCAAGATCGAGGGTGCCATCGGTCATCGGAGCAAGCCGATCGGCGGAGTAACGGACCTGGTTGGTCACCAACTCGAACGGGAGGTACTCGGCCAGGGTTCGAAACTGACTGGTCGTGTACCCGATGACGCCGACCTCGCGAAGCTTGCCGTTGTTGCGGAGTCGGCTGAGGGTTGCGGCCAGATCGGCCGGGTCGGTGTAGTGGTCGTAGCCATCGATGAGGAAGAGGTCGATGACGTCGACGCCGAGCAGATGAAGGCGGTCTTCGCAGGCGCCGAGGATCGTCTTGAACCGGGAATCGGGAACCTCGGAGTCAGGGCTCCGGTTGGTGGTGGCTAGCGACAGGTTGTTGCGCAGCTGGGGGTTGCGGGCGAGAACGGCGCCGACCACATGTTCGGCCTGACCACAGTTAATCAACGTTGGACCTAAGTCGGCGGCAAGAGCCAGTAGCTGGTCGGCATCGGCGGGATGGCTGACCAGGCTCTCGGCAGAGATGGCGATGGGGCTGCTAGCGATGGCACCAAAGAACCGAAGAGCGATCGGATCGGTGCTCGTAGTGGTCTCAAGCATGGGCAGCCTCCGGTTCGTAGCTGGGTTTGAATGGGCCATGAGACAGTTGGGGCAGCACGTGTTCGGCGAACTGGTCGCACTCATTGATAAGCGTGTAGCCGGAGAAGATAAACGAGCTGACGCCGACCGCCTGGTAGTCCTTGATTTTGGCCAGCACCTGGTCGGGATCACCGACGATGGCCGCACCGGCACCGCTCCGGGCTCGGCCGACGCCGGTCCAGAGTGCTTCTTCAACGAAGCCGTCATCGGCCGCATTGTCTCGCAGCTCGCTCTGACGGGCCACGCCAACCGACGCTGCGTCGAGCGAGCGATTCCGGATGTCAGCTCCGACCTCGGCGTCGAGCTTCGACACCAGGCGTTGAGCTGCGGCCCGGGCTTCGGCTTCGGTCTCGCGGACGATGACGTGAGCCCGAAGGCCATAGCGCAGTGACCGTTGGTATGACGCTGCCCGGTTCGTCATGTCGGCAATTGTCTCGCCAACCGAGGCGACCGTGTCTGGCCAGGTGAGGAAGACGTCGGCCGCCTCGGCGGCAGTCTCCTTGGCTGCAGGAGAGAAGCCGCCGAAGTAAAGCGGTGGGCAGCTGCCGGAGACGGTGCTGATGCGGGGAGGGTCGATCTTGAGGTCGACAAAATCGCCGTGGAGGTCCAGCGCTTCGCCGTTGAGAAGGGCCCGAAGCCCGGTCATGTATTCGAGGGTTCGTTGGTAGCGGGGGGCCGACTCAAGTGGGGCTCCGGGGAGGTCGCTCGAGATGATGTTGATCGTGAGGCGGCCGTCGCAGAGCGTGTCGATGGTCGCCAGCTGGCGAGCAAGCTGCGGTAGCCAGACTTCGCCCATCCGTACCGCCAGCAACAGATTGATCTGCTCGGTCTCTGGAGCGATGGCGCTGGCGAAGCTAACGGCGTCGATCCCCAGGTCGTAACCCGACGGTAGGAGGATGTTGTCGAATCCGTGCCGGTCGGCGGTCTGGACGATGTCTCGACAGTGTGACCACGAGCTCAGCAGCTCGGGCACGGGCACACCCAAGTACTCGTAGTCGTCGTCGCAGAGTCCACCGAACCAGCTGACTTCAATGAGGTCGTCCATCGGAACAACCATGTCAGCTCACCTCAGCCGCGCATAGTCGCTAGATGACTATGAGGTTATTCGCATCGCACATAACCTCGTAGACTGGTAGGTCATGGGTCACCCTCTCGACGATCTCGATCTTCTGACCATCGAGCTCTTCCTCGCTGCAAACGAGCTGGGCTCAATCTCCAAGGCGGCCCGCCGTCACCACCTGAGTCAACCGGTGGCCAGTCGCAAGCTGCGAGACCTGGAACGACGTCTTGGCTTTGATGTCCTGCATCGAACGGCGACCGGGGTCACGCTGTCCCCTCGTGGTTCGAGATTTCTCCACATGGCCCACCAGCTACTCACCAATGCACGGCGCTTTCGAGAAGAGGTCGACCAATTGGCGGCTGGCGACGACGGTGTGGTGCTCGCCGTAACCACCAACGTGGCCCGCCACGACCTCCCCCGCATCGCATCCGAAATCGCGTCGGACCGAGATGCAGCGGCACCGGCCACCGTTCGGATCACGGTCATGCCGACGCTTGATATTTGCCGGGCGCTGCGAAACGACGAGGCCGACCTCGGTCTGATAGACGGGCCGCGGGCGCCGGTCGGGCTCAGTAGCGAGATCCTGTCGCGCCACGAGCTGCTGACGATCGTCAGTCCGCAGCACCCCTGGGCCGACCGCGCCTCGATCTCACCCGAGGAGCTGGCGGCCGCTCCCCTACTCCTGCCCGCCGCCGGGTCCGGCACCCGCGATGTGATCGACGATGCGTTGCAGGCGTGCGGGGTGCCGACCGTCGGCGAACCGCTCCTGGCCGCCGACACCGATCAGCGAATTGCGCTGGCCATCTTCGGCACGGGTGCCGCAATCGTGCGCAGCCGGGCCGTCGCAAACCACCTCGCCGCCAGCCGTCTCATTGCCGTCGACGTTGGCGAACTGTTCACCCAGCCGATCCGCATTGCCTGGAAAGGCAAGCGGCCCAACCGGCAGATCGCCGACGTCATCGAACGAGTTCGTTCGTCAGCCGCCAGCCCAGAGGGCGCCGACTAGGGTAACGGCAGCCACGAGAACCCTAGGACCGCTCCACAATCGCCCGCCGGAACGTGCTCGGGTAGCGTGTTGCGGTGTCCACAGTTGCAGTAACAAGCGGCCTGTTCGCGGCGATGCCGGAGATGGCGGCCCGGGTGCGAGAGATGTACCCAGACGCCAAGATCGTGGAAGGTCGACCGCCGAGCACCGAAGATGAGATCATCGAGTTCGTACAGGGCCACGAGATCGTGGTGGCCGGCATCGAGCGCTACACAAAACGGGTGCTCGACAACCTCCCCGACCTCCAGGTGATCGCCTGCTGCTCCGCCGGAGTTGATCACCTGGACCCGCTGCTGCTCAACGAGCGCGGTATCCGCATGGGCTGGATTCCCGGCGTCAACAAATACGCAGTGTCGGAAATGGCGGTCTGTTTCATGATCGACATTCTGCGGGACATCCACACCTCGAACGTGCGGCTGCGGAGCGGCCAGTGGTCCCGGGCCCGGGGCCAGCTCCTCCGGGGGAGGACAGTTGGCGTGCACGGCTGCGGCAACATCGGCAAAGAGGTGGTCAAGCTGCTGCAGCCGTTCGGCTGCGAGATCTTGGCCTGCGACCGGGAGGACTACCCCGAGTTCTACACCGAGTACGGCGTGACCCCGGTTGAGCCTGAAGAGCTCTGGGGCCGGTCCGAGGTCCTCACCGTCCACCTCCCCCGCAACAGCACGACGGTCGGTCTGTACAGCGCGGAGGTGCTCGACAAACTCCGGCCTGGCATCTTCGTGGTGAACACGGCTCGGGGTCAGATCTTCGACGAGGCCGCCCTGGCCGAGCGTCTTCGTGACGGGCGGATCGCCGCTGCGGCCTTTGACGTGTTCGCCGTCGAACCGCCGGAGCAGAACGAACTCCTTGAGCTGCCGAACTTTCTGGGCACCGCCCATATCGGGGCCGGGGCCGAAGAGGCGTGGGTCGCCATGGCCAAAGCGGGGATACGCGGCATCACTGAAAACGCCGTACCGGAGCCCGGCGTTTACCCCTTCGACTGAACCAACTCAACCCGACTGCGTCTGCATCTGTATAAGAGGTCAACCAATGGACGGAAACGAACTGATCGCACGGATCCTGCAGCGCGAAGGCGTTGAGTGGATTGCCTGCTTCCCCAACAACCCCCTCATCGAGGCTGCGGCAAAGATCGGGATTCGTCCCATCGCGTTCCGCCACGAACGGGGAGCGGTCATGGCCGCGGACGGGTTCAGCCGGCTCAGCGACCGGCGCCACTTCGGCGTGGTCGCGGTGCAGTCCCAGGCCGGAGCGGAGAACGCGCTCGGTGGCGTTGCCCAATCGTTCGCAGACAACATCCCGATCCTTGTCCTGCCCGGTGGGCCGGGTTCAGGAGAGATCGCGGTTCGGCCCAACTACTCGGCCGAACGCAACTACGAGGGCATCACCAAGTCGGTCGAGTCGCTCCGTCGCTCGGCCGACATTACCGCCGCGATGCGGCGGGCGTTCGCCGCGCTGCGAAACGGCACACCAGGGCCGGTGGTGGTTGAGCTGACCGCGGACGTATGTCGGGAGCAGGTGACCGACAACGCACTCGAAAGCTACGTCTCACCACCCGTCGCTCAACAGGTGCCGGCCCCCGACTCGCTC
>CAZSTV010000097.1:5119-19880 GCA_964609665.1 uncultured Acidimicrobiaceae bacterium
TACTCTATGGGCGCGGGTGTCTACGGGATGCTGGCCGCCTAACGCCCACTGCTGTGGGCGGGGGGCGGGGTGCTGTTCGCCGACGCCACCGCCGAGCTGCGAGAGCTGGCCGAGCTGACCGCAACCCCGGTGTTCACCACGATGCAGGGCAAGTCGGCCTTCGACGAGTCCCACCCGCTGTCGGTCGGCGCGGGTGGCATGACCACCACCGGTCCGGCCGCGCAGTTCCTTGGCGAGACAGATCTGTTGGTGGCAATCGGTTCGAGCCTGACCCGCACCCCCTACGGGCAGCGGGTACCTCGGGGCGTGCCCGTCGTGCAGAACACCAACAACCCGGACGAGATCGGCAAAGACGAGAACATCACGATCGCCCTTGTCGGCGATGCGAAGCTGACGCTGCAGGCGCTCATCCACGAAGCCCGCGCTCGGCTCGACTCGGCCCGCGACACCGCTGAAGTCGAAGCCAAGATTGCGACCGCCCGAGAGGAGTGGCTCGCCACCTGGACACCGGCGCTGACCTCCGACGAGGTGCCGCTGAGCTACTACCGGGTCATCAACGAACTCAACGACGTGCTCGACCGGGACAACAGCATCGTCACCCACGACGCCGGCGCACCCCGGGACTGCCTGGTGCCGTTCTTCGACGCAACAACGCCCCACTCCTACGTCGGCTGGGGCAAGACCACCCACCTCGGGTTCGGGATTCCGTTGATGATCGGGGCCAAGCTGGCCCACCCCGACCGGTTCTGCCTCAACGTCATGGGCGACGGTGCATTCGGCATGTCCGGCACCGACATCGAAACCGCGGTCCGTTCCGGCGTGGCCATCACCACCGTTCTGTTGAACAACGGCAACATGGCGACCTACCCCCACGGCTCGCCGATGGACCCGACAACGGCCCGGACCGAGTTCGGGGTGACGACGATGCTTGGCGACTACGCCAAGATCGCCGAAGGTATGGGCGCGACGGGGATCACGGTCCGCACCCCCGATGAATTCCGGGCCGCACTCGACGACGCCAAGCGGCTCAACGCCGAAGGCACTACCGTGCTCATCGACGTGCACGCGAACGTGGAGGCTCGACGGTCACCGAACGCTCCGCCGGCCTGATGACGGGTCGAACAACCGGGCGCCGAGCTGGGCTACTCATCCGAGGCAATCGATGCGGTCATCGGTCGCTCGGTGATCTGAACATGGGCGCACCGATGCGGGCGCGCGTACAGTGCAGGGATGAAGTTCTCGTCGCCCGTTCGTAACCGCCGCGCCCGGTGAGTGGACCGGGAATGATTCTGGGCCGGGTCCGATGAAGGCCCTCGCTGCAATCTGGCCGTGGGTTCGTCCCTATCGGCACTATGTCATCGCTGCCCTGACCGGCACGCTCATTTCGGTTGCCATCAACCTGTTGATCCCGCTCCAGACCGCCCGGGTGATCGACGACGGCATCACCGCCAACGACGGTGGACTTGTACTCAACACCGTGCTCGTGATGATCGGACTCATCGCCGCCGGGGTCATCGTCTCCGCGGCGACCAGCGCGATGGCGGTTCGCATGGCGTTCAACACCATCACCGACCTTCGCCGTGACCTCTACAGCCACGCCCAAGGCCTCTCGTTCGGCAACCTTGATCGGCTGTCATCGGGCGAGGTGTTGACCCGTCTCACCAGCGACATGACCAAGGTAACGACGGTCCTCACCATGGGCCTGTCATTCGTGGCTCAGACCCCGATCATGTTCGTCGGCGCCCTCATCGCCATCGTCTCGATCGACGCTTCTCTGGTCGTGGTGGTACTGGCAATGATCCCGATCATCGGTGTGCTGATCTGGTTCGTACTCTCCCGTTCGGAGTTCCTCTACGACGCCGTCCAGGATCGCCTCGACCGGTTAAACACGGTGCTCCAGGAAAACATCCAGGGCGCCGAGGTCATCAAGGCGTTCGTGCGCCAAGACCATCAGATCAAGCAGTTCGAGGTTGTCGCCGATGATCTCGCCGACCAGGCGACCACGGTCAATCAGCTGATCGCCGCCCTCATGCCAACGCTCATCGTCATCTCCAGCCTCGGGATCGCGGCGGTGATTTGGCTCGGCGGGAACAACGTCATCGACGGGACACTCAGCGAGGGCGACCTGGTCGCCTTCATCAGCTACATGGCCATGGTCGCCATGCCGATGATGATGTTTGCCTTCATCCAACCGATGATCTCTGCCGCCGGAGCCTCGATGGCCCGCATCAGCGAGGTGTTGGCCGAGGAGCCGGACGTGCCGGAGTCCGAACTGAATATTGACCTGGCCGAACAGGCCGAACCCGGCGACATCCGGTTCGAAGGGGTCTGTTTCCGCTACCAGGCCAACGACCCATCAGCCACCCTCGACGAGGCACTGAGCGACATCAACCTTCACGTCCCGCAGGGTCGGACGGTCGCCATCCTCGGGGCAACCGGTTCTGGCAAGTCGTCGCTTGTCCATCTGATCCCCCGGTTCTACGACGCGTCGGCCGGGATGGTTTCCGTCGGCGGTGTTGACGTGAAGTCGCTCTCAAAGGGTTCACTGCGTCGTGGCATCGGCATTGCCCTGCAGGAACCCGATCTGTTCAGCGGGTCCATCATGGACAACATCCGCTACGGCCGACCGGAGGCAACCGATGAAGAGGTGGTGGCAGCGGCCACCGCGGCCCAGGCCAACGATTTCATCACCGAGCTCGCCGATGGCTATGACTCACCGGTCCAGCAGTCCGGTGCGAACCTGTCCGGCGGGCAGCGACAGCGGATCGCCATCGCCAGAACCCTGCTCGTCGATCCGGCGATCCTGATCCTCGACGACTCGACAAGTGCCGTCGACCTCGAAACCGAGGCACGAATCCAGGAGGCTCTAGCCGCCTACGAGGACCGCACGGTCATCCTGGTGGCACAGCGGATCAGCACCGCCCTCGGCGCCGATGAAATCGTGGTGCTGGAACGGGGCAGAATCGTCGCCAACGGCACCCACGAAGACCTCCTGCTCAACAGCGAGGCCTACCAGGAGATCTTCCGCTCCCAACTCGGGGAGCCGGTCCAATGACCGCCCAGCGAAGCCGCATGGGGCCAAGCATGGCCGAGCGCGGCACGCGTGACGCATCGACGGGCGAGTCGTTCCGGCGCCTGCTCTCCTACCTGAAGCCTCACCGGTTCGCCCTGATCATCAGCGGGTTGCTCGTGGTCGGAGCCACGATGCTCAACCTGTTCGGGCCGTGGCTCCAGGGCGTTGCCATCGACGACTTCATCGCCGAGCGCGACCGTTCTGGTCTTCGCAACATCGTCCTCGTCCTCACCATGACCTACCTCGGGGCATGGATCATGGGCGTGATCTACGGTCGGATTGTCGCCGCCGTCGCCCAGCGGGTCATGGCAGAACTCCGCCAGGAGCTCTTCACCAAACTGCAGACCCTGTCGATGCGGTTCTTCGACCGCACCCGAACCGGCGACCTGATGAGCCGGGTGACGAACGACGTTGACGCCGTCGATCAGCTCCTCAGCCAGAACCTGCTCAGCCTTGTCGTGTCCGGTCTGCAGATTGTCAGCCTCCTCACGATCATGACCGTGCTCGACTGGCGTCTCACGCTTGCTGCCCTCGTTCCAGTTCCCCTTGTGCTGTTGGCGGTCGGCCGCCTCGGCAAAATGTCAGGCCCGGCGTTCGGCGCCTACCAGCGAGACATCGGGCGGCTGAACTCGGTGGCCCAGGAACGCCTCAGCGGTCAGCGAGCGGTCATTGCGCTCAACCGCCAGGAGCAGGCCCGGTCCGAATTTGCCGAGGCAAACGAGGCAACCCGGGCCAAGGGCATCACCGCCCAAACCCTCACGTCCATCATCTTCCCGCTGATGTTCGGGCTTGGGAACCTGAGCACCGTCTCGGTGGTCGGCTTCGGGGCCTGGCTTGCGGTCTCCGGCGACGGTAACGGGGTGACGATCGGCCTGATCGCCTCGTTCGTGACCTATGCCAACCGACTCGGTCAGCCCATGGGTCGCATCGCGGGAACGGTGACTTCGGTGTTCTCGGCCCTTGCCGGGGCAACCAGGGTCTTTGAATTGCTCGACGAAGAACCGGACCTCACCGACGAGCCGAACGCCCCGGCGCTTCCACCGGTCGACGGCCGGGTCGGGTTTGATCACGTCGACTTCTCCTACGTCGACGACGAGCCAATCCTGACCGATGTCGACTTCGTGGCGGAACCCGGTCAGATGATCGGACTTGTCGGGCCAACCGGGGCGGGCAAGTCGACCATCATCAACGTGTTGAACCGCTTCTATGACATTGACAGTGGCTCGGTGACCGTTGACGGCTTTGATATTCGGGAGGTCGAGAAGGACTCGTTGCGGGACCAGCTCGGCATTGTGCTGCAGCGCACGTTCCTCTTCACCGACACCGTACGAGCCAACATTCGTTTCGGCCGCCTCGACGCAACCGATGAAGAGATCGAGGAGGCCGCCCGGCTGGCAAACGCCGACCACTTCATCCGCGCTCTACCTCTTGGCTACGACGAACCGGTCTCCGAGGGCGGGAACAATCTGTCGAGTGGCCAACGTCAGCTCCTGGCAATCGCCAGGGCCGCCCTCGCCAATCCTCGGCTGCTCGTCCTCGACGAAGCAACAAGCTCAGTCGACACCAGGACAGAACGTGACATCCAGGTGGCGCTCATCAACTTGATGGAAGACCGCACCAGCTTCGTGATTGCCCACCGGCTGTCAACGGTTCGCGATGCCGATCAAATTCTCGTCATCCAGGACGGTCGAATATCTGAGCAGGGCACGCACGACGAACTGCGGGACCTCGGCGGTTTCTATGAAAGCCTGTACACCGCCCAGTTCCGAGGCCACGACACCTAGAAATTCGTGGGCAAGATGAGGTGTGCGCGAGGCTAGGCCCCGGCACGACGCTTCCGACGTTCCTCGGCTCGTTCCCATTTACGTTGACGGCTTCTGCACGCCTTGCGACAGAAGATCTGGTTCGCAGTCCAGGCCTCGAACAGCTCACCACAACGCCAGTAGTCGCACTGGCGAATACGTTCGACATCCGGCTCTTCCTCGATGGCATCAACCTATCGATCACCTAGTGGTAGAGACACCGCCGGAATGGCTGAAGAGGCTGTGGACTTGCTCGTCGACCAGCTCCATGACGCCACCGCCGTCGGTCATCGTCGTACCCTCGATATGAGTCGCCTCAACGTGGTGCCAGGTGTAGCCCTCTGGGGCCTCGTTGCCGAAGTCAGGTCGGTCGATCTCAACGTTCGCCGCCTTGAAGTCTCCCGTCCTCGAACCGGTGAATGGCCCAATATCGACAGAGGCAATGGCATAGGCCGAGAAGTCCGGGTAGCCGTTCAGGTTGTAGAGCACGACAAAGTCGTTTATTTCATAGGCGTAGCCTTCTGCACCAAGGTCGTAGATCTCTCCGAGCCAGTTCGCTGGCGAGGGCGCATGCTGCCAACCGCCAACCCAGTTTCCGTTGAGGTCTTTCGCTTCCGGCGGCTTCTCAGCGCCTTCGAACTTCCGAGCGTTCGAGACATCGACAACAACCGGGTTCAACGGTCCAAAGTTGCGCTCGATGTCCCTAACCTCGGCCTCGCTTATCGGACACTTCGCGTTGTGTACCAGCACGTCTTGTGTGCCGGTATGCACGGTGAAGGTGTCATCGACGGCAACGTCGAGCTCCCACACCAGCCTCTGGGCCGGGCCGGACACGTCGACCGAAGCAACCTCGGTCACCCCATGCGGTGTGAGGAGGAAGTCGCCCGGCTGCACGTCTTCCAGCGCAACCCAGCGGCCGTCGGAGTCCACCCAGAACTTGTGGTCATCGGTTGCTGACACCTGGCTACCGTCGGCCAGCGACACTGTGGCCAGCTCCCCGTCGTCGAGGTGTGACCATTGATCCAACACCTCACGGGAAGACCAAACACCGGTCTCCTCGTCAGCGGCGAGCACACGATCGCCAGGCTGGATCTGATCGATAGGTAGACGAGAACCGTCCGCCATCAACACCAGCGTCCCAGTCGGGAAGCTGTTGCACGGCTTGCCGATGACACTGTCAGGATTGCGGTCCGGGTCGTTTTTGAAAGCCCTAATCTCGGGAAGCCTGGCGAAGAGACGGGCGAAGGTTCCCGCTGCCGCACCACCGATTCCCGCGAGCACAACACCGAGAGCGATATCGCACAGAATCATGCCCGCCCAGCGGTCACGGTTTCCTTCGGTGAACTCGTCGGCGCGGAGCAGGTCCTTCAGGAACTGTTCAAAGAACGCTGCTGGATCGGCAATGAAAGCGGCGATGATCTCTTGAATCGCCTCCCATTGATCAGCCAGGTAGCCAAGGATGCTGTCCGAGCGCCACAGCTCTAAGAAGGCGCTTTTCATGGCGGTGAGGTTCTCATCCAACGAGGCGGCACAACCGCTCATCGCGGCGATGTAGGAACCAAGCACCTCGTTGGCCCCTGCCGTCAAGACGGAGACGAGCGAATCGAACAGCGTGGGAATGTCGGCCTCGCCAAACCCAATCACGTGACCGCCGCCGTTGCGCTTGATACCTACGTACAGGTTCGACGGCAGAGGTATCCCGGCCGAGTTCCTCTCAACGACAAGTCCGAAGGCTTCGTCGTCGGCAAACACGAGGCTGAATCGATCAAAGCCCGCCTCCCTCGCAGTTGCCGTGGTTGTGTCGCCACTGATGTCCAGCGCAACCTGACGCGGCAGGTCCAACGGACCGAGTAGCCAGTCTTTGAACTGCTGGGCATCAAGACACTGTTTGACTGCCGCCCTCGGCGCCATGAGAGGCGCAAATACCATGCCTCCGCTGCCTCCAGCGGCGCCAACACCACCGACTTGCACCAGCGACACGCCGTCTTCAATCCCAACTCGCTGCCGGAACCCGACCACTCGGGTGTCCTCATGGACGGCGGTGAGAACCTCGCTGGTGTCGGTCCAGGGACCGCCACCCTGGCGTTGGCGAATGGTCGCCTCGGCAAAGCCATCACAATCGGTTGCGCCGCCTATCTTCACCTGGAAGTCGGGGTACAGCGACGACGAGTATTCGTCACCATCAGCGACGGCAACACCGTTCAACGCCTCGCTTACCGGCGTCGTGCCCGGTGGTGTGATCTCGGTTTCCGCAAGCGCAACCAACCATGAGCCAAAGCCGGGCAGGTTCGTTGTTCCACCGTCGTCGTCCTCGCTTTCGAGGCTGGCGAACCCGACGATGTCGGGACCCTGGCGTTCGACCGTGAGCTGGCTGTCGGTGACAATCCACCCGCCGGGGCCGCCGTCGGTCTCGATCGTCCCAACTTCAGCGTCAATCCGAATTTGGCGACCGGGATAGGCCGGGGAGGCCATCACCGTGGAGCTGAGCGATTCGATGTAGTCATTGCCCAGGCCGGCCTTGGCCGCATCGCTCGGGTTGATCTTCGACTGCGGCAGATCCAGCAGCCACACCTTGAAACCGGGTCCTCCGGTACCAGCGTCAGGAAGGTCATCGGCGCTCTGACACGCTTCGGGGTTGCTTGCTGCGTTGTCCAGCTGTCCGCTCTCGAGCGTGCCCACAAGGTAGTTGCCAACGTTCTGACCAATCTGGTCGCTGTCTCCCGAAATGGCTGCGTCCACCGCGGAGTCCACCAATCGGTCTGTGAGGCCGTTGACCCATGCGGGCGAACAGTCGTCGTGAACCGCGGCGGTGATGGCGTCCTTGAGCTCGTTTGCCACGTAGGTGGTAACCGCGGACTCCAACTGGTCCCGGCTCTTCCACGAGTTCGCAACCGCAACGTTGATGAGCCCTGCCAGCGAATCGATCAAGGGCGACGTTTGACCACCATTGGCAGACGTCATCAGACCCTTGGCTTCGTCAGAGAACTTCTGGCCCGCCCGCTCGAAGATGAACCTACTCATCTCATCATCGAAGAACTTGGCTATCTGGTCGTCTGGCTTGCCCTGAGCGGTCAGGTAGGTCTCGACCAGGTGGGCGGTGAGGTCTTCGCCGAAGCTGTCGCTATCGCCGAACAGCTTCCGGACGTTCTCGCCCATCTCGGCGCCAAGGCGCCTGAAGACCTCCTCCTCAAATTCCTCCCGCCTACCCTGGCTCGACACGGCCAGTCCGGCCAGGTCAGCGATATGGCCACCCAACGATCCCCACTCGGCAGCCTCCAACCTCGTCCCGACGTAGTTGGTAACGCCCTCACCTGCATAGTCGAAGGCGTACTGTTCCAGATCGCCTGACATCTGATCCCAGTCGCCGCCGTGGTCGATGTAGGACTTGACCAACACACCGCCAAGCCCGGCGACGAACGGCGAGACGTTTTCTAGCTTCTCCAAGAAGCTGGCGAGGCCGGGCACGTAGTGTCTTCCCAGCGATTCCAGCAGTGCCTGCTGGAAACTCTGGCCGTTGATTCTGGCCAGTCCGCCCTCGATGATGGCGATGGCAAAGACCTGGAACGTCGATCTGTCCGCGACTGGAATAGCGGTGTAGTGAGCGAAGCCGGCACCTAACATCCCGCGCCACGCGGACTCCACTGCCGCACTCAAGTCTCCGTCGGTCATGAAGAAGGTGGAAACGAAGCTCCCGACAGCGGCCCCGAATGCCGTGGCGCCAAGGCTGGTGACGGCAACCCCGAAGTACGAGGCGTAGGCGGCGCTCGCAGCTCCACCCGTCACATAGGCGATGGCGGCACCGATGACCCCCTTGATCAGTGGCGTCCACCAATCCTCCAGATCATCCTGGATCCGGTCCATGTCTTTCGACAGGGTGACGTAGGGCATCGCCAGGTCCCAGCCGGTGACGTCGAACCCGTAGTACGCCAACCGATCCTCTCGCGACGCGGCGTTCCACAGCCGAGAGAACTCAGTTGGGGCCGAAACGGTTTCATACTCGTCGGACCCAATTTCTTGACGCCTCGTTGGGTGAAAGCCACTGTCAACGTGGCCGGGCACCGACCACAGGTACCGACGTTTGCCGGGCCAGACGTCCAAGAGCATGGCGGCTTGTTCGAACGCCAGAATCTCGATTTCCTCAACCTGGTTGGGGTTCTTTGGTGGATCGGGCAGCGCTTCGAGCATCCCCTCCAACTTGGGGAGGTTGTCGAAGTAGCGGTTCGATCGCCCCTCCTTGGTCCAACCTTTGGAGGAAAGCGATCCGAGCCTGGATCGATTTGTGAACAGCGTTCCATCTCCCGACATTCGCTGTCCGGGGATGAACGCTGCCAAGCCAGACGGTGCCGCCTTCGCTCCGAGGTCATCGGTGACGGACTTGATCGCCAACGCCAAGTCGAGGTGCACCACCGCCGGAGGCTCATACCCCTCAAGGGCGAGCAGACGTTTGAAGAGACCGAGCTCCCAGCTGACGTCCTTGGTCTCATCGCTGTGGTAGCTCGTGACCTGCCAACCGTTGAGCACACGATCGTGCGCTCGCCAGAAAAGCCTGGTGAGTACGGCGCGACGCTCGGCGGTGGCGTTCGGGAACAGCGCGTCGATCGCGGTCGCATACGACGGATGCTCCTTGCCTTGCGGCGGGTCGAGCAGTGGGGCAACCACTGGCGATCCCGGCCAGAATCCGACGGACAGGGTCGACACGGACGTCGGTCCCTGCACCGGCTCCAGATCCATCCGATAGGGCTGGATCGTGAAGTCAAAGCCGTGGGCCAGGATCCAGTCGTAGCGGAAGTTGTCGGGGGTGACCGGCCCGAACGTGTAGCTGCGCAGATCAGGGTTGGCAGCGGTGCCGGTCATGTCGGCCTCAAGCAACGTCTCGGTCGGGCTGGCGCTGTGGTGGATCCGATAGCCAGTGATGTCGCCGGTGTCCCAGCCTTCCGGTGCTCGCCACTGCACGGTGACGGTCGCTTCCTGGGTCTGCGGGTCAATCTCGGAGAACGAGTACACGTCGGTTGCCTCGGCCGGTTTTGCGGCCGCTTCGCCGGTGGTTATCTGAACCGTGGCGGGCTCGCCGTATTCACGATTCGTACCCTTGTACGCCCTGACCTCGTAGGTGTAGTCCGTCTCGGGAAAGAGACCGAACTCCAGACCTACGCTGGTGAACTCCCGCAGGTCGACCAATTCGGTCTCGGTCGTGTAGGTGATCTCTTGCTGGTAGTTGTCGAGGTTTCCAAAGATGGACGCCACAGGGTCGACCAGCCTGCGGACCACTCGATAGCCCTCGGCATTGGTCCGGTTCCATGACAGGCGGACCACGGTGTTTCTGACCTCGGTGGTCAACTCGACCGGCGCAAGATCTGGGTCGCCCGAGAACGGGTCGTCGCCGGGGGCATACGCGGCGGTCACCGAGACCGAGCTGGTCGTCGCTCCATAGCGGCGTTGGCCATCGACGGTGGCCCACGGGGTGACGTAGTAGTCATACGTGACGCCGGGTGTGACATCCTCGTCGGTGAGGATGGTCCTCGACAGGCTTGGGAAGCCACCAATTCCCGGCTCAGGATTCACGGCCGGGAGGCTCTCGTAGAGCTCACCATCGCGGTACACGTCGTAGCCCTCGATGGCGACAAGCTTTGAGCCGGACAGCCTGATGGCACCGAACGTTGCGGATGCCGAGAGGAAGAACGCCAGTCCCTCAAGCACGGGTTCGGCGTCGACAGGAATGGTTGCGCTTGCCGGAGCACTCAGGCCGCTCGTGGCCGCCTCGCCGTCGGCTGGGCTCTGGCCTATGCCCTGTATCTGATAGCTGTGAGCTTCGCCTGGCTCTGCCCGGTTATCGACAAAGCTGTTCGCCCTGATCGGCGAACCGGGAACCTCCGAACCATCACGGAACACCCGGTAGAGGAAGACCGGTCCCGAGGAATCGGTCCATGAGAGATGGACCGAAGGTCCAACGACCGTCGCTGCAACGTCGGTGGGAACGCCGATCGGACCGAAGTTCTCCGGATCAGGATCGCTTGGATCTTCGCTTGTTGGGGTCGCTTCAACACTGTCGCTATACGCGCTGTAGGTGGCCTCAAGATCTGGGCCCCGTGGGGCCGTGAAGGACCGGATGGCGTAGACGTAGGTTGTCAGGTTGACGGTGGTGTCGGTCCAGCGGAGCGAACCGTCGACAATCGTTGCCACCGGCCGGTACGAGCCGCTGCCAGCCCGGCGCAGAACCTGGTAGCCCTCAACCGGGCCGGTCGCCGCCGACCACGACAACTTGACCGACTGGCCATCGACGACGGCCTCCAGACCGGTTGGGATGCCGGGCTCGTTGGGGTCGACCGGGATGTCAGGATCGGGCGCTGCGGCGGTGACGCTGACCTCATCGGAAACGTCTCCGTACTTACGGAGCGACTGATCGCCACCGGGCCCCTCGATCCACGGCGTGACTTTGTAGCGGTAGGTCTCACCGGCGACGACCGTCTCGTCGACAAAGACCGTGTCGTTGACACTCCAGAACGGTTCATCGTTGCGGGTGATGTCATAGCCATCGGGACGCACACCGTCCCCGGCGTTCCAGGACAGTGTGATGGAGGTTGGCGACGGCGCCGGGGCCAGTCCACCAGGAGCGGCCATCTCAGACGTCGGACCCGGATCAGCAGGGTCAGACGGGTCGTTGGGGTCGGTTGGATTCTCGGGGTCTACAGGGTCGGTTGGATCCTCGGGGTCAACAGGGTCAACAGGGTCAACCGGACTGTCAGGGTCGGGGGCGACTGCGGTTGCGCTGACCTCGTCGGAGATGTCGCCGTACTTGCGGAGCGCCTGGTTGCCGCCGGGCCCTTCGAGCCAGGGCGTCACGGCATAGGTGTAGGACTCCCCTGCCACGACTGTCTCGTCCACGAACGTCGCCTCGTCGACGCTCCAGTACGGCTCACCGTTGCGGGTGACGTCATAGCCATCGGGACGCACACCGTCCCCAGCGTCCCAGGTAACAGTGACAGCACCCGGCGACGCGGTAGCGACAACACCGGTAGGCGCTGCCATCTCAGACGTCGGATCAGCATCCGGATCTGGCTCGGGATCAACGTCGGGATCGGGACCTGGATCAACCTCGGGCACGGGCTCCGGGTCGGCGCCACCGGAACACAGACCGTTGGCGGACTCCTTCTTCTCCCACACGTTGACGTAGTCGATGAACACCTTGGGATCGCGGTCCAAAGCGGTGTTGGAGAACGAGCCGCCGCGAGAGGTCCATGGGTTGTTGATTTGGCCTTCTGGTGTTGACCGGCTGTTCTGAATCTCCCAGCTGAGACGAATCGACTCTCGAGTGGTCGGCGTGATCCAACCCGGGTTGGACTGCTCGGTTACCTGCCAGAGCAGTTCATCGTCGATGTAGACCGCGTAGCAGTCCTGGGCGTAGTACATGCCGAGACGGTGGTAGTGGCCATCCATGTACTGCGGCATGTTCACTTCGGGCCACGACCGTGGACCCTCGTAGGTGAAGTTGCGGCCGCCCGGCGCAAGCTTGGCCGCACCGGGACTCGAACAGTTCTCGCCATGCCCGCCCTCGTAGCGGAAGACCGCTTGGTTGAACCCATTGCCAAGGTCGGGCACAAACTCGAACAGGTCGATCTCCGTGCCGGTCTTTGCGTGACCGTCGTAGGCATTCGAACCGCCAGGAACCGGATCGCCGTTGGCGTCACATCCGGACCCGCCCGGCGCCATCAACCAAAAGGCCCACCACGCGTTGTCCGCTGGTGTCATCTGGTCAAGGCGAACCGACGCCTCAACGAACACACCGTTCGTCGGGTCGACCTTGTAGCCGTTGCCGCCGTCGTCAGCGGTCCCGATGTAGGAGTACGTGCCGTCGCTGATGCGGGCCGTCATCTCCAGTTTGCCGTTGGCCAACACGGCGCGCTCATCGGTCTGGCGCTGGTCCCTCAGGTACGAGGGTGTGAGTTGCCTCGGGCCGTCATCAACCCCGGCGCTGCGGGCGAAGTACCACTTGTTCGATGCATCGGCCAGCTTGCCAGAACCATCGAAGTTGTCGGAGAACTGCGCAACGCTGTTCCAGTCATCGCGGTCGCCAATCCATGAACCCGGCGGGGCCTGAGACGTTCCAAGGGTCGACAAGAAGTTGGGGATTGTCTGGCTGCCGCTGGTTCGGATGATGGTGGCGTAGCGCGAAGACTGAGAGAAGCGGGTGTTGATGTTGCTGTAGCCCTCCTGGTATTCGATGGTGCCCTCGAAGGAATACGGGTGGACAGCTTGGATGACGAAGCTGTCTCCCGGCGCGAACTGACCAACCGGAATCGAGAACCGGACGCCGCCGTCGCCCCGACCTTCAAACACCATGTCCTGGTGCCCTGGGGTGATCGAGAACTGCCCCCACTGCTCATCGCTTTCAGATTCGGTGAGACCGTTGCGGGTGATCTGAAACACCATGCGGGCGCTTGCTGGCATTTCCCACTGGAGCCGAGCCCCGCTGCCGGACCCGACGATCTTGACCTGCTGAGGAGTGGCGGGCTGCACCTTCACATCTCGAGCCACCGACTCAAAGATGGGGTCTGTCGAGGGCTCGTTCTCACCGGAGGGGCCGGGGGGAACAAGTGACTTGCACTGCGCCGGGGTCACGGTTGCGGTCGCCCGCTTTGACGTGGTCGTAAAGCTGAACTCGGGCCCCTCAGACCACGCCGACACGGTGTACCGGTAGGTCTTTCCGGCCTCGACATCGCAGTCGACAAACCAGGAACGATCGGCGATGGAAATCAGGTACGTGAGCTCATCGTCCCCATCGACCTCGGCCCGACTGATGTTGAAACCAATTGACTCCGGACCGCCACCGGCTGACCAACTGACCCGGATGCCATCGGGATTGACCGCTTCGTCGTAACCGACAACCGGGATTGCGCTGAGACCCGTCGGCAAAAGTGGGCCATTGCCCGAGGGACCACCAACCGTGGGGTCCTGTGCCACTTCCTCCTCGTCGCCACCTGGCGTGTCGGTGACCGGAACATCGGGGGTGTCACTGCCCACCGGCCCTGAGCACTCAAAACCGGTGTCGGCCCAGTCGCAGCGGTGCACCCCTGAGGCCGAGTCATACACGTCGTTGCAGTCGTTGTTGTAGGCCTGTTGAGCACCATCAGACCCTCCGGTGGCGGCGCGACGGCTACCAAAACAGCGACCGTCGACAATCCGGCCACCATCAGTATCTTCGGCATCCGGGGCCGGCGTTGGTGTTGGCGTAGGTGATGGTGGCGTTGGCGTCGGGGGTTCGGGGGTATCGTTGGCGCCCGAGCGGGTACCCGGCCCGCTGCAAACCCAACCGGCCGACGCCCAGTCGCAACGATGGAACCCGCTGAACTGATCGTATGCCTGGCCACACAGCGCCTCATATGACAGCTTGGCCTCGGCATCTTCGGCCGCAATGTCGCCCGGGAACTCGTCGCCGGAGCAGGTGGCGAGCTGTGACGCAGCCAGTTGCGCCAGCCCAACCGCGCTGGCGGCTCCGTCCAATCCGATGGGAGTCGTGTCTGCGGCCTGGGCCGACACCGGTGACACCAGCGTTGCCAAAACGGTGAAGGTCACCGCCACAACGGTCGTGAGCAGACCAAAGCGCCGACCTCGCGCCGACCGCTCCCGCTCACCCGAACCGTTGGCGCCCAATTCCGAAAACATGGTTGTCCCCTGCTGTGTGAAATCGCTAGCGCCACGCTTCGGCGCCGCGATAGGCCGACCACAGTTGCGGCGACCTACCAGCTAACTCGCACAACTACCCGTCGAGGGGGGACAACAGGACTGAATTTCTTTCCGACGTTGGCCAGGTCGCCACGAGCTGGCGTCCGGTTGGTAGCCCCGTAGCGTCCACCGAACGTCCGGTTAGCGCCCGGTTCATACCAATTTG
>CAZSTV010000098.1:0-2468 GCA_964609665.1 uncultured Acidimicrobiaceae bacterium
GTCATGTATGCCGTGCGGCCTGACATCGGCGCCGTCGGCGCTCGCCTTCTCTATGGCGATGGCACCATCCAACATGCTGGCATTTGGTCACGAGGCGGGCACCCGACTCATCGCTACGAGCGGTTCAACGCCGATCATGCCGGCTACCTGAACTCGTTGCTCGTGCCGCAAAACTGTCTTGCCGTCACCGGCGCATGTTTGGCGGTAACGGCCGACAAATTTCGTGAGGTCGGTGGGTTCTCGCCTGAGTTTCCGTCGAGCTACAACGACGTCGACCTGTGTCTCAAGTTGGATGACTTTGGCTACAGGACCGTCGTCGACCCGGCGACGGTACTTACCCACTTCGAAGCATCCAGTCGAGATCCACACATTGACGATTGGGAACGTGAGCTGTTGCACGAGCGGTGGCGCACCGTGCTCACCAACGACCGGTTCGACAATCCCCACCATCTGTCGCTGGGTTCCGAGGAATTCCCGGCGCCCGATCCGGTGGTCACCGAATGCAAGCGCCTCGCCGGCTGGGTTGACCACCTGCCCCGGCTGTGGCCGTCACCTCAATTGACGATCGACCCCACACTGGTCGATCACACACAAGACAACACCCCTGGCGGGGCAACAAACGATTCCGGCGGAACAAGCAACAACTACGTCCCGGCAGGCCGCTGACCACAGCGCGGCCTGACCAGGCGAACCGGAAGGAACAACACATTGCTGAACGCCAAACCGCTGGATCTTGCTGGCGTCACTCTCATCTCACCGACGAGATTTGAGGACGCGAGGGGGTATTTCGAGGAAACGTTCAACGCCCGAGACTTCGCAGACGCCATTGGCCACGATGTGGAGTTTGTGCAGGACAACACGTCGCGCTCCACCGCCATCGGCACCGTACGCGGGTTGCACTTTCAGCTGGCACCCGGCGCCCAGGGCAAGCTGGTCAGGGTGCTGTCCGGTCGGGTGGCCGACGTGGTGGTTGACGTGCGAGCGAGTTCGACAACGTTTGGCAAACACCTGATGTTGGAACTCTGCGCGGAGCGAGGCCAACAGCTGTGGATCCCGGAAGGGATGGCTCACGGGTTCTGCACCCTCGAGCCCAACACGGTGCTGAGCTACAAGGTCACCGGGTTCTACGATCCCGCCGCTGAGCGCTGTTTGAGCTGGTCCGACCCGGCCCTCGACATCGACTGGCCGGTCGATCCAGACCGGGCCGCTCTTTCCGAAAAGGACGCGGCCGCCCCCTTGCTTAGCGAACTCCGGCGGGAGGGTCATGTCTTCAACTGACACGGGACCGCTTGACCGGATCCTTGTTCTCGGAGCATCAGGCCAACTGGGGGCTGCTCTGGTCGCCCAGGACTGGCCGGTCGGCACCTTCGTTCTCCCAGCCACGAGAGATCAGCTCGACCTTGGCGACGCTGCTGCGGTTCGGGCCTACATCTCACAGTGGCGGCCGAAAGTGGTCATCAACGCCGCGGCCTACACCGCGGTGGACACGGCCGAAGAGCGCCCCGAGCTTGCGGCCCAGGTCAACCACCGGGCGGTCCAGCATCTTGTTGAGGCCGTCGGTCAGGTCGGTGGGAAGTTGATCCACATCTCGACCGACTACGTGTTCGACGGCGCCACCCCAGGGTGGTACACCGAGCACGATCAGGTCAACCCGCTGAGTGTCTATGGCCGTTCGAAGCGAGCGGGCGAACTCAGCGCGCTGAGCCTCCCAGACTCACTCGTGATCCGAACGTCGTGGTTGTACAGCAGCACCGGCCACAACTTCGTTCGCACCATTCGCAGGCTCGGCCGGGTTCGCCACTCCCTCGAAGTGGTTGACGACCAATACGGTTGCCCCACATCGGCCGACGAGCTGGCGGCGGCCATCGTCGTCGCCATCCGTTCCGGCCTTCGTTACACCGGCGTGTTCCACGTTGCCTCCCCCGATGACGCGACCTGGTGGGACGTGGCGGACGAGGTGTTGCGGTTGGACGGGACCAGAGACGGTGTCCGCCTTGCCAGACTCAGCACCGACCAGTATCCGCTGGCGGCCAGGCGGCCTGCCGACTCTCGAATCAGTAGCGACGCCTTCGCAGCGGCCTATGGGCACGTGCTTTCTCCCTGGCGCGACGCGCTTCGGGCGGTGTCGGAGAAGCTCGACCGCCAGGACCTGGACCACAACATGACGGTGAAGACCTGCGAGATGCAACCGATTGGCGCCGCGCCGCAGTCTGGAAACGGCACCAGCCCGGTTGGCAGCAACGGGCGATCCGGACCAAGCGCATGAAGGGCATCATCTTGGCGGGCGGGACCGGATCCCGGCTCCACCCTCTGACCGTCGCTGTCTCGAAGCAACTGCTGCCGGTCTACGACAAACCGATGATCTACTACCCGCTGTCAACGGTGATGCTCGGCGGGGTTCGGGAGATCCTCATCATCTGTACCCCCGAGGACGAGGTGGCGTTTCATCGCCTGCTCGGTGACGGGAG
>CAZSTV010000098.1:2478-5089 GCA_964609665.1 uncultured Acidimicrobiaceae bacterium
GTCTTGAGATCCAGTACGCCACCCAGGCCGAACCGAACGGCATTGCCGAGGCGTTCCTGATCGGCGAGCGTTTTCTGTCCGGTGACGGATGCACCCTCATCCTCGGTGACAACCTGTTTTACGGCGGCGGGTTGGCGAAACTCATGCAGCGATCGGTGGCGGATGTTTCCGGCGCCACCGTCTTCGCCCAGGAGGTCTCCGACCCGCAGCGCTACGGCGTGGTCAGTTTCGATCACGTCGGCAACGCAACCAGTATCGAGGAAAAGCCCGACGTTCCAGTGTCGAATTGGGCGCTGACCGGCCTGTACGTGTTTGACAAACAGGTCGTGGACATCGCAAAGCAGATACGTCCCTCAGCGAGGGGTGAGCTTGAGATCACCGATGTCAATCGGGCCTACCTGGACGCTGGCCAGCTGAACGTGCAGCGATTCGGCCGAGGGTTTGCCTGGCTGGATACCGGCACCTTTGACTCTCTGGTCGCCGCGTCGGAGTTTGTCCGGGTGCTGGAGCAACGACAGGGCGTGAAGATTGGCTGTATCGAAGAGGTGGCGTGGCGGATGGGCTGGATCGATGATGACCAGCTGGCCGCGCTCGCTCAGCCGCTGCTCAAGAGTGGGTACGGTGCCTACCTCGAGCGCGTCGTATCCTCCGGCCGTCCGGTCTTCGCAGACTGACCGACGGCGCAGGCGGCCGCACCCGATGGTCGGGCTCGTTGGTGCAGGTGCCAGCTAGATTTCGCCGAGAAGCAACTCGATCAACTGCCGGGCCGCCGCTGACACCGGTAGTTGCCGTGCGGCAATGGCGTGTTCAAGCTCGGTGCGTTCCTTCTTGAACTGCTCGTTGGCCGCGGCCCTGGCGAAGAGCGAGGAGCGGATCTCATCTTCGAGCTGAGTGATGGCCTGCTGGTTCCGGAGCTCAGCGAGCTGTCCACTCTCGGCCAGAGCGCCGTGGAGGGCCTGCAGCTGTTGCCAGACCTCGTCAACGCCCTGTCGGGTGGTGCTGGAACACGCCAGTACCTCGGTCGGCGCGTCCGCCCGCTTTGGTCGTACAAGGTGTAGTGCCAGTCGGTAGTCCGCCGCGGTCTGTTGGGCCAGGTCGGCCTGGTGACCATCGGCTTTGTTGATCACGACGAGGTCGGCCAGTTCCATGACACCCCGCTTGATGCCCTGCAGGTCATCGCCACCGCCGGGCCCGACCAACAACAGGAACAGGTCGGTCACGGTGGCCACGGTCGTCTCGGACTGACCAACGCCGACGGTTTCCACCAGGATGACGTCATATCCGGCCGCTTCACACAGCAGGATTGCGTCTCTGGTTCGTCTGCCGATGCCACCGAGGCTGCCACCCGATGGCGACGGGCGAATGAACACGTCGGGATTCGCACCAAGTTCGGACATGCGGGTCTTGTCGCCAAGAATCGAACCGCCGGCCGAGGTGCTCGACGGGTCGACGGCCAAGACCGCAAGACGATGTCCGCTACCGACCACCAACGAACCGAACGCGTCGATGAAGGTGCTTTTCCCAACCCCTGGCGACCCGGTGACGCCAATGCGAACTGCGGAACCGGTGGACGGGAGCAGCTCGGCAACGAGCGCCTCGGCCTCGACGTTGTGGTCGCGCCGGGTTGACTCGACGAGGGTTATCGCCTTGGCAAGGGCTC
This sequence comes from uncultured Acidimicrobiaceae bacterium, assembly GCA_964609665.1. GTDB lineage: Bacteria > Actinomycetota > Acidimicrobiia > Acidimicrobiales > SZUA-35 > JAHELU01. The sequence goes on from CAZSTV010000098.1 coordinate 4,139, forward strand.
GACGGTCGCCGCCGACAACGGCGGTGGCAAGATCAGATGTCACCGTCTGAGTCTATTTCCCCGGGTGCGCTCCGGCGCGGTACCCCTCAGCCCGGAACCGGCGTCACCGACAGCACGGTCTTTGCCGCGTCGATGATGTTGGTTCCCGGTCCGAAGATGGCGGCAACGCCTGCCTCGGTGAGGAAGTCATAATCCTGCGGTGGGATAACGCCGCCGCACACCACCACAACATGTCCTGCCCCACGATCGCCGAGTTGGCTGATCAGCTCCGGCACCAGAGTCTTGTGGCCGGCCGCCTGTGATGACACCCCAACGATGTGTACGTCGTTGTCGACCGCATCCTGGGCCACCTCGGACGGCGTTTGGAACAGCGGGCCGACATCAACGTCAAAGCCGAGATCGGCAAAGGATGTGGCAATCACTTTGGCGCCCCGGTCGTGGCCGTCCTGGCCCATCTTGGCAACCAGCATTCGGGGCCGGCGGCCGTGACGGTCGGCAAACTCGTTGACCAGCGTCTGCATTGCGTCGAAGTCATCCGAACCCTCGTAGGAGGAGGCGTACACACCGCTGACCATCTTGGTTGCTGCCTGGTGTCTGCCGTATGCCTCTTCGAGTGCATCCGACATTTCTCCGACGGTCGCTCTGGCTCGGGCCGCTTCGATGCAGGCCGACAGCAGGTTGTTCTCGTCGCCGACCGAGACCTGACCGGCCGCCTTGGTGAGGTGGTTCAACGCCTCGGTGCAGGCAGCTTCGTCGCGCGACGCCCGGACCTCGTTGAGTCTGGCAATCTGTTGCTCCCTGACAGCGGTGTTGTCGATGTCCAACACGTCGACGGTGGTGTCGCCGTCTGTCTCGTACTTGTTGACCCCAACGATCACATCGAGGCCCTGATCGATTCTGGCCTGGCGGCGTGCGGCGGCGGGGATGATGGCGGCACGACCAGTTTCAGTG
>CAZSTV010000098.1:5099-6479 GCA_964609665.1 uncultured Acidimicrobiaceae bacterium
GCGGGCGGCAGCCTCTTCGATGCGAAGCTTTGGAAGGCCCTGATCGATGGCGGCGGTCATGCCGCCAAGCTTCTCGACTTCGGCGATCACTGCCCGTGCCCGATCGGCGAGGTCCGCAGTCAGTTTCTCCACGTAGTAGCTGCCGGCGAGCGGATCGACCGAGCGGGTGATCCCGGACTCCTCGGCCAGAATCAACTGGGTGTTTCTGGCAATCCGGGCACTGGTTTCGGTCGGAAGGCCGAGGGCTTCATCAAAGGCGTTTGTGTGCAGGCTCTGCGTTCCGCCGAGCACCGCCGACATCGCCTCGACCGTTGTGCGCACCACATTGTTGTACGGGTCCTGCTCGGTCAGTGATACCCCGGAGGTCTGGCAGTGGGTACGCAGCATGGAGGACCGCGGGTTCTTTGGTTCGAACTCGGCCATGAGCTCGGACCACAGCAACCTGGCGGCCCGGAGTTTTGCCACCTCCATGAAGAAGTCCATGCCGATGCCGAAGAAGAAGCTCAGCCGTCCGGCAAACGCGTCGACATCGAGTCCACCCTTGAGGGCGGCCCGGACGTATTCAAGACCGTCGGCCAGGGTGTAGCCGAGCTCAAGGTCGGCGGGCGCTCCCGCCTCCAACATGTGGTAGCCGGAGATTGAAATGGAGTTGAACTTCGGCATGTTCCTGGCGGTGTAGCCGATGATGTCCGCCACGATGCGCATGCTCGGTTCCGGCGGGTAAATGTAGGTGTTGCGAACCATGAACTCTTTGAGGATGTCGTTCTGGATCGTGCCGGCGAGCTTTTCGGTGTCGACGCCCTGCTCCTGGCCAGCAACCACGTAGCAGGCGAGGATTGGAAGAACCGCGCCGTTCATGGTCATCGAGACCGTCATCTTGTCGAGCGGTATGCCGTCGAACAGAATCTTCATGTCCTCGACCGAGTCGATAGCGACACCGGCCTTGCCGACATCGCCGACTACCCGCTCATGATCGGAGTCATAACCACGGTGGGTTGCCAGGTCGAACGCAACCGAGAGCCCCATCTGTCCGGCGGCGAGATTGGCCCGGTAGAACTTGTTGGACTCCTCGGCGGTCGAGAAGCCTGCATACTGGCGAATGGTCCAGGGCCGGCCAGTATACATCGTTGCCCGTGGTCCTCGGGTGAACGGGGCGACACCGGGCACGGAACCGAGGTGATCGACACTCTCGATGTCTTCGGCGGTGTAGAGCGGCTTGACCGCGATCCCCTCGGGGCTCGCCCATGTGAGATCGTCCAGCTCGCGCCCGCGCAATTCGCACTCGGCCAACGCCCGCCAATCCGCTGTCTTGTCGCTCATACCCGATCCTCCAGACCCGTGAAAACACGCTGGCGCATGTCCGTCCCGCCTACCCTAAAT
>CAZSTV010000098.1:6489-19796 GCA_964609665.1 uncultured Acidimicrobiaceae bacterium
GTCGAGAAGCCTGCATACTGGCGAATGGTCCACGGGCGGTGGGTGTACATCGTGGAACGAGGGCCGCGAATGAACGGAGGCTCACCCGGCGTCGTGCCCAGGTGGTCAACCTCTTCGAGGTCTGCCTCGGTGTAGAGCGGCTTGATGGTGATCTGTTCCGGGGTGGTCACATCGAGCTCATCGATGGGACGACCCTTCAGCTCCGCCTCTGCCCGGCGTTCCCACTCCGAGTATGTGTTGTCGGCCATATCGGCCAGGGTAGACGGGCCTGTCGGACCTGGGAAACCAGGCGAATTGTCGTCACAAGACCGAACCCATATGGCCCGGGCGGGGGGGCGCTAGCGCGCCTCCCCTGGGCCTGGAGTTCATCGTGTTAGGAGCTTTGCGCTGTGCCTACCCGCTGAACTCCTATGTATCTCCAAGACCGCTGGAACCGGTCCGAGAGAAACTAAGGTTGGTCTCATGCTTACCGCCGCAAGCACCCATAGCGATCCCGACGCGTCCGGCGAGATGATCGACCTGGTCGAGGCCGGATTTCGGCCACCGAACCCACTGAGCAGACTGGGAGACGTTGCCAAACATCGCGAGCTGCTGGCCAACCTGACCCGCCGCGAAATCAAGGTTCGCCATAAGAACAGCATCCTTGGCGTGGCCTGGAACCTGATGAACCCGCTGCTCTACCTCGGCATCTTCAGCGTGGTCTTCACGTTCCTGCTGCCCAGCGGAGTGCCGCGCTACGCACTAAACCTGCTGGCCGGACTGCTGGTCTACGACCTGTTTTCCGCCGGGGTGACCGGTGCGACCAGTTCGGTGGTCGCCAACTCGCCGCTGGTCAAGAAAATCTGGTTCCCACGGGAGATCCTGCCAATCGCCTCGGTGGCATCAAACATCGTTCCGTTTCTGAGCCGTCTGGCGATTCTCTGCGTCGGCCTCGCCGCCTTTCGACAGTCTCCGGAGTGGTCGATGCTGTGGCTGCTCATCCCGGCAATGATCATCACGATGGTGATGGCGGTTGGTTTTGGGCTGATGCTGTCCGCCCTCAACGTCTTTTACCGGGACGTGCAGCACTTCTTGGAACTGGCGTTTCTCGCTCTGTTCTGGTTTACGCCGATCGTCTACCGCTATGACTTCATCGGCAACGCACTCCGAGACCAGTTCGGGGTCAGCGCGGAACGCTTGGCGATGCTCAACCCGATCACCCCGCTGGTCATCACGTTCCAGCGGGTCATGTACAACCCGACGAACTTCTCCCTTGAGGACCAGGCCAACTTCGAACTGATGTTGCGGCCAACCTCGTGGTACCTGCAGAACCTGGCGGTCTCGGGGGTTGGTGCGGCAATCATGTTGTATGTCGGCCTGCGGGTCTTCGCCCGGTTGGAAGGTTCGTTCGCCGAACGGCTGTAGCGCAGCTGGCCAGCGCTGTAGCTCAGCGAGGCGTCGACAGGGGAGCGGCGGATGACCGCAGGTCAACCCTGTCCGTGTCTGTTTCAGGGTCCGTGTCTGTTGCAGGGTCTGTGTCAGTTGCAGGGTCTGTGTCAGCGCTTGGCGAGCTGTCGGCCGTCACGGTGATGCCGCCGTCGGTAGGGCCTCCGGTGCCGATCTCGCCGGTGATGTTCATCGACACACGGCCAAACGCCGGGTCCGGTCCTTTGACAGTGAACTCCGCCTCGGTGGGAATGATCCGGTCATACACATGGGAGGCGTCCGGCGTCTCTGCAACCACCGCAAAGCGATAGGTGCCATCCAGCAGTGGGATGTTGTCGATCGTGAAGCGCAGCTCGACCTTGCCCGGTGTTGAGGGGAGTGGTCCATCGAGAACGTCGGTGGTCGAACGATTCATCATGACCATGTTGTCCTGGCTGCGCAGCGCCAGCCTGATCCGGAAGTCGACGGCCTCGACCAGCTCGTAGGTCACAACAATCCGTACGGTTTCGCCGGGCATGAACGGCACTTCGCTGCCGGCGTCGAGCACTTCTGCAGACAGCAGCGAGACGGGCCGTGGCTGTGCCTCGTCTATGCCGACGCTGTCAGCCTTGGCGGGCCCCGACGGCTTGGCGACACCGTCCTTGGACGGCATCGACCGGGTGCTCGGGTCGTGTAGCGCGGCCCGGTAGGTCTCTATGGCTTCGGTGACGCTGCCAACGTGCAGCATTCGGCCACGCTCCAGGACCAGCGCTCGGTCGCAGAGTTCACGGATGCGTTCCGGTCCGTGGCTCACGATGACCATCGTGCGGCCCATCGCCCGGAACCGGTGTACCCGCTCCATGCATTTCAGCTGGAACGCCTCATCACCAACGGCGAGCACTTCATCAACAAGCAGTACATCCGGGTCGAGGTTTGTTGCAACAGCGAAGCCCAGTCGGGCAGTCATGCCGGACGAATAGAACTTCACCTGAAGGTCAATGAATTCTTCCAGCTCAGCGAACGAGACGATTTCTTCGAAAATATCGTCGACTCTCGACCGCGGAAATCCGAGGATGGAGGCGTTGAGGTAGATGTTCTCCCTGCCGCTGAGGTCGGGATGGAAACCGGCACCCAACTCGAGCAGTGCCGAGAGGCGCCCCCGGACTCGAACCCGTCCTTCGGTCGGCCTGATGGTTCCGGCCATGATCTTGAGGAGTGTGCTCTTGCCGGAGCCGTTGTGGCCGAGGATGCCGAACGACTCCCCCTGTTTTACCTCGAAATCCACCCCGGAGAGCGCCTGGACGATATGGGAGTCCTGGCCTCGAAACGACAGCAGGCGGTCCTTGAGCGTCTTTGCTGGCTCCGAGCCGATGTTGAACGACTTGGACACGCCGTCGACCGCTATTGCTGCCGGTGGACTGTCGGGGAGATCTGACGGGTCGGCCAGGATGGAGCGCTGTGGCCGTGCGTCGCTTGCAGGTGTGAGATCAGCCATGGGACCTCCAACCCTAATACAGCCCGCCTGGCTGGAGTGTCCATGAATGACGCAATCTGTCAGATAATTACTACGGTGGAAACAAGAACGTTCTGCCAATAGAGGCAAATAGCAAATGTAGATGAATCGACAAACAGCAACAATGATGCCAAAAGATGGCTGTGTATATGGCTGTTTGTCATCCACTTCACGTGTGCGGGAGGTCGATAAGGTGCGTTGGTGACTGCCGCCGCACTCTCATCAACTCGCATTGCCATGGATGTCACCGCGCTGCTCGGCTCCACCACCGGAGTCGGCCAGATGGTGAAACAACTCGCCGCTCGTCTGCCTCGGTATCCGTCGATGGAACTCACCGGGGTACTCGTCAGCTGGCGTGGTCGAAACCGTCTCTCGCAGGTGATGCCGCCAGGCTGGGCCATGCGGCCGATGCCGCTGCCGGCCCGACTGACCCACAGCGCATGGCGTCGCTTTGACCGGCCGAAACTTCAAGGGTTCGACCTGATCCACGGGCCGAACTACATCGTCCCTCCAAGCGACTCAGCGGCAAGGCTAGTGACCGTGCACGACCTCACCGCCTGGCGATTCCCCGAGCTTGTGGACGCCCACAGTCGCTACTACCCGACTCACCTTCGACGGGCGGTGGAAGAAGGGGCTCATGTGCACGCGGTCTCAACCTTTGTTGCCAACGAGCTTGAGGCAGAACTGGGGATTGACCCGGACCGAATCCATACCATCCGCAACGGCTTTGAGCCTGTCTCGGCGGGCGACGGCGCACGGGGTCGTTCCCTCGTCGGAGCGCCCTACATTTTGGCGGTCGGCACCATCGAGCCTCGCAAGGACTACGTAAGCCTGGTCAAGGCCATGGCCGCGGTCTGGCCGATCATGCCCGACCTGAAACTGGTCATCGCAGGCGCCGAGGGTTGGGGAGCCAAGGAGCTTGACGAGGTGATCGACAAGCTTGGTGTGCGTAACAAGATCCGACGTCTGGGCTACGTGAGCGATCCCGTGAAAGCGGACCTGCTGGCCGGAGCCGAGCTGTTGGCATACCCCTCCATCTACGAAGGGTTTGGCCTTCCGATTTTGGAAGCCATGCACGCCGGTGTCCCGGTGGTGTCCACCTCTGCAGGGGCCATCCCCGAGGTTGCGGGTCGAGCCGCCGTCCTGGTTGAGCCTCGTGACCCGAACGCGCTGGCTGGCGCTCTGCTGTCAATCCTGGATGATGACGACCTGAAGCTGCAGCTCGCTGCTGCGGGTCGAGCCCAGGTGACCGGCTACTCCTGGGACCAAGCGGCCGAGCAGATGGCCGCAACCTACGCACTCATGTTGGATATCGATCCGTCGACCTTCACCGGGGTTGACCTCGATCGAAGCGACGCGGCTGCAGTCAACCCGATCGACGGGGTGCAAAACCTCGTCGATCTCGGCGCGAACGTGAGCGACGACATGGGTGTGAACGACATCGCCCCGATCGGCTCGGAGCTGGACAGACACACTGTCTAAAGCCGATAGGGTCGGGAGCGACCACCGGACGGCCCAGTCCAACGACAGAAAGAACGGTCGTGCATCAGATGAGCGGCACCTCGGAGAACTCCAAACACTTCGTCATTATTGGTGGCGGCCCCGGCGGCACCACGTGTGCCACCCATGCCGCTCGGCTCGGGGCGAAAGTCACCCTGATCGAACGTGACCTCGTCGGCGGTGCCGCCCACCTGCTCGACTGCATTCCGTCGAAGGCGATGATCGCCACCGGTGGCGCCATGTCGATGATGAAGGGCGCCACCGAAATGGGGCTCGCCAAGGTTGAGGTGCTCCTCGACTTTGAGGCGCTGAAGAAGCGCATCGAGGACATCGGTGAACGGCTTGAGGGATCGGTCACCGACCTGTTGTCGAGCCAGGGTGTCAGGCTGATCAATGGTCACGGCCGGATGCTCTCGAACAAACAGGTCGAGGTGACGACGGTCAACGGCCAGGTCGAGGTGATCGACGCCGACGTCATCGTGCTGAGTAGCGGCAGCCGCCCTCGCATCCCCGACTGGGCAAAGGTGGACGGCGACAGGATCTTGAGCACCAGGGATGCGTACCCGCCGCCAGAGCTGCCCGGCCACCTCATCGTCGTCGGCTCGGGTGTGACCGGTGTGGAGTTCGTCCACATGTTCAACTCGTTCGGCTCCGACGTCACCCTCATCGTCTCCCGACAACAGGTCCTTCCTGAGAAGGACCCCGAAGTTGCCGCCGTTCTGGAACAGAGCTTCCTCGACCGCGGCGTCCGGCTGTTCATGGGCGCACGAGCAACCTCGATCGAGCGGACCGACGACGGCGTCAAGGTCTTCTGTGACGATGGCCGCGTGGCCGAGGGCACCCACGTGCTGCTCGCCATCGGTTCAATCCCGAACAGCGATGACCTGGGTCTTGAGGCTGCCGGCGTTGAGTCCAACTACGGCTACGTCACCATCGACCACAACTGTCGGTCCAACATCGACAACATCTACGCGGCAGGCGACCTGTCCGGAAAACTGCCGCTGTCATCGGTGGCATCAACCCAGGGCCGGAAAATCGCCGAGCACGCCATGGGGCTTCACGCCGGTCCCCACCGCCACATCGACTACGACAAAGCGGCATCGGCCATCTTCACCGACCCCGAGATCGCCGACGTCGGCATCGCCGAAGCCGATGCGTTCGCCGAGGGTCGCAAGATCCGGGTGACCAAAGTGCCGTTCTCGGTCTCGGCCAAGGCGCTGATCAACAACGACTCTCGAGGATTCGTCAAAATCGTGTCCGATCCGGCCACCGGCGAAGTCATGGGTGGCTCGATCGTCGGACGCCACGCCGCCGAGCTCATCTCGGTTCTGGCGCTGGCGGTGAGCGCAAACCTCACCGTGCAAGACCTCGTCGAATCGCTCTTTGTACACCCGGCGCTGTCCGAGGTGCTCGGCGAGGCCGCGGAGTAGCGACCGGCCTATTGCCAGCGAAGTGCCAGAGAAGTGATTGCAATGATCCAACGCTGAGCTGCAAGCAGCTGCATTGCTCGCTAGTTTCTTGCGAGGCATGGCTACTTTCCCGATAGTTCAAGGCGACCCATTCGTCGACACCCAGGCAGTTTTCCTGGCGGCCGAAGAGAGCGACTTCGTGGCTCAGGAGACGGCGGCAGTCGTTCTGTTGGCCATAGCGGCGGGTGTTGCGGTCCTGGCCGCACGGTTCAAATTTCCCTACACGGTGGCGCTGGTCATCGCCGGATTTGGCGCCTCGGTGTTGGGCGAGCTGGTGGCGGTGGACATTTCGCCAGAGCTGATCTTGTTCCTGCTGGTACCGCCGCTGCTGTTCGAAGCGACCCTGCACCTTCCGTGGAGCAAGCTGAAAGCGGATCTGACGCCCATCCTCCTGTTCGCGTTGATCGGGACGTTCGTTGGGACGCTGGCCATCGGCGCCTTGGTGAACGTCACCCTCGGGTTGCCGTGGGCTGCCGCGCTGGCGTTTGGCGCGCTGATATCGGCCACCGATCCGGTGGCGGTAATCGCCTTCTTCAAGGCGCTCGGCGCGCCGAAGCGACTCTCGGTATTGGTCGAGGGCGAATCGCTGTTCAATGACGCTGTGGCGGTGGTTGCCTTTGGACTTGCCATCGAGGCCGCCACCGGCGAGGCGTTCACCGTCGGTGGAGCGGCAACACAGTTCGTGGTGGTGTCGGCTGGCGGCTTGGCGGTCGGGCTGGCCCTTGGCTACCTGGTTGGCGCGGTGTTCCTGGCCCGGGTCGACGATCCGCTGATTGAAACCACCGCCACCCTTGCGGTTGCGTACGGCTCGTTTCTATTGGCCGAAGAATTCGGCAAGGTCATCGGTGAGGACGGTCTTCACTTCTCGGGCATCTTGGCGGTGGTCGCCGCCGGGTTGATGGTTGGCAATGTGGGGTTGTCGAACACCTCACCCTCCACCCGCCTCACCCTGGAGCACTTCTGGGAGTTCCTGACGTTCCTCGTCAACTCGATGGTGTTCCTGGTCATCGGACTGCGGATCGGTTTCGAGCTGCTGCGTCAAGAGCTTGGCGCCGTACTCATCGGTGTTGTCGGCGTGCTCGCGCTGCGGGCGGTACTGGTGTACGCCCTGGCCGCACTGACCGATGTGGTCCAGCCGAGCAGGCACATCCCGAAGGCGTTCCGCCACGTGATGGTATGGGCGGGACTGAGAGGAGCCATTTCGCTTGCGCTGGTATTGACCATCACACCCGAGATGTTCGACCAGGCAACCGTTGACACGGTCCAGGCCATGACCTTTGGCGTTGTGCTGTTCACCCTTCTGATCCAGGGCACGACGATTGCCAGCCTCATGCAGCGCCTTGGCATGTCTGGCAAGGCAACGAACGAACTGACCCAGCAGCGTCACCAGGCCAGGATCTACATGGCTCGGGCGGGTCAGTCCGAAGTGGCCCGGCTCGGTGCCGATGGCGTGCTCTTTGCCGACATGGCGGACTCGCTCGGAGCGACCTACCAGCGAGACGTGTCAGACCACTCCCGGGCGCTACGGGGACACTTCGGCGACCACCCGGAGCTTGAAGTTGCGATGTTGCTGCAGGGCAGGCGCGAGGCGTTGACCGCGGAACGCATCGCGCTGTCGGAGATCGTGCGTTCCGGCTTGATCGAAACCGCCGTGGCCGAAGACATCAGCGTGGAGCTGGACAACCGCCTCGCCGCCCTCGAACTGTTGGAGGAGCGCTGGGAAACCGATGGCATCCCAACATTCGAAAGGGGGAGCGAATCCGGTGTCTGAGAAGCACCCTGAACTGGTCTACGTCTCCTGGGGTGGCACCGGTCGCGCCGCAGCGCTCCGAGACGCCATGAACACCGCCAGCGACACCGAACGGTCCCTGCTATACCTGGCCATTCTTGACGACGGCACCTTCGGCGACGTCGAAGAGGTCATGCTCGGCCTGGCCAAAGACGAACTGTCATGGCTGCTCGATGCCCAACTGGAGCTGACGAAACGTCAGACCGGACTACAGGATGTTCCCGTGCGAGTCGTCGTCAGATCGGGCGACGTCGCAGACGAGATATTCGACGTGGTGGACGCCATGGGCGCCGCCGAGGTGTTGATCGGCGGGCCAATCCCCGAACCTGCCGGAGACGCCGTCGAAGCGCTGATGGCGCTGCTCAACCAAAAGTTGGACGGTCCCGTCAGGCTGCTCTCGCCCTAACGAGTAGTCGCTGAACGACGCTTATTCGATAACAACGGCTATTCAATGACAACGGCTATTCGATAACAACAACTATTCGATGACAACGACGATGTCGCCGCCGCCGACGCTCTGACCCGCAACGACGCGAACCTCTTTGACGGTGCCGGATTTCTCGGCGCTGACGTTGTTCTCCATCTTCATCGCCTCAAGCACGATCACGGTCTCACCGGCCTCGACCTCTTGGCCGACCTCGACGAGCACCTTGACGACGGTGCCCTGCATTGGGACGGCAACGTCGCCCGATCCGCTGCCGCCGGCCGCACCGGCTCCTGAGCTGCGCCGCTTCGGCTTTGCTGCCGCCTTGCCTGCCGGCGCAAGGTCTGACTCGGGAATCCACATCGACACGCTGAACCGCTTGCCGTTGACTTCAACATCGACATCTCGTCGCTGCTTCGGCTCGGCCTCTTCGCCTTCGGTGCTCGGCCCGTCCGGCTTTGTCACCTGGCTCAAGTCGAGAACGTCCTCGACCCACTTGGTGGAGTGTTCAACGGCCCCGAAGTCCGGGTGCTCCAAGATGGCGATGTCGGCAGGGATGGTGGTTGCCACCCCTTCGACGACCATTTCCTTGAGCGCTCGAAGCGTCCTGGCAATGGCGATGTCGCGGTCTTCGCCCCAGCAGATCAGCTTGCCTGCAAGGTTGTCGTAGAACTGGCTGATCTCGTCGCCGGACTCATAGCCGCCGTCCCAGCGAACACCGAAGCCCGACGGTGGGCGCAGCGTTGTGATGGGCCCCGGCGACGGCAGGAACCTGCCACCGGCCGGATCTTCGGCGTTGATGCGAATCTCGATGGCGTGGCCTCGGATTTCCACACCGGCCTGGTCGAACGCAAGTGGTTCTCCGGCGGCAACCTTGAGCTGCTGAGCAACAAGATCTACGCCGGTCACAAGCTCGGTCACCGGGTGCTCCACCTGGAGGCGGGTGTTCATCTCCAGGTAGAAGAACTCGCCAGACTCATAGAGAAACTCGACCGTGCCCGCGTTGGTGTATCCGCAACCCATGGCCACCTTGAGGGCGGCCTCGCCCATGGCGGTGGTGATGTCTTCGGGCAATTCAGGAGCGGGCGCCTCTTCGATCAGCTTCTGGTGGCGCCGCTGGGCCGAGCAATCCCGGGTTCCAAGGTAGACACCGTTGCCGTGGCTGTCGCAGAGGACCTGGATCTCGATGTGGCGAGGCTTCGTCAGGTAGCGCTCGACGTAACACTCATCACGGCCGAAGTACGCCGTTGCTTCTCGCTGAGCTGACTCGAGGGCGTCTGCTGCTTGGTCGGCGGACTCGACCACTTTCATGCCACGACCGCCGCCACCGAAGGCTGCTTTGATGGCGATTGGCCAGCCGTACTCTTCGCCGAAGGCGACGACCTGCTCTGGGCTCGACAGGAACTCGGTGTTGCCGGGAACCCCGCTGACGCCGACCTTCTCCGCTGCCGCTCTGGCGCTGATCTTGTCACCCATGACTTCGATGGCCTCGGGTGGTGGGCCGATGAACGTGACGCCCTTCTCGGTGATCGAACGGGCGAAATCGGCGTTTTCGCTGAAGAACCCGTAGCCAGGGTGCACGGCGTCGGCGCCGGAACTCTCGATGGCGCCGAGAATCGCCTCGGTATTCAGATAGCTGTCAGCGGCGGTTTCGCCGCCGAGCGCAAAAGCCTCATCGGCGAGACGGACATGGAGGGCGTTGCGGTCCAATTCGGAGTACACGGCCACCGTTGCAATGCCCTGTTCCTGACAGGCACGGATGACCCTGACCGCTATTTCTCCACGGTTGGCAATCAAGACTTTGTTGAACACGAGCCTAATGTATGCACAGATGACCCCAATGTCCGAACTCCCGCCCCTGAATGCGACCAGATTTTCGTCGATTCAAGTGGTTGAGCAAACCGGATCGACGAACGCCGACCTGCTGGCGGCGGCCGCTGAGGGCGAACCGGAAGGTGCGGTGCTGGTCACCGGCCACCAGACCGCGGGCCGGGGGCGCCAGAACCGGGAGTGGCACGATGAGCCGGGAAACTCGCTGCTCGTCTCGCTTCTTGCGAGGCCTGCGCTGGCGGTCGCTCCGCTGTTTCCCCTGCTGGCAGGGGTCGCCATTGTCGAGGCGATCAACACCATGGACCCGGCCGGATCGGTGGGGCTCAAGTGGCCAAACGATCTGTTGGCCCCATCCCTGGGTGAGCGGAAGGTGGCGGGCATCCTCTCGGAGTCAGCGACCGGAGCAAGAACCGGGGTAAGCACCGGCGGCGATGCGACCGACGGTGAGGGCCGCTCCGGCACGATTGTCGTTGTGGTCGGGATGGGTCTGAACCTGAGGTGGGGGAGTCCACCGCCCGATGAAATTGCGTCCAAGGCGGCGAGTCTGGCCGAGGTGCTGGGTCGACCCGTGGAGCGCGACGACGTGCTGCACCGGTACCTGCGGGCGTTCGAGTTCTGGCTGCGTCGTTTGGAAACCAGCGGCCCCGAAGTGCTGCTGGATCGCTACCGGGTGCACTGCCTCACGATTGGCCGATCGGTGCGGTTTGAGACCAGTGTCGGGGAACGTCATGGCGTGGTCAACAACATCTCGCCGACCGGAACGCTGCTGCTCCAGACTGCGGCTGGTGAGGTTGAACTGCACGCCGGGGACGCCCACCACATACCGACAGAGACACCGACGTAGATGCTGTCAGAGATGTCGGCGGAGCCACCAACGGACGAGATCTGACCAAAACAATCGGGAGAAATTTCTACAGCCATCGGGTTGATTGGTCGATGCGGCGGCCGATTGCTGAATGGTATGGCCCCTCGGACCACCCTGCCCTCTCCTTTTCAGCGGACCACCGCCACCTGTCTGACGGCGGTGGTCATGCTCGCTAGCGTCCTGACCGGCGGAACGAGCGCCGCAAGCGCCCAGGCCGAACCAGAGGCGCCCTCGGAGTCCGACGCAGGACCGGATACCCCGCCGGAGTTCTCGACCGAGTCCGGTTCCGCCCCTGAGCCCGAATCTGTTCCTGAGTCCGATGGGCAGCCTGACGATGCCCCCGCCACCGACGAAGCGCCCACAGAGCCACTGGACCCGATGAGCAACGAGGCGCCTGGCGAAGAGGCACCCGCAACCGACATCACGGTGCCCCCACAAGACACCTACGAAGGCCAGGAAGCCTACGAGCCACCGGAGATTCTGTGGAGCAGCGTTGCCGCCGCTGACAAGAAACTCAACGACGCCACAGCGGCGAAGCGTTCCGCTATTTCCGAGGTTCGCAGGCTCCGCAAACGACTCAAGGAACTCCAGGTCGACCAGCAGGCGTTGGACGCCGAAAGTGTGGCGACCGTCGAAACTCTGCTGGCCGCATCGGATCGGCTCCGAGAGCGTGCGGTTGTCGGCTATCAGTGGTTCGGCTCCGGCTCCACACCGACCCCTGAGTCCTCGATCGCCGACTACGCAGATGTGATTGAAACCCAACGTCGGTCCAAGTTGGTCGACACTGCCCTGGTTGTTGGCGAAGCCGATATTGCAGAAGTTGACGCGCTCCGGGAGTCGCTGAACGGCGAAGCGGTTGCGCTGCTCGACCGGACTCGCGTTGTAGCCGATCACCTGTCAGAGGCTGAGGGAACGGTGACCACTCTCGACGCGGAGGCCGAGCAAGCCCAGATCGAGTACGAGGCTTTCAAGGCCGGAAGCGAAGTCTTCATCCACGGGGTGGTCTTTCCGATCGCCGGGGCGTATGCGCCAGTATTCGACAGCTTCGGCTTCCCCCGCATGCCGGGCACCCCCGATGAACACTGGCACGAAGGAATTGACCTCTTCGCGGAGCGTGGAACCCCGTTGGTGGCGACCGAGCGTGGCGTTATCACCAAGGTTGGCTCCGGCCGACTCGGTGGGCTCAAGTTCTGGCTGAAGGGTGAGTCCGGCTCCGAGTGGTACTACGCCCACCTCGATGCGTTCGCTCCCGGTCTTGTCGACGGTCTTGTGGTGGAAGCCGGTCAACTTGTGGGCTACGTCGGCGATACCGGCAATGCCGTCGGCACCCCGCCTCACCTACACATGCAGCTCCACCCCGACGGCGGCAAACCGGTCAATCCCTACCCGCTGCTGCAGGTCGTATCAGATATTGACCAGGCGGCCATCGCTGCCGGGACCCACCCGGGGTACGAGTACGAGAGCCTCAGCGGCGCAGGCCCACTCGACGTTGCACAGTTGGCGCAGCTTCCGGAAGAGACGCCGGAGCCCGCTCCGCCTCTCGCCGAGCCGGCCGAGCCGACGGAGCCGGAACGTGTCGAGACACCGGCCGCCACCGACCAGAGCCCGGCCGCAGCGGTGGTCCATCCAGACTCCCCGGTAGCGGTGCCGACACCGGATGCAGGCGCAACAGATCCAGCGGCGGCTGATCCACAGCCGCAAAACGATCAGCTACCTACCGATGATGGAGCGGAGGATGAACCGGTCGGTGACGTGTCGCCAGCGGGAGTCGATCAACCCGCTGAAGCCGATCAACCCGCTGAAGCCGATGAGACGGTCAGCGGCTGAGATCCGCCCTGGCCGTCCAGCGAGAACCGGCCCGCTCAAGCGTCACCGCTACGCCAAACATCTCAGAGAGCAACGACCCCGACAGCACGTCGTCGATCGGTCCCGCGGCGATTGCCTTGCCGCCGGCGATGGCCAGCAGGTGGGTGGTCGACGATGGGATGTCCTCGACGTGATGGGTGACGAATACTGTTGCCGGGCCGTCCTCGGCGGCGATGGCGTCGAGCGCGGCAACCAGGGACTCTCGTCCGCCGAGGTCGAGCCCGGCCGTCGGCTCGTCCAGGGCGAGAACATCTGGCTCGGCCATCAACGTCCGTGCGAGCAGGCACCGCTGTCGTTCGCCGCTGGAGAGCGTGGCGAACGACCGTGCTCCGTAGCCTTCAAGGCCGACCTGCGCCAGCAACGCCTCAGCACGCTCGGTATCGGCGGGCGTGTAGTGATGCCACCACGGTTCCAACGCGGCGTACAGCCCGCACCGGACGATCTCCTCGGCGCTCAACCGGCCCCGCAACTGATCGACCAGGGATGCCGAGGAAACCCCGACCCTGGACCGAAGCTGCCTGATGTCGACCCGGCCGAGCTCGTGGCCGAGCACCGTCACGGTCCCCTCGCTCGGATGTTGGGCCAACGAGGCAATCCGCAGCAGCGTGCTCTTGCCGCCGCCGTTCGGTCCCAGAACCACCCAGTGC
>CAZSTV010000099.1:0-19629 GCA_964609665.1 uncultured Acidimicrobiaceae bacterium
AGCCGGGAACTGTTCGCCGAGCTTGGACTCACACCGTCAGCGCCCGGCGCGTCAGCAGTGGATCTCGGCGCGGGCACCGGCTACCAAACCGCTCCGCTGGCCGCCCTTGGCTATGCGGTGACCGCCATCGATGCATCCGCCACCATGCTGTCGCAGCTTCGGGACCGCCTCGGCACCGCCCCCGAAGCACCCGATGCATCCCGGCAGCGGCTGGGGCACGGTCGATGTCGCTGACGCCGGAGGTCCACACCGTCGAGGCGGATCTCTGCCGGTTCACCGACCACGTCACGGCCCCAGTCGAGCTTGTGGTGTGCATGGGCGACACCCTCTCCCACCTCCCATCACACGAGCAGGTGGCGGAGTTGCTCGCCGCCGCCAGCGGTGTGCAGGACGCCGGTGGCCGCATCGTGCTCGGGTTTCGGGACGGCTCGCAGGCCCTCGCCGGAGACAGCCGGTTCATACCGGTCCGCAGCAGTGATGAGCGAGTCTTCACCTGCTTCATCGAGGAGATCAACGAAGACACCGTGCGGGTCCACGATGTACTGCACGTCAAGAGCGACGAAGGCTTCGTGCAGAACGTGTCGAGCTACAACAAGATTCGGCTCTCCGCGCAGTGGATGGCGGAACAGCTCACCGGAGCGGGTTACCAACCGCCGACAACCTCGGTGGCCGCCGGAATGACCATCATGTCGGCGGTGCGATAGCGCCCCTTGGTGCTGCGCTGTCGACGGCGGGCCGCCCGGAGCGACGGACCTCGCTCGGCGTTGTGCCATAGGCCTCGGAAAAGCAGCGCGAGAAGTGGGACACGGTTTTGAAACCGTGCTTCATCGCCACCTCGGTGATGGTCAACGACGTGGCGTAGGGGCTCACGAGGTCATCCATGCACCTGGCAAGCCTGCGGGTGATGACATATTTGTTGACCGACACATCGTGATCTCGGAACAGTTGGTGAAGGTGCCGTAGCGACACCCCGATCGACGACGCCACACGTTCGGGGGTCAAGTCCGGGTCATCGGCGTAGGCGTTGATGTAGGTGCAGGCCCGGAGAAAGTGCTTTGTTTTTTCGGCTCCCGGACTGTTGTGAGCGCCAAGCTGATCGGCCACCGCAACGCCGAGCAGGTCGAGAGCGCTTGTCGCCAACTGCCGTGAGACCGGGCTCCGGTCCGCGCTGAGGGCGATGGGCTCCAGCGACCGGAGAAACGCCGAGACGGGAGCGGTGACCGTGCTGTCGTTGGTCATGCGGATCGCGGTGAGTATCTCCGGCGCCGGGCAACGCTCCAGCAGGAACTGCCGGTCGAACTGCAACACCAGCATCTCAAACTCGCGCGGCATGGACAGGTGGTACGGCCGGGTTGCGTCGTAGAGAGCGAAGTCGCCCGGTTGCAGCACGGCCTGACGGTCGTCCTGCTCCACCACCGCCGTGCCTTTCAACTGGATGGACAGCAGGACTTCGTCTCGCGGTTCATCGGAGATCAGGGCCTTGGACCGGTGCACCGCGTGGGACTCCGCTTCGACCCTGCTCAACGTGAGTGGGCCAAGCTCCGTGCTTGCTATTTGAGCGCGGAAGGGGCGACCGCTTGGCATGGATTCGGCTTCGAGTCTGACGAAGGCCGAACAGATCACCTCGTGCCAGAAGTCGAAGCGGCTGCCGTCTTCGACCTCATCGGTTGTGACAGTGATACCCATGGCGGTCATTCCCCTTCATCGCCGGGACTGCTGTGTTTGCGAGCGTCCCGCCCCTAGGACTCCCCTGCCAGCAGTGCCTCGGTGTACTGCTCCTCGGTCACCACACCTCCGGCGTCATCGGCGCGGCCGCGGTCATCCTCACGCAGATGGTCCTGCAGTGCGTCAATCCGCTTCCAGACCGGGAACGGCTGCTTGCCATCTGCGTCCGGCACGTACGGAGACGTTTCCACCCTGGTGTGTTTGTGGATGTAGCGGGCGCAGTTCAGGAAGACCCGGTCAACGTGGGCCCGGACGATCAGCACCGCCCCCGGATACTTCTCAAGCAACTCATCGTCGCGATGCAGCGTTGCTGTTGCCTGCACCCGGACACGGTTTGGGGTCTCGAAGTCGATGAAGAGCATGCCGATTTTGGCGGTGTCCTGGATGTTGCCCATCGACAGAAACATGCCGTTGCCGTCGTAGGCGGGAAAGGCGAGGGTCTTGGAATCGACAACAGTCACGGTGCCGACGTCGCCGCCCTTGTGGGAAACGGTCGGCTCGCCATCGGCGTTGACGGTGGACAGAAAGAAGAAGTCCCGAGACTCGATGAACGGGATGTGCTTCTCGTTCAGTTCGTCCTCGACGATGGCGGCCTGGACTGCATCGGCCAGCGGACGACTGTCGAACTCCTCCTGGAGGTTGCGCTGCACTTCGGTATAAAAGGACATTCCGATGCTCCTTGGTCAGTTGTTCACGGCAGCGAGGTCATCCACGCCGTCCGCCAGTTGATCTGCAGACATTGCGCCTTGGCCGCTGGTGTTCTCTCCAACGATCTCTACCGGGCGCTGCGGGCGCTTGTCCAGAAGCAACCTGGTGGCGTCGGGGCGTGAGTAGTGACCGCTCGGATCTGCAGCTGCCTTGGCGAGGGGGATCATGCCAACGTCGATCGTCGCGTACACAATGCCTTCCTCGTTGTGAGGAATGAGGTTGGAGATGATCTGTCCGTCCGGGGCGTAGATGCGGCTTGAGCCTCCGCCGCCGTCTCCACCGAGGAGGCCGCGCTGTTCTTCGGTCTCGCAGAACAACTCCATGCCCGCTTCACCGGTGACCGTGGTCGCGGCGATGGCAAAGTTGGATCCTTCGACGGCGTACATCTGTGTTGCGGCCATGTTCACCTCTTCGCCAAGGGCGTAGGCCCCGCCGCGGTACACACAGAACGACGGCCAGCTGGCAACGTGGACCTGCTGGCCCTGGCTGTACATGGCGTACTTCGACAGCGGCTGGAGATGCTCCCAGCAATTCAGCGAACCGAGCCGGCCGATGCCATCGACATCTTGGACGTGAAGGTCGCTACCGTCGCCCTCGCCGTACAGCACCCGTTCCACGTGGGTGGGCTTGAGCTTGCGACGGGTGTAGAGCACGTCGCCCGTTGCGCTGAAGGCGAACTGCGCCATGTAGAGCGAACCCTGGTCGCGTTCGCTGCAGCCGAACACCACGTTGATGTTGTTGTCGCCTGCTGCCTTTGCCAGCCGCTTGAACTCCGGACTGCCAACGACGATCGAGTTCTCGTGGTAGCGCTGAATGAACTGCATACCCCACGCCTGCGGACCGAGCCACAGGAAGTGGGGGTACCCGGGAACCCAGGTCTCGGGGAACGCCAGCAGCTTGGCGTCATTGGATGCTGCCTCTTCGATGAGGCTGATCGCCTTGTCGATGCCTGCGTCCTTGTCGAGCCAGCAGGGCTCGGCCTGAATGGCCGCGGCAACAAACGGTTCAATAGTGGTCATGTCGGGATTCTCCTTGGACGTAGCTCAGTTGCTGACGAAGTGGTGACAGCCGACGACGGCCAGTCGAGATCGGACGCGCCGAACCGGAAAAACGATCCGTTGTCCAGATAGCAACGACTACGGTCATCTGAGCCCCACAAATGGGAGGCGATCCCCCTTGGTGTCAGCATCACACATAGTCGCTGAGCGTCCAAGCCAGACTCTTCCCCCATACCTCCATCTAACGCTGACGGGGCCACAAAGTGCTTTCCCGTGCGTGTGCGAATCGTTGCCTGAGAGTGCGTTATCGACGGGTGTTGCCAACCACCACATAACATGTTAGTTATGTAGTTGGCTGGCCGGTAACCCGTCACCGGCCCAGCGCACTCGTCCGCGTGCGCTGAACAAGCAACTGGAGTCAATCGAATGTACGAATCCCTCAAAGGCAAAGTCGTTCTTGTTACCGGAGCCGGAGCCGGCATTGGTAGGGCGATCGCCGAACGCTTCGCCGCCGAGGGCTCGACCGTTGCCATCAACGACGTGAACGCCGACAACGCCGAGGCGGTCGCCTCCGCCATCAACGCTTCTGGCGGCACCGCACTTGCCGCCCCGGCTGACGTGTCGAACTCCGAACAGGTCGGGGCAATGATCGATTCGGTCATGGCCGCCCACGGCACCATCGACGTGCTGGTGAACAACGCTGGCCTCGTCAGTCCGATGCTCCACTTCTTCGAAGCCGACGAGGCGTGGTGGCGCCGGATAATCGATGTGAACCTGACGGGCCACTTCCTGGTCTCGCACCCGGTTGCCCGCATCATGGCGAAGGCCGGTGGCGGGTCCATCATCAACATGAGCTCCGGCGGGGCCACCAAAGCCCACCGCTCGTTCACGGCCTATGACGCAACAAAGGGCGGCATCGAGGCACTGACCAGAGCCATGGCCCTGGACCTCGGCCCGTACAACGTTCGGGTCAATGCCCTGATGCCCGGCTCCATCGACACCAGCGGCCTAGGCATCGATGACCGCACGCTTCGCGGCGAGAACGTACCCCTTGGCCGCATCGGCGAAGCAAGCGACATGACGGGCGCCGCACTCTTCCTCGCCTCGGACGACGCCACCTACATCACCGGCGATGTCCTCAAGATCGATGGCGGCATGACCGCCCAGCAGCGCTCGGCCACCGTCGACATCATGCCACCGTCAGAATTTCCCAAACTGGAGGACCTCTAACGATGACGTCGACAACCGAAACCAGGGGAACCGGCGTCCGCATCGGCGCCGATGTGGGCGGCACCTTCACCGACATCGTGCTCGAGCAGACCGACGGCACGTTCCAATCGACCAAGGTTCTCACCACCCACGAGGGCCCCGAGCAGGGAATCCTTCAGGGCATTGAGGCGCTCGCCGCTGAGCACAGCGTCGATCTGGGCTCGGTTGAACAAATCATCCACGGCACCACACTGGCCACCAACGCACTCATCGAGCGCCGAGGAGCCAAGACCGCTCTGGTCACCACAAAGGGGTTCCGGGACGTCATTGAGACACGGACCGAAAGCCGGTTCGAGCAGTACGACCTGAACATCGTGCTCCCTACACCGCTGATCGAGCGCAAAGATCGCTATGTGGTGCCCGAACGGGTGAATGCCCGTGGCGAGGTCCTCATCCCCTTCGACGACGCGGCCGCCGAAGCCGTCATCGACCAACTGGTCGCTGGTGGCTACGAAGCGGTGGCGGTTGGCTTCCTTCACAGCTACCGCAACGCGGAGCATGAGCAGCGCTTTCGCTCGATGTTGAGCGAACGGCTGCCGGACGTGGCCATCTCGATCAGCTCCGAGGTCTCGCCTCAGATGCGAGAGTTCGAACGGTTCAACACCGTGTGCGCCAACGCCTACGTCCAACCGCTCATGGCGTCCTATCTCTTGCGGTTGGAAGCTGAGCTGAAGGACCGCGGTGCCGATTGCCCGCTGTACCTGATCCACTCCGGAGGTGGCCTCGTCAGTGTCGCCACCGCAGCGGCGTTCCCCGTTCGCTTGGTCGAATCAGGCCCCGCTGGCGGCGCCATCTTCGCCGCCGACCTCGCCGCCCGCTACGGCCGCAAGAGCGTGCTCTCCTACGACATGGGTGGCACCACCGCCAAGATCGCCCTTATCGAGGACTACACCCCGCAGACCGCCAAGACCTTCGAGGTGGCAAGGACCACTCGTTTCAAGAAGGGCAGCGGGATGCCCATCTCCATTCCGGTCATCGAAATGATCGAGATCGGTGCCGGTGGCGGGTCCATCGCCAGCGTCGACTCGCTCGGCCAAATTCGCATCGGGCCTCACAGCGCCGGTTCAGAGCCTGGCCCGGCCGCCTACGACCTCGGCGGCACCGAGCCAACCGTGACCGACGCCAACCTGCAACTGGGCCGGCTACACCCGGCAACCTTTGGCGCAAAGAACATCAACCTCTCCCCCGAGCTCGCCGCCGCTGCCATTCGCCAAAGCGTCGGTGAACAACTGGGCATGAACGACGACCAGGCGGCGGTGGGCATCGCCGAAGTGGTCGATGAGAACATGACGAACGCCGCCCGAGTCCATGCGGTGGAGAACGGCAAGGACCTGGCCGGCTTCACCATGGTTGCCTTCGGAGGTGGAGCGCCGCTGCACGCCACCCGGCTGATGGACAAGCTGGGGTTGGAAGAACTACTGGTACCGCCCGGTGCGGGCGTCGGGTCTGCCATCGGCTTCCTCCGAGCACCCTTTGCCTACGAGGCGGTCCGTAGCCTCTACACCCGGACCGATCAGTTTGACTACCGGGCGGTCAATGAGCTGCTGGCGGATCTAACGACCGAGGCCGAGGCGTTCGTTCGTGAAGGCACCGACGCTGACGTGCTTGTCGAGCGCCAGGTCTCCATGCGCTACAAGGGTCAGGGTTGGGAGATTCCGGTTCGCCTCGGTGCGGGCAGCTTTGATGAGTTTGCGGCCGAGACTCTCGCCAACGTCTTCACCAAGGCCTACGAGGAGTTCTTCGGCAGAGCCATCGAAGGGTTGGCAATCGAAGCGGTCAGCTGGTCGGTCCGCGTGGCTTCGGTCCAGCAACGACCCGCGGTCATGCACATGACCTCCGAGGCCACCGACGTGATGGCCCCGACCAGCCGGATGATCTACGACCCGGTCACCAGCTCCACAACCGAGGCCGGAATCATCGAGCGGTCCGCGCTCGGCGACGGCGATGCCGTTGCCGGGCCTGCGGTCATCATCGAGCCACAGACCACCACCGTTCTGGGCGCACACCACCGGGCGGTCATGCAGACCGACGGCACCCTGCGAATAACCAAGAGCGACGAACAACCCACTACCCAACAATCCAACGATGAGCAATCCAACGATCAGCAATCCAACGACAGGGGGTCCGCTGATGTCTGATAGGACCGCAAACGAAGTGCAATACCAGGTCATGTGGAACCGGCTGATCTCGGTGCTGGAAGAACAGGCGCTGACCCTCGTGAGGACCGCCTTCAGCACGTCGGTTCGAGAAGCCGGCGATCTGTCGGCCGGAGTATTTGACCGCGAGGGCCGGATGATCGCCCAGGCGGTCACCGGCACGCCCGGCCACGTGAACACCATGGCCGCGGCGGTCCCCTACTTCATCGAAGACATAGGCCCCGAGCGGATCTACGAAGGGGACGTCTATCTGACAAACGACCCGTGGAAGGGCACCGGCCACCTCCACGACATCACGGTCACCACGCCGGTGTTCCTCGACGGCGAACTCGTTGGGTTCTTCGCCTCGACGGCCCACGTGGTCGACATCGGCGGTCGGGGCTACGGCCCCGACGCGAAAGAGGTCTACGAGGAAGGCATTCGCATCCCCATCATGAAGTGGGTCGACCGGAGCGAGCTGAACCGTGACCTCGTCGAGATCGTCCGCAACAACGTTCGGGAAGCGGACCAGGTCATCGGTGACATCCACGGCCTGGCCGCGTCGAACGAGACCGGCAGGCGGCGATTGCTCGACATGCTCGGCGAGTTCGACCTCGCCAGCCTGGAAGACCTTGCGTCCTTCATCTACGACAGGACCACAAGGGCGACCATGGCCGCGCTGGCCCCGGTCCCGAAGGGCGTGTACCACAACGAGATGACCGTCGACGGCTACAACGAGACGATCACTCTCGCCGTCGACCTCACCGTCAGCGACGACGGCATGCACGCCGACTTCACCGGCACCTCGCCTCTGAGTCCCTTCGGCGTCAACGTGCCGCTCACCTACGCCCAGGCGTACTTCACCTACGGGATGCTCGTGGCCTTGGCACCGGAACTTCCCAACAACTATGCGTCGCTCCTCCCCTTTACGGTGAGCGCTCCTCCCGGGGTCATCCTGAATGCCCAGGACCCGGACCCCGTAGCGGTGCGCCACGTCATCGGGCACTTCGTCACCGACCTCTGCCTCGGCGCAATCGCCCAGGCGCTGCCAGACACGGTCCCCGCCGAGGGTGCTGGAGCGCTGTGGAATTTCCAGGCCAGCGCTCGTTCGGCAAACCCCGAAGACCTACTACCTCCGGTCGAGATGCTCATGTTCAACAGCGGCGGCACCGGAGCGCGCCCGACCTTGGACGGGTTGACCGCAACAGCGTTTCCCTCCGGCGTCATGACAATGAGTACCGAGGCGACCGAGCAGATCGGCCCCATGATCGTGTGGCGCAAGGAGATCCGCGAGAACAGCGGTGGCGATGGCATGCAGCGGGGCGGGCTGGGGCAGATCATGGAGATCGGTCCGACCGACGGCTACCAGTTCGAGTTCTCCGCCATGTTCGACCGGGTGGAAAACCCGGCACGGGGCCGAGCCGGTGGTGGAGACGGCGCAACGGGCAAGGTGTACCTCGACGATGGCACCCCGTTCTCCGGCAAGGGACGCCAGACGGTCCCCGCTGACCGACACCTCATATTGGAGTTGCCCGGCGGCGGCGGTTTCGGCGATCCGGCCTTGCGAGATCCAGAGGCCATCGCCAACGACATCGCCCAGGGATACGTCTCCTCCGACACCGAGGAGAACAGCTGATGTTGTCCCCAATCACGTCTGTACCCGCCGAGTCGTCCTATGACGTTGTCATCGTCGGCGGGGCGATCATCGGCTCGTCGGTGGCATGGTTCCTGTCGAACAACCAGGACTTCGATGGCTCAATCCTGGTGGTCGAGCGCGACCCGTCGTATGAAAACTGCTCCACCGCGCACACCAACAGCTGCATGCGTCAGCAGTTCTCAAACGAGCTGAACGTACAGATGTCTCGCTTTGCGGCAGATTTCGTCCGCAACTTCCAGCAGTACATGGGCGACGACCCCGAGGTGCCGGCGCTGGCCGTCAACCACTTCGGCTACATGTACCTGGCGGGAGACGAAACGTTCGCCGAGACACTCCGCACCAACCAGGAAACCCAGGCTCGACTCGGAGCGGGCACCAAAATCATGTCCCCGGCAGAGATCAGCGAGGCCTACCCGTTCTACAACATGGACGGCATCATCTGCGGCAGCCACAACCTGATCGACGAGGGTTACTTCGACAGCGGCACCATGTTCGACTGGTGGCGACGCAAGGCCCGTGCCAATGGCGTGGAGTACCTCACCAATGAAGTGGTGTCGATCGGCCGCTCCGGCGATTTGGTCACCGGAGTGACCCTGGCCAGCGGTGAAACCGTGTCGGCCGGGACCGTGGTGAACGCAGCGGGCCCTCGGGCAACGCTGGTCGCCGGGTTGGCCGGACTTGAACTGCCGGTCGAGCCGAGACGGCGCTATACGTTCATGTTCGATGCGGCCGAGCCGCTCGACCAGGACCTGCCCTTGACCATCGACCCGACCGGCGTGCACGTTCGATCCGACGGCGGCTCCTACATGGGCGGTTGCACCCCGGACGACGACCCGGCGGTGGACTACGACGACTTCGCCATGGACCGCGACATTTTCGAAGAAAAGGTGTGGCCTGCCTTGGCAAACCGGATCCCGGCCTTCGAGCGAATCAAGGTCATCAGCCAGTGGGCGGGGCACTACGCCCACAACACCGTCGACCACAACGTGATCGTCGGCCCCCACCACGAGGTTTCCAACTTCATATTCGTCAACGGGTTCTCCGGCCACGGGTTGCAGCAGTCCCCGGCGATGGGGCGTGGCGTCGCCGAGTGGGTGACCTACGGCGAGTACCGATCACTCGACCTGGGTCCTCTCGGCTACGAGCGGATAGTGAACAACGAGCCGTTCATCGAAACCGCAATCATCTGACCCGCTGATGCGTACCGAACCCTTCGTACCGCCGCCCTATCAGTTCGACCGACTCGACGAGATTCGAGCGGTCGCCGCCAACCATCGACTCGGTGCCCTCGACCTGTCGATCGGCGCACCCCATGACCCGCCACCGGACGCTGTCATCGCAGCGCTGTCCCAATCGGGGCTTGAGCGGGGCTATCCGCCGTCCATCGGCACCGTCGACTATCGCTTCGCGGCCGCCGACTGGCTCAACCGCGTTGCGCTGGACGACGAGACCGCGATCGGTCCCGACGATCTGATTGCCACCGTCGGCAGCAAGGAACTGGTGGTACATCTCCCCCACTGGCTCAGGCTGCGCAGGCCGGACCTGGACACCGTGCTGTATCCAGAGGTTTCCTACCCCAGCTATGAGATGGGGGCGGAGCTGGCCAACTGCCGGGCGGTGCCAGTTGCGGTCGATGAGAACTGGCAGCTCGACCTTTCCTCGATCGACCCGGCGGACGCGGCCAGGGCGCTCTGCCTCTGGGTGGCATCCCCGGGCAACCCGACGGGGGCCAGCGAAGACCTGGCCGCCATCGCAACCTGGGGCAGGCAACACGATGTCCCGGTCTTTTCCGACGAGTGCTACCTGGAATTCACCTGGGATCGGCCGCCGCAAACAATCTTGCGTCATGGCACCGACGGAGTGGTCGCCGTCCACTCCTTAAGTAAGAGGTCCAACCTGGCGGGGGCCAGAGCGGGATTCATCGCTGGCGATCAATCGATCGTCCGGTTCCTGGCCGAGATCCGTCAGCACAGCGGACTGCTGGTTCCTGGCCCGGTCCAAGCTGCGGCCATCGCGGCATACGGCGATCAGTCCCACGTTGAGGAACAGGGCCGCCGTTACCTTGAACGATTGCAGGCAATACAAGCCAGGTTGCACGACATGTCGGTCACGACGGAGCTGCCAAGCGGTGGCTTCTATCTTTGGGTTCGTTCGCCGGAAGGGGACGGTTGGGCATTTGCACACCGTCTGGCAGCGGAACTCGGTGTGATCGTGAGCCCCGGTGAGTTCTACGGGCCACAAGCGACGAACCACGTCCGGTTCGCCATGGTCCGCGATGTCGATGGCCGGTAGCAGCTCGGGCCGGGAACGATTGCCCTGCTGGATTTCAGCTTCATAATGTGTTAGCTATGTCGTTGTGCAGAGCACGAGTACCGACATCGACCTTGAGGCCTCTCTCAAGGCGTTGGCCAGCGAACGACGGCTGCAGATCCTGGAGTGGTTGAAGGACCCAATCGGGAACTTCCCCCCACAGGAGCACGGCGACCCTCTCGAACACGGCGCGTGTAATCTTTTTATCGTGGAACGGCTTGGCGTAAGCCAACCGGCAGGATCGCGTCACCTTAAAGTACTGGTCGATGCTGGCCTTATCATCGCCACCCGACGGCGAGGGTGGACCTACTACCGGCGAAATGAGGCCCAAATCGCGGCGGTAGCCGCCAAAGTCGCCCTTATTTAGGCCGGTCAGGCCGTTGCGGGAGATATCGCGCCCGTTTGGACGATCTCTATGCCCCAGTCGGGGCTAACGTACAAGACGGCCCATCCATCCAGGTACAGCATGATCGTGGATGTCTTACATCGCCCAAGGACGTCAACGGGCCACTCACACCAATGCAACCAAACTGAAGCCGTGAAGCCACGAAGCCGCTGTACCATTTGACACCGATAGACAACCCTGGGAGGGGATTGATTGTGAAGAAACTACTCCGTTTGCTGGCCTTGCTGCTGTCGCTGACTTTGGTCGCGGCTGCATGCGGGTCAGATGATGACTCTGATGAAGGAACCGACGCCGGTTCCGAAGAGAGCACCGATGACGAAGCCATGGAAGATGATGAAGCCATGGAAGATGATGAAGCCATGGAAGACGACGAAGCCATGGAGGACGGCGCCATGGGCGACCACCTCGGTGATGGCTCACTCGGCGTTGTGACCGTTGAAGCTGGCGAGTCGATTCAGATTCGTTCGCTCCAGGCGATCACCGGCGACGTTGCCTTCCTCGGCGTTCCGAACCAGCGGGCCAGCGAGCTCGCCGTTGCGGACTACGGACAGATCAACGGCTTTGACATCAGCCTTGGCACCGGCCTTGACGACCTCTGCTCCGCAGACGGTGGCCAGGCTGCAGCTCAGACCATCGTCGCTGACGAGCAGGTTGTCGGTGTCATCGGCACCTCCTGTTCCGGTGCGGCCACCGCCGCTGCTCCGCTTATCAGCGAAGCTGGCATGGTCATGATCTCCCCGGCCAACACCTCACCGGCACTGACCTCTGATCAGCAGGGCAACGCTGGCGAGAACTACAACGTCGGCTACTACCGCACCGCTCACAACGACCTGTTCCAGGGCGCTGCCATGGCACAGTTCGTGTTCGAAGAGCTCGGTCTCAGCACCGCAGCTGCTCTTCACGACGGTGACCCCTACACCGAAGGTCTTGCTGGCGCATTCCGTGACGCCTTCGAAGCACTCGGTGGCGAGATCACCGGCTTCTCCGGTGTTGCCAAGGAAGACACCGACATGGTTCCGGTCCTGACCGAAATCGCTGCCGGTGAGCCTGAAGCACTGTTCTTCCCGATCTTCCAGCCTGCCGGTGACTTCATTGCCGACCAGGCCCCGGGCGTCTCCGGCCTCGAGGGCACCACCCTCCTCGCCGCTGACGGCCTTCTGGTCGACGGTTACCTCGAGCTTGATGCCAGCGTTGGCATGCACTTCTCCGGTCCGGACACCCGCTTCGGCACCAACAAGAATGCATCCACCGGTATCACCGCTGAAGAGGTGCTGGCCACCTACAACTCAGAGTTCGGTGAAGCACCGTCCGCTGCTTTCTGGGGTCACTCCTACGACGCAACCGCCATGCTGCTCGACGCCATCGAGGCTGCCTCGATCGTCGACGGTGACGCACTGGTCATCGACCGGGCAGGCGTGCGTGAGTACCTGGACGGCCTCCAGGGCTACGACGGCCTCATTGGCACCATCAACTGTGATGACTTCGGTGACTGCGGTTCACAGAAGATCACCATCATCGAGCACCTCGACAACACCGACCTCGAAGCCTCCAAGGCCAACGTCGTGTTTGAGTACGCTCCCTAAGGTTGTTTGTTAAAGCAATACTGTGACGGGGTTCGCTCCGTCGCTTGATTTGAACGGCCCCGCCCACCAACCTGGGGGCGGGGCCGTTGTTCTGTACGGGGGCGCGGGGCCTCCCCACATCATGAGGAGGATGTAAGTGACGACTGCAACACGCGCCGCCGGTGCGGGTCGTACGAACGTAGATCGGTTTCTCACGCTGATCCGGGTACTGCTGATCGGGCTGATCATCGTTGGCTTCCTGGCCTTCATCGCCCAGCAGATCGACCCCGGCAATGCCTTCGCAAAGTGGCGGCACGGCGGCGAAGAAGCCAACCGACTGACCGGTGAACAGTTCAAAGGACTGGTGGTCACCGGCTTGAGTCAGGGTGCGATGTATGGACTCATCGCCCTCGGCTACTCGATGGTCTACGGCGTACTCGGATTTATCAACTTCGCTCACGGCGAGGTCTTTATGGTCGGTGCGTTCACCGGCTTTATCATGTCGAACAAGCTCGACGAGGCTGGCTACTGGGAGGGCGGAGCATTCATCTTCGCCGTGCTGTTCACCGTGGTGATCTGCACCCTTGTGGCCACCGCCACCGCCGTGCTGATGGAGCGGGTCGCCTACCGACCACTGCGAGGGTCACCCCGCCTGATCCCGCTCATTACCTCCATCGGTGTTTCGTTCTTCATCCAGAACGCCGTCATACTGCTCTTCGGCCCCGGCGCCAAGTCCTACCCGAGCAACCCGGACTGGCTCCAGCAGCGCCGTACGTTCCTCGACGTCGAGGGAACGAAACTCCTCGTGATCTTCGTCGCCGCCATCTCGATGGCAGGCCTCTGGTACTTCGTCGAGCGGACAAAGACCGGCAAGGCCATGCGAGCCGTCGCTGAGGATAAAGAAATCGCCTCGCTGATGGGTATCAACGTCAACCGAACCATTGTCACCACCTTTGCTGTTGGTGGCGCCATGGCCGGCATCGCAGGCATTCTCTGGGGACTCCTCTTCCGTTCGGTCATTGCGACCACCGGCTTCCTCCCGGGTATCAAGGCCTTTACCGCCGCAGTCGTCGGCGGTGTCGGAAACCTCGGCGGTGCAATGGCCGGCGGCGTTTCCCTCGGCAGCGCTGAGGCGCTCGCTCCCCTGGTTCTCCTCGAACCTCTCGGCGTCACCGGCCCCTCGCAGCTGCGAGATGCCGTCGCCTTCACACTCTTGATTCTCGTACTCCTGGTGAAGCCGACCGGCCTCTTCGGAGAGCGTCTCTCATCGGAGGACCGGGCATGACCGCTACCGCCAATCAACCAATGGAAACTCCTGAAGTCGCCATGGTCTCCAAGGGCGCCTTCGACGCCGACTGGAACAAGGTGGCTCGCCTCGGGAGCTTGACCGCTCTTGCGCTGGTCTTCATCGCCCTGGCCGGTATGCCGGTCGGGCTCAACTCCCGAACCATCGTCGACCCCATCCTCTCGATGGGGTACCTCTCGTTGCTGTGGCTGCCGCTCATCATGGGCTGGGTCTCAAGCAAGGAAATCGTGCTGGAAGGCATGGCCGCAAGCAAGCGTGGGGCACGTGACATCGTGACCGGCGCTGCGGTCGGGGCCATCGGCGGCGTCGGACTCTCAGTGCTGGTACTGCTGCTCAACCAGTTCGATCTGCGAGACCCGCTGGTCAACTGGTCACCGCAGCTCCAGGAGTTCCTGAACTTCAACGGTGGCATCGGAACCGGCGTGTGGATTTGGATTCCCATCTGTGCCGCACTTGCGGCCTTCGGCGCAGGACTCGTCGTCCTCCCGGAACGGATCCGCAAGGCCATCATCACGGCCATTCTGGCGGTCCTGTTGCTCTCGATCTTCGAGACCTTCATTGTCGACGTGTTCGACTTCCTGGATGACCTGCTGTACGCAAACGACGGCGGCCTCACCCTCATCGCGACCATCGCCATCGCAGTGATCACGGCCGCAATCTCCCTGAGTGGTGGCGGCGAGAAGCTCGGCGACGTCAAGCGCAGCTACCAGACAAGCACTGGTTCTGAGCACAAGCGCCAAACGGCAATTCTGGTCGGTCTGAGCGTTGCTGCGCTCATCATCATTCCGATCTTCACCGGCAAGATCACACAGGAGCTGATGGCCAACATCGGCATTTTCCTGTTGCTGGCGCTCGGCCTCAACATCGTGGTCGGCCTCGCAGGCATCCTAGACCTTGGCTACGTGGCGTTCTTCGCTGTCGGTGGTTACACCACTGCGGTGCTGACCTCGCCAAACCGTGGCGAGGATTGGCCGGAGTGGTTCCCGATCCTGCCCTGGTGGGGAGCGTTGCTCGTCACCATCGTCATGGCTGCACTGGTTGGACTCTTCATCGGTGCACCGGTCATCAGGATGCGTGGCGACTACCTCGCAATCGTGACCCTCGGTTTCGGTGAAATCATCCGCATCCTGTTCCTCTCGGACTGGCTGAGCGGCTACTTCAACGGCGCCCAGGGCATCACGAACGTTCCGCCGGCAAGCTTCGGTCCGCTTGATGTAAAGGGCACCGACCCCCGGTCGGTCTTCTATCTGGTCATGATCTTCGCCGCTTTGGCGATCTACATCTCTTGGCGGCTGGAACGGTCTCGCCTAGGGCGAGCTTGGATGGCCATCCGCGAGGATGAAAGCGTTGCTGAGGCCATGGGCATCAACACCGTGAACATGAAGCTGATGGCCTTCGTCGTCGGCGCCGTTCTGGCCTCGTTCTCCGGAGCGATCTTTGCTGCGAAGGTCGGCTCGATCTTCCCAACCAGCTTCTTGATCCTGGTGTCCATCATCATCTTGGTGGTGGTGATCGTCGGCGGCATGGGCAACATCATGGGCGTCATCGTCGGTTCCGTTGTCTTGATCGGTGTGCTCGGCGGACCGAAGCAGCCAGGTTTGCTTGCGGAGTTCTCCGAATACAAGCTGCTGATCTACGGCGCACTGCTCATCTGGATGATGCTGCAGCGGCCTGAAGGTCTCGTACCAAACGCCAGACGAAGCCGTGAGCTCCACCAGGACGAGTTCCTGCAGGACGCTTGGCTCAAGGGCGAAGTCGATACCGACGATGACGATGACCCCAACGGCGCCGGAATGGCGCCTGGTGGCGCACAAGGAGCGACGGCATGACTCGCCTACTCGATATCCAAGACCTCAGCGTCACCTTCGGTGGTCTCCATGCTCTGAAGGACCTCAACTTTCACGTCGATGAAGGCGAGATCGTTGGCGTGATCGGCCCGAACGGTGCCGGTAAGACCACGTTCTTCAACATGATCTCCGGCATGGTTCGGCCCTCTTCGGGAGACATCCTGTTCGAGGGCGAGTCCATGGTCGGACTCGACCCGAACCAGGTCACCCAGCGAGGCATCGCCAGGACGTTCCAGAACGTCCGGCTCTTCGCCAACATGACCATCGTCGAAAACGTGATGGTCAGCCAGCACTGTCGGACGAAGCAGGGTGTGTTCGGCAGTCTGCTGAACACCGCAGGCTTCAAGAAGGAAGAAGCGGAGATTCGTGAGCACGCCGAAAAGGTGCTCGGGTTCTTCGGTTCCCGTCTTGTTGGCTACCGCCTTGAGCAGCCGGCATCGGTGCTCAGCTACGCCAACCGGCGTCGCCTGGAGATCGCCCGGGCCATGGCAACCAAGCCAAAGCTCATCCTGCTCGATGAACCGGTGGCGGGCATGAACCCCAAGGAGTCGGCGGAGCTGACCGGCCTGATCGGTCGCCTTCGCAGCGAATGGGGCTTCACCGTTGTCATGATCGAGCACGACATGAACGTCGTCCGGGACGTGTCGGACCGTGTGGTCTGCCTCGACCATGGCGAGACCCTGGCCCAGGGAAGCTTCGAGGAAGTTTCCAGCGACCCCGCCGTCATCGAGGCCTACCTCGGCCGCCCGTTGGAGAAGAAGGCATGACCGCAGATTCCACAGAAGACAAGCGCACTCCCCTGCTGGAGTTCCGCAACATCAACACCCACTACGGCGCGGTCCACATTCTGAAAGACGTGAACCTGGCCATCTACCCCGGTGAGCTCGTCTGTTTGCTCGGTGGCAACGCCAGTGGCAAGTCCACCACGTTGAAGACCTTGCTCGGCATGGTCACCCCGACCACCGGCAGCGTCGTGCTCGACGGCGAGGTGGTGAACGACAAGCCAACCTCGTATCGGGTTGAGCGTGGCGTCACCATGGTTCCGGAGAACCGGCGGCTGTTCAAGCGGCTGTCGGTCAAGGAGAACCTGGAACTCGGTGCCTACCTCCGCAACGACCGGGCCAGCATCGACGCTGACTTGGAGCGGATCTACAGCATGTTCCCCCGGGTCAAGGAGCGCCTCACCCAGAAGGCGGGCACGCTCTCCGGTGGCGAACAGCAGATGGTCGCCATGGGACGGGCGTTGATGGCCAGTCCCCGGGTGCTGCTTATGGACGAGCCGTCCATGGGTCTCGCTCCGGCGTTGGTCCAGACCAACTTCGAGCTGATCCAGCAGATCCACTCCGAGGGCATCGCCATCTTCATGGTCGAGCAGAACGCCAACATGGCACTCTCCATCGCCGATCGGGGCTGGGTCCTTCAGACCGGTCGCGTTGTCCTGGACGACACCGCAGACGCGCTGATGGCCAACCCGGATCTGCGCAAGTCCTACCTTGGCGAGGTCGGGGGTCCCTGATCCTCCCCAACCATGGCGTGGATTGACATTGTCCCGGACGACGAGTGGAGCGGGGAACTAGCCCCGCTCTACGACGCCGTCGTCGACCGGGACTACAAACGGGTGGACTACATCATGGCGGTCCACTCGCTCAACCCCCGGGGTTTGGCTGCGCACAACGGCCTCTACGGGTCGGCCATGGCCGGGACCGCAACGCTGCGCAAGGCGGAGCGAGAGCTGATTGCGCTTGTCGTCAGCCTGGAAAACCACTGCCACTATTGAGTGACCCATCACCGGCGCGGTCTGCGTCGGTTACTCAAAGATGATCAACTGCTGGCATTGATTGAGGCCAACTGGCGAGAAGCGCCGTTGAGCGAAGCTCGCCGGGCAATGCTGACCTATGCCGTAAAGTTGACCCACTCCCCCGGCGACATGACCCGCGATGACGTCGATGCACTGCGCACCGCGGGGTTCAGCGACCGAGACGTACTCGACATCGTCGAGGTGGTGGCGTACTACGCCTATGCAAACCGCATCGCCGATGGGCTCGGCATCGGCACCGAAGAGTGGATCGAAGACTAACAACTCATAGATAGAGCGATTCCTTGCGCTGACGTCGTCAGCTGTTGGCCTTGAGGAACTCGATGCTCATCGGGTTGTAGAGCTCAGCCTGCTCGTGCTGTGGCCAGTGCCCACACTTGCCCATCAGCTCAAGGCGAGAGCCGGCGATGGCCTCGTTCATTGCGGTGGCCTCCGGCACCTCGCCGAACGGGTTCTCGTTCCCCCAGACGACCAGCGTCGGCGCGGTTATCCGTTGTAGCCGATCGGTCTGCATCAGGTTCCGTTGGCGGATCTCCATGTTTTGCAGACACAGCAGGTTGTCGAGGTTCTGCTGGAAGTCGGGGGCGTGGTAGATGGCGTGGCGGGCTTCCACCAGCTCCTCGCTCACATCTTTGGGGCCGTCGTACATCAGCAGGTAGAGACGGTCCCTGGTCAGGTTGATGTCATCTTCCAACACTGCCTTTGTCGTTGAATTCTTGATCCGCTCCATGACCTCGGGGTTGGCCTTGGTGCCGCCGGCGGCCACCATCTGCAGGCTCTTTACTCGCTCTGGTGAGTCGCTGGCGAGGTAGCCAGCAACCCAGCCACCGAGGGACTCCCCGACCAGGTGGGCGGACTCGATGCCCTGAGCGTCCAGGTAGTTCTCCAGATGTTCGACATACCGGGGAATCTCGTAGTGGTAGTCCGGCTTGGCCGTGTAGCCGTGGCCGAGCAGGTCGATGGCGTGGCAGCGAAAGCCCGCTTGGACGTGGGGCACGATGTTGCGGCTGAACGCCTCCAGGTGGCCGCTGGTCCCGTGCATGAAAATGACATCCTGGCCGTCTTCGGGTCCTGCGATGAGTGCCCGGGTCGACACCCCTCCGGCATCGACGAACTCCAGAGAGAACGAAATTCCGGTTAGGTCGGTCCAGATCGACATGTAGTGCTCCTAGTTTCCAGTTCGGTAGATCTATTGCGGTAAGTGAGTGGTGCCTGTGGCGGGGCCCGCCGGCCTATCGGAAGGGTCGAGCACCGCAACGGCCATGCCCGTCAGCCATTCGGGCATTGGTGAATAGACCACGGTCCGGCCCGGGGTGTGGCGCATTGCCGCGGCCATCACCAACCACGCCCGAACCTCGTTCCCGCCGTTGCCAGCGGTCTCGACAAGCTCCTCGTCGCTGTACTGTGCGGCAAACCCGCCGAGCCGTCCGGCAGTGAGATCGCCAAGAAAGGCCTGGTCAAAGTCGGTGTTGAGCTGCGGCTGAGCGCCAACGACAATCGGCCGACGTCTCGGCTCGAATTCCTCCCAGCGCCCTCGACCCTGGCGGAACGACTCAGCGAGGAACATCTCATCGTCGCCTTCCGGACTACGCCAATCAGGGAACGGAATCTGGTGCGAGAGACCGCCGGTGCCGATGACCGCAACCCGACGGTCGGCGGGGAGGGCGTCGATGGCCTCGGCGACAGCGTCACCGAGGGCGAGGCAACGCCGCAGCGATGGCAGTGGCGGCCCAAAGGTGTTGAGCACGATCGGGACGACCGGAACCGCGTCGGGAACCAGATATTGGATGGCGTGGGTGATGCCATGGTCGACCTGCAGGTTGGTTGACAGCGCAACATCAAAGTCCCGGTCGAGCAGCTCCCGGTGCAGTTGCTGGGCAACCGCCGGGT
>CAZSTV010000100.1:0-19535 GCA_964609665.1 uncultured Acidimicrobiaceae bacterium
TGACCGTCCATCCTAGGGCCTCGGCCAGGCGATACATGGCCACTTCTCGTTTGTACAGGTCGGGCGGAAAGTCCCATAGCGGGCGTTCACCGCGGCCGGGTTTGTAAATGGCCCGGTGCTCCCGCTGATGCTCGCCGGCACCGTCGGGGTCTCGAACGGTGACCATCAGCGTTGCGTTGGAGCTATAGGGCATCCGGCCCTCGATCTCCATCTCGCCGGTCTGAAACAGGTCGATGAGGTCATCGGTCCCAAGGTCGAACGCCGAGTCGTGCTCTTCCGGGTCGCCGTCTGGGGAGTCGGCCGCCGGCTCGCTCATGGGCGATCGCTCATCAGTTCAGCCGAGGGCACGCGTGTCCGGCCGGGTCGAGCGGCTGGCCGCACAGGCGACACGGTGGTCGTCCGCCGTCCATGAGCTCATCGGAAGTCACGATGAAGCTGGCCGCCTGGTCGACGCCGATGTGGGCTCTGACCTTGGCCCCCTCGTCCTCATCGATCATGAGAATGTCATCCTCGAGGTCCAACTCATCGCCATCGTCGTCTTCGTCAATGACCAACTCGCCAATGACGAGGACCACCTCGGAATCGGCCTCGTCGACTCCGACAGCGATCTGGCCAACGGTCCACTCCGGGACCGTGGGGCTGATCAACGGTGTTGCGGCAACAGGTTCCGACGTCGAGGGAAGGTCGTCCAGGACGCCCTTCAAGAACTGCGCCAACGCCTTCACCTGCTGCTTTTCGAGCTTGACGGTGACCATCGACGAGGCATCGCCAATCTGCAGATAGAAAACCCGTTGTCCGGGTTCACCTATCGCTCCGGCGGTGAAGTGGGTTACCTCTCTGAATTCGAACGAGTCACTCATGGCAATGGACGGCCCTAGCTCGGAACCAGCTCCTTCAGATCATCGCCCATCGAGTTCACACCAAGCACAACCGGCCCGCCAAACCCGTACATGATGGCCGAGATTGAGCACGGGCCGACCACGATCCGCTGGAACAAGTCCAGGTGGGTGCCCATCGCATGGCCGACCGCGGCTTTGATCGGGTCCGCGTGGGAGACCGCAACGATGGTCTGGCCTGGGTGTTTTGTCACCAGCTTCTCGATGGCGCCGACCATCCGCTGCTGCATCTCGGGAAAGGACTCGCCATCGGGGAAGCGGAACCCGCTCGGGTACTTCTGCACCTGCTGCCACTCGGGCTTCTTGTACAGGTCGCCAAGCTTCTTACCGGTCCAGGAACCAAAGTCTGCTTCCAGGAGCCCACGTTCGATCTTGACCTTCTGGCCAAGGGCGGCCGCGATCGGCGCTGCGGTTTCCCGCGTCCGTTCCATCGGGGAGGCGTAGACCGCCTTGACCTTGCGCTTTCCGAGAGCGGCGATGCGCTCCGCAGCACGCTCTGCTTGGGCGATTCCAACATCGCCAAGGTGTAGACCTTTGGCTCGTCCCGGCAGCACTTGACCGGTCGTCGGCGTCCGGCCGTGCCTGACGAGAAGGACGAGGGTGGGTTTCTTGGATCGAGCCACACCGAAACCTTATCGACGCTTGGCTTCAACCGGTGCCATCGGGCGACGGGTAGGGTCACCTTGTGGCTTCTAAAGCACCCCGAAAAGCTCCCAAGGACAGTCTGCGGCTGGTATCTAAAGAGGTGGCGGCATGTCGAGCGTGTCCCCGGCTTGTCGAGTGGCGAGAGCAGATCGCCACCGAAAAGCGGGCTGCGTATGCAGACTGGGAGTACTGGGGGGCCGGTGTTCCGCCGTTCGGCGATCCAAAGGCGTCGCTTGCCGTCATCGGCCTGGCCCCCGCCGCCCACGGCGCAAACCGCACCGGCCGAATGTTCACCGGTGACCGCTCGGGAGATTGGCTGTATCGCGGCCTGTACCGGGCCGGGTATGCCAATCAGCCGACCAGCACCGATGTTGACGACGGTTTGGTGCTGACCGATGCCATCGTCACCTCCCCGGTCAAGTGCGCGCCGCCCGCCAACAAGCCAACTCCGGCCGAACGTGACACGTGCAAGCCGTTTCTGGTTCGTGAGCTGGAGCTGATCGACCCGAAGGTGTTTGTCGTGCTCGGCGGGTTTGCCTACCAGGCGCTCTGTGCCCACCTCGGTGTCAAGAAGCGGCCGAAGTTCGGGCACGGCGTTGAGGTGCCGATCGACGGCGGTCGGACAATCATCTGCAGTTATCACGTGAGCCAGCAGAACACCTTTACCGGGCGCCTGACCGAAGAGATGCTCGACGCCGTCTTCGCACGGGCCCGGGCACTCTCCTGACTCGGCGGCGGAGGGGAAATCCGCTACCTTCGGTTCCATGGACAGGCTTCCGGTGAGATCTGTGGCGCGGGTCGCGTTTGTGGCCCTGGCGTTCGCCTCGGTCATCGCCGCGTGTTCCGAAGAGAGCCAGACCGATTTCACCGATGACAACGAAACGGGCTTTCTTGCCGCCTGTAGCGAGCCGGTGGAGGACGCACCGCTCATCGGGAACATCTGTCGCTGTGTCTTTGAGCAGTCTCAGGCCGATTTCCCGTTCGAGGAATTCACCGAGATGGACGAAGTCCTCAAGGCCGATCCCGAGCAGGACCTCCAGGCCGAAATCAACGTGATCATCGCCAACTGTGTGATTTCAGAGGCCGAGCTTTAGCCCCGCTGAGCATCACACCCGTGCCGGCCGCGTTCGGTGCGGGGCCTCCCGCTGAGCATCACACCCGTGCCGGCCGCGTTCGGTGCGGGGCCTCCCGCTGAAGATCACACCCGTACCGGTCGCGTTCGGTACGGGGCCCCTGTCCGAAGAGGTCTCGTTCTGGTCTGCGGACTACCCTGAGCGGTGATGACCGACACGACCGCACCTCCGGCAGACGCCGCCAAGAAGCCGGCCAAGACCCGTTGGACCTTCCAGTGGAAGGAACTCTACGAAGAGGTGATCACCTCAGGCCTGTGCACTGGCTGCGCCGGCTGTGTGATCGCCTGTCCTCATGACGTCATCGGCTACAAACACGAGCCGGGCGAGTACAAGCCGTTCCACCTCGAAGAGGACTACG
This sequence comes from uncultured Acidimicrobiaceae bacterium, assembly GCA_964609665.1. Lineage (GTDB taxonomy): Bacteria > Actinomycetota > Acidimicrobiia > Acidimicrobiales > SZUA-35 > JAHELU01. Next base: position 3,033 of record CAZSTV010000100.1, read on the forward strand.
GCCTGGACAATTGTGGTCACGGCGAGAAGGGCTGCACGTCCTGCACCCGGGCCTGCCCTCGGTTCCGGTCCTGGGAGACCGAGGCGGACGAGCACCTGTTTGGTCGTACCCGTGAGGCCGACGAGATGTCCGGCATCTACAAAGACATCCTCTTGGTGCGAGCAAAAGAGGACAAGGTCTATGACGCAGGCCAGGACGGCGGACTGGTATCCGCCATCTTGATCTGGTGCCTTGAGAACAACATCATCGACGGCGCGCTCGTCTCGATGCTCGAAGGCGGGGCGTCCGGCTGGAAGGCCGTGCCCGGCGTTGCCACCAACCCCGAAGAGGTGCTTGCAGGCGCCGGAAGCCGCTACACCTACTCGGCAAACACCATGGCCTACGACGAGGCCCGAGAACGTGGCCTTGAAAACCTGGCGCTTGTCGGGATGAGCTGCCAAACCTCCATCGCCCCGGTCATGTGGCACCGCAAGGTCGGCAAAGTCTCGAAGCCCATCAAGCTCAACATCGGTCTGCTCTGCTCGAAGAGCTTTGACGACTCGCTGTTCGATGAGCTGTTCCTGCTGAAGTACGGCATCGTCAAAGAAGACATCGTCAAGATGAACATCAAGGGCGTCTTCCAGGTCTGGATGCGCAACGGGGACTACCACGAGATCAACCTCAAGGAGTGCCACGCCTGGACTCGTGAGGGGTGCAACCACTGCCCGGACTTTGCCGCCGAGCACGCGGACATCTCGACCGGTGGCATTGGCGATGAGACCGATTGGACCCTCACCGTGGTCCGGACCGATCTCGGTCGGGCGATCATCGAGGCGATGATCAATGACGGCGTTATCGAGACCCGGCCTGGTGACGATGATCCGGGCGCCATCGCCCTGATGCACCGGCTGGCCGAGAAGAGCAGAAAGCGTTGGCCCGGCTGGGCAAACGGTGAGTCTCGGGTCGGCCTCCCGGATCCCAAGAAAAAGGGCTGAGGGCTCTACGCCGGTTTGCGACCAGACGTTCTGGTCAGCGTGTTCGGCACAAACTCATGGTTTGCCACGTCGACGAACCCGGCGGTGGTGAAATAGTTGACGCACTCGGTATCGGTGTGGGCTCGCCCGCCACTGCCGTAGTGAATCTCAGCCATGCCCCATAGTGCAGCGTCGAGCGGTCCGACACCGTCGGAGTTCAGCGTCTCTCCAACAAGGTGCATCTCGCCCCCGGGTGCCAGCGCGTCGAACGCCTTTTGCACCACCCGTTGAATGTTGGGCGCGTCATAGATGGGAAGGTTCGACGCCATCACCGCAACGTCGCAGCCGGTTGGGAGATCATCGTTGATGAAGTCGCCGCCCATCGTTTCCACCCGGTCGGTGACGCCGTTTTCCTCCAGGTACTCCTGGGTCACCACGGTTACCGGCGGCAGATCGAAAACGACCGCCTCAAGCCCGTCGAAGGTCTTGACCGCGTTGATGGAGTAGGCGCCCGAGCCACCGCCAAGGTCCATCATCTTGCGTCGACCGGTCAGGTCCACCTGCCGGCAGAATCGGCGTCCTGCCCCCATGCCGATGCTGTAGGTGGCGGCGTGGTACTTCCTGGCTCGTTCAACGGTCATGCCGTCGTAGAGTCCAAGCTCTTTCGGTGGGTCTTGGTCGAGCAGCCGGTCGGTCAGGTCAAACCAGTCGGACACCTCATGACGGGTGAAGGTCATCCAGGGTCCGGCGTACCGCTTTGAACCCTTGACCATGAATTCCTCGCAGTCGGCGGCGTTGATGATCTTGCCATCGGCGTCATGTTCGAGGAGGCCAATCGCGAGGGACACCGCCACCAACCGTTCAGCGTTGAGCGGGCTCATGCCGGTCACCTCGGCGATGGCGGCAATGGAGTTTGCGCCGGCGGAAACGTGGGTGAACAGTTCCAGGTCGATCGCGGCGTAGAAGACCGCCGTCTCGGTGTAGGAGCGGGCGAGTCGTTGGAGGCGCGTTGTGTCAACCGAAGGCATGGGTAGTTGCTAGCGTGGCGCTCCCGGTGATGTCCACCTGGGACGTTCGTTGCGGCCCTTACGTCGTCAGGCGTTGCCCGGTGCCTCATCGCCAAGGCCGTTGACCGGATCCGGCCAATCGTCGTTGTCCATGGCATCGGCCACCTCTGCCGCAAGGCCATCCAGCGAGTCCGAGCCGGTGTCGTCGTTGTCGTTGTCGTTGTCGTTGTCGCCAGCGGCGTCGCTGTCAGAGGCGTCGGGGGTTCCGGTGGGTTCGCCGTCACCATCCGCAACAACGCTTGCCGCTTCGGTATCGCTTTCGGCAGCGTCACTGTGGCCACCGTCGACGTTGGCCAACGCTGTACCTTCGTCACTGACGCTGTCAGCGCTGTCGACATGGTCAGAGTCCGGAGTGCCGCCGGTTTGGTTCGGCATGATCGGGGCGGCGATGGCTTCATCGGCCGGTTCGTCTGCGGCTGGCTCATCAACGATGGTCTCTTCGACGACCGCTTCTTCAGCCATCGGTTCGTCAAGGACCGCTTCTTCAAACACGATGTCATCGATTGGCGGTCCGGGGGCTGCGGCTGGAGTAGCGGTGCCGTCCGGTCCAACGGTGACGCTCTCATTCGCCGGGTCTGAAAGCGCTTCTTCTGCTTCCTCGGCGTCTCCATCACCGACGGCGTCGCGGATGATCGCTGCCGCGGCCACCGCAAAGTCAGCGGTAACCCCAATGGGTGTGCCGCTTACGCGCTCGCCAAGGTGGTTCGTCACCTGGCATTGGCCGTCGGGGCTGATCAGCAGGACGGTGCCGCAATAATCTGGCAGCTCTTCGAGCGTTTCCGCCAGGACGATGAGGCCCATCTCGTTGTTCTTGACCGCCTCGTGGTCAAAGCCGGCACCGTCGAAGTGGGCCATGCCGTCGGCGACCGCAACGCAGTAGCTGGTCGCCCCGTTGGGGAACAGCGTGTTTGGCAGCGAGGAGGTCCACTTCCAATCGTCGACAAGGCCCTGGGCGGTGACAATCGAGAACTCGATGTCGTCAGGTGAGGTGCTGCACGCCAGTGACAGCACGGCGTTTCTGGCGCAGGCCAACGCCGCAGACCGGCTGCCGACAATACCGAGCGGCCCGAAGAGCAGGTTGGCGGTGACCGGCACCCACGGCAGGCAGCTCATCTCCTGGATTGGACGATGAAGCGGCAGCGGGATGTCCTCGGGCCGGTCGAAGCGGGGCTCCCAGGGAATCGTGGCATAGGCCACGGCGAAGCGGGCGAACAGCGGGTGCTCAACCGTCCGGTCCCATAGGCCGGGGTCCAGCCGCTCAAGCCTGCTGCGCAGCTCTTCTGGGTTGGGGTGAAGGTAACGATGGCGTTCCGCCACGAGGCTTCTCGCGTCTCGTATTGACTCTAGGAACTCCCACGATTGCGCATCGAGTGCTTCTTGGGGTTCCTCGGTCTCGGTGTCTTTGGAGAACAGCGAGCCGAACCGAGAACTTGTTGTCTGCGCAGGCAGCTGGTCGTCACCGCGAAAGACCGGGACGCTGATGGCCCGAGAGGGGCGGCGCGCTGCTTCAAGTTGTTCGACCATCGCAACGGGGTCCGGCGCCGGCCGCGGTGGCCGGACGGTGAAACAGGCACTGCCGACGTTGAGGACGGCATCGCCAAGCGGCGTTGGTTCGGCGACGAAGATCTCGTCGACCGCGGTGGATGCCGCGCCGGCCACCACCGAGGCCTGGTCCTGTTCGTCGACGACCAGCGAGAAGCCCACCTCTTTGTCCGATTCTCGAAACTGGAACGATCCCCGATGGAGATCCATCACCGAGCCGGCGGTCAGCCCGGCGACCTGGCGCATCTCAAGGACGGTCTGTTTCGCGTCGTCAGTCGAACCGGCGAGCGCGGTGTCTTCCTGGCCTGGATGGGCCGGATGAGGCGATGTCATAGGTGGTGACGTAGGTGGTGACATAGCCTCCGGATTCATCTCGTCAGCCGGGTTGGCGGTGTGGGATGAGTCTGTCATTCGACGGGTACCTCGTTGCGCGCTGGAACGGAGAGGCGACTTCGGAATAGTGCGGTGTTTCGGTCGAGTATGCGTGGCGGGGCCGTGCATTGTAGAAGCACGAGATGCAGGGTAGCGAAACTGGTTGTCGAATCAGTTGAACCCATCGGTACCCGCATCTTCTCTTCATCTACAGGGTTGGAAGTTGGTCTGGCATGAGAGCAGTACCGCTCTGACGCTGCGCGTCGATGAGGTCCCGGTCGCACACCCAGCAGAGGTACTCGGATCTTGTGGAGACGATGGAGAGCTGCGAGCCGCGGGACTTTTCGATCACGGCCACCGGTGCAGCGTAAAGATCCCCGGCCTGGCAGCGAGGGCAACGCCGTTCGGGGTCTCGGCTCCATTCGGTGTCGCAGGCGCCGCAGGTGATGTGGATCAGCTGGTCCTGTCGTTCGCCGCTGAGGTCCTCGGTCTCGCCGCAGCTTGGGCAGACGATGTCACTCGATGTTTCCTCGCCGGATGTCACGTAAAAACCATAGGCGAGGCGGCGGCCTGATGTTCATATCGATATCACTACCGTTGGAATCACTGCCGTTCGAATTATTGCCGTCGGAATTGTTGCCGTCGATGTGGACGGCCCGAGAGCTTGATACGTTTATCGGCCGAGGTAACACCACACTTTGGTATCCAAGAGTTCGCCGCCGCCCTCTTCACAGGATCCCTCAGACGCCGATGATTGGTTCGGCGATCGTGGCGCGCCCGAACTGCTGGCGGAACAGCCCCTGGTCAAGGCGAGACCCAGCATCGTCAGGCGGCTGCTCATGTCGGCCACGATCGTGCTGCTTGTCGGCGCAGTCGCTGCAGCGTCGGTGACCCTCTGGGGCGTCCGACGATTCAACGACATCACCTTTGTCGATGTGCCGGGGGTTGAACCGCCGGCCGAGGACGGCGCTGTCAATTGGTTACTGATCGGTACCGACGGACGAGAAGGCATTGACCCGAACGGGCCAAATGCGGGCGCGTTCCTCGGCGAGCAGATCGTTGGGAAACGAACCGACACGATGATGCTCGTTCGGGTAGACCCCGAGTCGAGCAGCGTCGATCTGTTGTCGGTGCCCCGAGACCTTTGGGTGCCAATTGCCGGACGGGAGCAGAACGGGCGGATCAACGGTGCCTACAACGGTGACGATGGTCGCCAACGCCTTGTTGCCACCATCAGCGGGGCCCTTCAGGTGGACATTCACCATTACGCCGAAGTGAACTTCGTCGGCTTCTCAGAGGTGGTCGACGCACTGGACGGGGTGCCACTGTTCTTTGAGGCTCCGGCCCGCGACACCGGCTCGGGTCTGGACATTGTGGAACCCGGTTGCCACATCCTTGACGGCACGCAGGCGCTGGCGTTCGCCCGGGCCAGAACCTATGAGGAACTGGTCGATGGCGAATGGCAACTGGAGCCGACGGCTGACCTTGGCCGCACTGCCCGCCAGCGCTACTTCCTGTCTCGGGTGATCGACACGGCGACGGACAAGATTGGCGTGTCACAGCTTGGCAAGGTCAATGAGTTGCTGACCGTCGGTGGCGAAAATCTGCTGATCGAAGACGGGGCGACGGTGTCGGACATGGTCTCCCTCGCCAGGACGTTCACGTCACTGGAACCCGATCAGATTTATGGCCACTCGTTGCCGGTTGAGGATTTTCGGACAGACGGTGGAGCGCAGGTGCTGCGACTGAAAGAAGCCGAAGCCCAGGCAGTGTTGGAGTTGTTCCGCGACGGTCGACCGCCGGCGGCCCCGGTCATCGACGGACTGGGCAGCGGTTCCGGCGATGCTGGCATCGATGTGGAGATGACCGAGTCAACATTCGAAGGATCGGCAACGCAGACCGACGAGCTGCCGCTCCCGGGCTACGGAGCGTTTGGGTTCACACCGACCACAACAAGCGCCGGAACACCGTGTGGTTAGGCGGTTAGAAACGCCGTGTGGCTGGGCGGCCTGGATCTAGGGTCGCCGTGTAGCTGACGAGCTACAGCGAGGCGATGAGCTTCGCTGCGACCTCGTGGGCTTCGCCGTCCTCCGGAACGTAGCGACGCTCAGGGTTGAGCGGGGCCTCGTAGGGGTCGTCGATGCCGGTCATCCCGGTGATTTCACCGGCCCGTGCTTTGGCGTACAGGCCCTTCGGGTCCCGTCGCTCACACTCCTCGAGCGGCGTATCGACAAAGACCTCGATGAACGGAAGGTCCGCTGCCTCATGCAGTGCCCTGGCGAAGTCCCTGGCTGCTCGGTACGGGCTGATCAACGGCACGATGGCCACGATGCCCGCATCGCTGAAGAGGCGAGCGACGTGGCCAACCCGGCGCACGTTCTCGTCACGATCTTCGGCGGAGAAGCCGAGGTCGCCGTTGAGGCCCTGGCGGAGGTTGTCGCCGTCGAGCAGGTAGGCGGGCCGACCGGATTCGATCAGCTGCTTCTCGAACTCGACCGCAACCGATGACTTCCCCGAGCCCGAAAGCCCGGTAAGCCAAACGGTGACGCCCTGGCCGCCGGCGGCATTCCACCGGTCGGCCCTGGCGACGTCACTTGGATGCCAAACGGTGTTGGCGGTCTTCGGCCCGGAGGCCGCGGATGAATCTGTCATCGAACGGCCTCTGGTTCCCCTATTCGGTTTCGCGGATCATCCCGGCACCGACGGTGACGTTGGTCGTCTCGTCGACCAGGATGAAACTGCCGGTGGTCCGGTTGCGCCGATAGGTGTCGGCGAACAGCGGCTGGGTAATACGAAGACGGACTCGGCCGATTTCGTTCAGGCTCAGTGCGTTGGCTTCGGGGTCACGGCTGAGGGTGTTGATGTCCAGCCGGTAGCGGAAGTCCTTCACCATGGCCCGAGCCCACTTGGTGGTGTGCTTGATGGCCAGCTTGGTGCCGGGGGTGAGCTGTGAAGCCTCGGACATCCAGCAGACCATCGCCTCGATGTCCTGGGTGGCGGTCGGCTGGTTGTTGACACGACAGATCATGTCGCCGCGGCTGACGTCCAGCTCATCTTCGAGCACGACGGTGACAGCGGTGGGAGCCGATGCTTCCTCCATCTCGCCACGGGGGCCGAGGATGGACTTGATGCGGGTACTGAAGCCCGAAGGCAACACCGAAACCTCGTCGCCGGGCTTCATGACGCCACCGGCGACAGAGCCGGCGTAGCCGCGGAAATCATGGTGCTCGGTGCTCTGCGGGCGAACCACGTACTGCACCGGGAAACGCACGTCGACCATGTTGCGGTCAGAAGCGATGTGGACCTCTTCGAGGTGGTGGAGCAGCGTGCCGCCCTTGTACCACTCCATGTTCGGTGAGCGGTCGACGACGTTGTCGCCGTGCAGTGCCGAAAGCGGGATGAAGGTGAGGTCCGGAATGTCGAGCCGCTTTGCGAACTCCACATACTCGCGACGGATGCGTTCAAAGACTTCCTGGTCGTAGTCGACGAGGTCCATCTTGTTGACCGCAAGCACCACGTGGGGGATGCGGAGCAAGCTGGCGATGAACGAGTGCCGACGGGACTGCTCGATGATGCCCTTGCGAGCGTCGATCAAGATGATGGTCAGGTCGGCGGTGGATGCGCCGGTGACCATGTTCCGGGTGTACTGAATGTGTCCCGGGGTGTCGGCGATGATGAACTTGCGCTTCGGGGTGGTGAAGTACCGGTGGGCAACGTCAATGGTGATGCCCTGCTCCCGCTCGGCCCGGAGGCCGTCGGTCAGCAGTGCCAGGTTGACGTGCTCGTCGCCCCGGGTCTCACTGGTTGCTTCGATGGACTCCATCTGGTCTTCGAAGATGGACTTCGAGTCATAGAGGAGTCGTCCGATAAGGGTGCTCTTTCCGTCGTCGACGGAGCCGGCGGTGGCCAGACGTAGGAGATCCATTAGAAGTAGCCCTCTTTCTTGCGATCTTCCATCGCTGCTTCGGTAACTCGATCGTCGGCGCGGGTGGCGCCTCGTTCGGTGATGCGGGTTGCGGCCACTTCGTCGATGACCTGTTCGATTGTGTTTGCTGGAGACTCGACTGCGCCGGTACACGTTGCGTCGCCGATGGTGCGGAACCGCACGAGGCGTTCCTCAACGACTTCGTCTTCCATCGGCTGAAGGAAGTCGGTGACCCCGAGCCACATGCCGTCACGCTGAAAGACCTGACGGTTGTGGGCGTAATACACGTCGGGGATTTCGACTTCTTCGTCCCGGATGTAATGCCAGATGTCCAGCTCGGTCCAGTTGGAGATGGGGAAGACCCGCATGTGCTCGCCCGGCTTGTAGCGGCCGTTGTACAGGTTCCACAGTTCCGGCCGCTGACCCTTGGGGTCCCACTGACCGAACTCGTCACGGAAGCTGTAGACCCGCTCTTTTGCCCGGGCCTTCTCTTCGTCACGACGAGCGCCACCGAATGCCGCATCGAAGCGGTTCTTCTCGATGCCGTCCAGCAGAACGCCGGTCTGGAGTCGGTTGCGAGAGGCACGAGGTCCGGTTTCTTCAACCGCCTTGCCTGCGTCGATCGCTTCCTGAACCGAAGCCACGACGAGCTTGAGTCCATTCTCCGCCACTACCTTGTCCCGGAACTCAATGACCTCCGGGAAGTTGTGGCCGGTATCGACGTGCATAATCGGGAACGGCAGCGGTGCGGGCGCAAACGCCTTCAGCGCCAAGTGCAGGACCACGATGGAGTCCTTGCCGCCCGAAAATAGCAGGCAGGGGCGCTCGAATTCGGCCGCTACCTCTCTGATGATGTGTATGGCCTCGGACTCGATGTATGCGAGTTGGGCTACGTCTGTACTCATGTATGCAGTCCTTGGAGATCGCCTCAGGTCTATATACGGCCGCTTTGCCGTCCTGATTAGGCGAATTCGGGGTGGCTGGAAAAAGTCGCCGGCGTGAAGGGGCCGCTTTTGACTCATCCAGCTTACCGAACCCACACGGGACCCGGTCCGACATTGGGGTGGACCACCTAGTAGTGACGCCGGTCTCACCCATAGGGACATGGGCCCATGTCCTACGGAGATTCTCAGGTTTTGTTGGATCTGCGTCGATGTCTGGTGAATGGTGGTGATTGATCAGTACCCAATCGAAGAGGTGGAACACACCGACCTCGTCCGCAAGCGGGTGTTGTTCGTGAGCTCGTCCGGCGGGCACCTTTCGCAATTGCTGCAGCTCGAGCCCTGGTGGACAAACCACGACCGAAGGTGGGTCACCTTTGACCTTCCGGACGCCCGCTCAAAGCTTGCAGGTGAGACGCTGATACCGGCCTATCACCCCACCACTCGCAACCTGATCAACATGGCCAGGAACACGCCGTTGGCGTACCGGGTCATTCGTGAATTTCAGCCGGACGTCGTGATTTCCAACGGTGCCGGGGTGGCGTTCCCGTTCTTTGGCGTTGCCAAAGCCATGGGGATTCCCACCGTGTACCTGGAGGTCTATGACCGCGTTGATTCGCGGACGATGACCGGCCGGTTGTGCGCTCCGCTGTCGTCGCTGTTCCTGGTCCAGTGGCCGGAGCAGCGGGCCCTCTATGAGGGAAGTTCGCTGGTCGGACCGCTCTACTGAGTTGCCCCGGCGGGCGGAGCGTCGGCCGGTGGAGAGAGGATGATGAGGAGGATCGTGATGCAAAGACATACCAAAGAGGCAGCGGTCATTGTGGCCGTTGGCACTGATCATCATCCGTTCAATCGTCTTGTCGAGTGGATCGATGACTGGGCGGCATCGCACCCCGAGGTGAGCGTGCTGGTGCAGCGGGGCACATCACTGCCCACGGCCGAATGCCCGAGCGTCGAATTACTGCCGCACGCTGAGCTTTGCGAGCGGTTTGGTACAGCGGCTGTCGTGGTGAGCCATGGCGGACCGTCGACGGTGATGGACGCTCGCAAGGCCGGTCGGTTGCCCATCGTGTTCGCCCGTGACCCGGCCTTTGATGAGCATGTCGATGACCATCAGATGCGTTTCGCCGACCACCTTCGTCGCCATGACCTTGCGGTGGTCGTTGACGACCAGACCGCGTTGCACGCTGCGATCGACGAGGCCCTGGCCGCGCCGAAGCACTTCAGCGTCCCGGTCGAGAACGCAACTATCTCCGGTGTCATCGAGTTTGGTCGTGTACTCGACCAGCTGCTGGACACCGTCACGCCGCTCGTCGCATCAGATGCCGACCTGCCGGACGATGTCATGACGGGTGATGTCATGACGGGTGATGCCGTGCCGGTAGAAGCCCTCCCGGAGTCGCTGGCAACAGCCCTTGGAGAGACCCTCGCGGAGACGCTCATCGAGTCCCCATCACCGAACCTTGAAAGGAACAGCGCATGATCGCTGAACACCCCGGCGATATTGCCGTTCCACGCCACCTCGAAGATCAGACGGTCTCGGTGGTCATCGCCACCCGGGACCGGCCGGTGCTGCTGCGCCGTGCGATCGACGCCGTGGTCGCCCAGCGCCATGACCATCACATCGAGATTGTCGTGGTGTTTGACCGTTCCGAGCCGGACCGCACCCTGGAGACCGAATCTCAGGACCTGCGAATCATGGTGACCACCAACGCCAGAACCCCCGGACTGGCCGGGGCCCGCAACAGCGGCATAGACAAAGCATCGGGAAGCTGGATTGCTTTCTGTGATGACGATGACGAGTGGTTGCCCGGCAAGCTCCAAGCGCAGTTCGCCGCCCTGGCCGAGAACCCCGATGCCCGTGCCGCATGCACCGGTGTGCTCATCCGCTACCAGGACACCGACACGCCTCGGATGCCAGACCCGGACCGCGTTGGCTTTGATGATTTCCTCAAGGACCGCATGACCGAGGTGCACCCCTCCAGCTGGCTGGTCCACCGCAACACCCTTATCGACGACATCGGCCTGGTCGACGAGGAGATTCCCGGCAGCTACGCAGAGGACTACGACCTGTTCCTCCGAACCGCCAGGGCATGCCCGATCGCCGTGGCCCCGCAACCCCTCATCCGGGTGTGGTGGCATGGTGCCTCCTATTTCTTTGAACGCTGGAAGACCATCGATGAGGCGCTCGACTACCTGGTCGACAAGTACCCGGAGTTTGCTCGCCACCCCGACGGCCTGGCCAGAATCCGCGGTCAGCAAGCGGTGGCCAAGGCAGCGATGGGTCAGCGGGCGGAGACGCTGTCGATGATCGGCGAGATCGCCCGGCTGCGTCCGCTGGAGAAGCGGATACCGCTTGCCGCCGCGGTCATGTGTGGCCTCAAAGCGGAGACGGCGCTGAAGTTCGCCCACCGTCTCGGCAAGGGCATTTAGCGTCTTACTGTCGCGGCGACAGCCCAGGTGAGGAATCGGCCTCTACCCTCGAATGAGTTGTTCGAGATGGGTGATAGGCATGGCAACGAAGAGATCTCCTGGGGACGTCGCCGGAGACCCGCGGCTGTCGGCCCTGGTGGATGCGGCAAAGCCCGCTGTCTTTTGGTCTGACCGAGACGACGCTCCATCGTTCGGCGGACGGTTGTCCGGTCACTCGACCGCAGAGCTTGTCATCATCGGCGGTGGCTACACCGGGCTGTGGGCGGCCCTTGCGGCGGTGGAAGAAAACCCGGGGCGACGGGTTGTGCTGCTCGAAGCCGAGAGCATCGGTCATGGTGCGTCCAGCCGCAACGGCGGTTTCTGTGACGCGTCGCTGACCCACGGGCTGGAGAACGGCGTTGCTCACTGGCCCGATGAGACCGAGACGCTGATTCGTCTCGGCGACGAGAACCTCGCCGGACTGCTGTCTGACCTTGACCGGCTCGGGGTGGACTGTTCGCAGTATCGAGCTGACACGCTGTGGACCGCGGTCACGCAGTGGCAGATGGACGATCTGGTCGAGACGGCCGAGTTGTTTCGCCGCTTCGACCGGCCGGCAACACTGCTCGACCGCACCGAGACCAACCAGCGGCTCAGCTCTCCGACGTTCTTCGGCGGCTTGCTCATGAACGGCAGCCTCGCCTTGGTCCAGCCCGCCCAATTGGCCTGGGGTCTTGGCGACGCAGCGCAGCGCCTAGGGGTCGACGTTCATGAGCAGTCCGCCGTGACCGGGTTGTCCGACGATCGGGGAGCGGTGCTGGTCTCGACCGCAGGCGGGTCCATTCGGGCCGATCGGGTGATCACGGCCACCAACGCCTGGGCCGGACCTGGCAAGGCGATGCGCCGCCGCATGGTGCCGGTCTATGACCACGTCTTGATGACCGAGCCTCTGTCGGAGGCGCAAATGAACGCCATCGGGTGGCAGGGTCGAGAGGGTGTCTCGGACTCCGGCAATCAGTTTCACTACTACCGGCTCAGCGATGACAACCGCATCTTGTGGGGTGGCTACGACGCCAACTACTACTACGGCAGTCGAGTCGAGGATCGCCACGAGGACCGTCGCCAGTCGTTCGAGCTGTTGGCGTCGCACTTCTTCGAGACGTTCCCCCAGCTGGAGGGTCTTGGCTTCAGCCACCGCTGGGCCGGCCCCATCGCCACCACCGCCAGGTTCACCGCCGCATGGGGCAAAGAGTTTGATGGCCGGGCGGTCTGGGTCGGTGGCTACACGGGGCTGGGCGTCGGCGCCAGTCGATTCGGGGCTCGGGTGGCGCTCGATCTGGTTGACGGGGTGGAGAGCGAGCGAACCGAGCTGGAGATGGTTCGTTCCGCGTCGTTTCCGTTCCCGCCGGAACCGCTGCGGTGGCCGGCCATCCAACTGACTCGACGGGCCATTGTCCGCTCGGACCGGCGGGACGGTAAACGAGGTCCGTGGCTCAGCCTGCTCGACCGGTTCGGGGTTGGCTTCAACTCATAGCTATATAAGGACCGCGCCGACCGCTCCGAGGGCGAGGAAGATGCACAGCGGGGTGTAGTACTGGTCATCTCGGCGGCCGAAGGGCGTGGAGCGCTCGGTCTTGGTAAACCCGGCGTATGTTCGGTCACCGATTGCCCGGATAGTCAGCACCCCGGCCCCTGCCAGGACGAGCCATCGGAACGGTGCGGGTTCGTCGGCGGCGATGACCAGGCCGATCAGTCCGGCGAATCCGATGAGCAGTACGGCCACCGCGGCGGTGATCGCCTTGCCCGGCGCGAAGGTTGGCTCGCCATCGGGCGTTGTCGGGACGGCGGCGTCCAACGCCCCGGTGCCGCCCGCCACCCAGTAGAGGTGCAGCCCTGCCATGGCCAGCAACACGCCCATTGTCACGATTGCCGCGGTGGTGAGCACCGTTTCGGTCAGGAGGTCTTCGCTGTGGAGTCCCGCCAGCCCGGCCACTAGAAATCCCGGCCACGCAGGATGTCCGGCCAGGCCGACGAGCATCATCAGTGCTGAAGCGAGAGCGGCAATTGATATTGCGGTAACCGGAGCGGCGCCTACGGCGATTGCGGCCATGGCGAGCCAGGCCACCGACGTGAGGTGCCATGCGGTGCGCAGCAACCGATCGGCGGCCCACCGCGGCACATCGGCGATCTGCCATTCGGCGTTCACGATTGGCCGGATGAAGCCGGAATCCCCGGCCAGCGAGTGTGCTGCTGCCAGTCCAGCAAAGAGTGTTGCGGCAATTAGTGAAGCAATCGTCATTGAAACTCCGTTCCGCCAACGGTGGTTGGCCTGCTCGCTAACCATACGGTGCCGTATGTACTAAACGTACGGTACCGTATGGATGTAGTTGACGACAAGCGCTGCCAATCGAAAAGGGTGTGAACCATGGCACCAAAGGCAAAACCGAGACGGACAGCGCAAGATTGGGTCACCGCCGCGTTCCATGTGTTGGCTGCAGCGTCGATTTCGGACGTGAAGGTGGAACGCCTCGCCAAGGACCTGGGCGTTACCAAGGGTTCCTTCTATTGGCACTTCGCAGACCGTGACGCGCTGCTCGATGCCATTCGTCAAACCTGGGTGCACATGGGCACGGAGCAGATCATCCAATTGGTGCAGGCCGAAGTTGGTTCATCCAACCCCCGTGAGGCCATCCGGACCCTGGTCGAGCTGTCGCTTGATGCCGGGCACGAGTTCGACGGGGTAGAGGGGGCCATCCGTGAATGGTCGGCCCATGATCCAGAGACTGCTCGGGTTGCGGCCGCCGTCGATGAGCGGCGGCTCGCCTATGTAGTGGACCACTTTGTCGCCGGAGGTATGAGCCGGTCAGACGCCGTCGATCGGGCCGGCCTGCTCTACCGCATCTTGATTGGGGACTATGTGTATCGGCGCCACGGCGGGCAGCCGGTCGAGGTGGCGGCGGTGCAGGAGATGGTCGACCGCTTCTTCGAGTAGCGGTGTTGCTGGTGTAGCGGTGTTGCTGGTGTAGCGGTGTTGCGTGGCGAGACGTATCGTTCGGTGCGTGGCAGGGACTGAAGAGCAAGCGCAAGAATCACCGAGCCTCGCCGCAAAGCTGACCGCCGAGTTCGTCGGCACGGCGTTTCTCCTGGCCGCCGTTGTCGGCTCGGGGATCATGGCCCAGCAGTTGAGCGAGGACGTGGGGCTGCAGCTGCTGCAGAACGCCTTTGCGACCGCCGGGGTGTTGGTGGCGTTGATCCTGACCTTCGGCCCGGTCTCCGGTGCGCATTTCAACCCGGTGGTGACCATTGTCGATCGGCTGCTCGGAGGGAGCGATACCGTCACGGCGGCGCTGTTCGTCGTGGTCCAGGTGGTGGGCGCCGCGTTCGGCGTGATGGCCGCCAACCTGATGTTTGATCTGCCGGCGGTTGAGTTGTCGACCAGGGACCGGAGCAGCGGGCCGGAGTTCCTGGCCGAGATCGTTGCGACCATCGGGCTGCTGCTCGTGATCTTCGTGATGGTTCGGACCGGCGGCTCGGCGAAAGTGGCCTATGCCGTTGGTGGCTACATCGGCGGTGCGTACTGGTTTACGTCGTCCACCAGTTTCGCCAACCCGGCGGTGACCGGGGCCAGAACGCTGTCAGATACGTTCGCCGGTATCGAGCCGGCATCGGCCCCGCGCTTTGTTGCCGCTCAGCTGATCGGTCTGGCCGTCGCTTTCGGGCTGCTCAAGGTTCTCGTCCCGAACGTGCGCGAGGGTTGACCTCAGCTGGGGCTGGCTTCCAACGCGAAATCCAGCCCGGCTCGCACGGCCGCGACCTGGGCCTCGATGCATAGCGCCGGCGTGGCCGTAGGGCTGTCGGGGTAGACCTCGGTGGTGGTGGTGAACCGTGCAGTGGTCATGCCTGCGCACAAACCGAGCTCAACGTTTGGGTAGTTGATCACGCCGCGCTGGGTCACCTCCGAGCCGATGATCTGCCCGGCGTCGTCGGACTCGGCGATGTGGGTGACCTGTTCCACCCCGGCGATGACCGCCGACTGGAAGTCCGGTTGCGGGTTCTTGGTGTCTCCTACGGTGTAGAAGCCGTCGGGGATGATGCCCGGTTCGAAGGGCACGCCGTCTCGGGCGGCCACCGCGGGGCGGAACTCGGTCTCGTCGCTGTCGGTGGTCTCGTGCAGGTCCATGTGGACGGCGAACGCAACGTCGAGGCCAGCGATAAATGACATCAGCGCGGCGGACTCTTCGGCCGGGCTGTTTGCGTAGAAGGAACGGTTGGGGTCGAGACAGTGTGGGTTCCAGCGGTTGATGACCTCGTAGCCCCAGGGGCTCACACACGGGGCCACTACGAGGTTCACCCGATCCTGATACGCCGCCCCGTGGGTCTGCAGAAAGGTGATCGCTCCTTGGACGCCACTGGTCTCGTAGCCATGAACGCCGCCGGTGATCAACGCCCAGGGCGCATCGGGCCGAGGTGTCACGGGCGTGACCGCACGCAGCGGATAGCGGTCGGGGTCGACGGTCAGCGCTCCGTACTGGATGAGTTGGAACGCCCCGTCGCCTGCGTCAATCTTGGCCAAGACCTCGTCCTGATAGCTGCGCTGGACCGAACGTCGGTCAAACCATGACTGTCGTTCGGCCTCGCCCCAGGGTTGTCCGGGTGTGCCGATGGGGTAGTAGCGCTCCATGGCCGCCAGCCTATTGCTCGTGTTGGTCGACGAGCATGCCAAGTTCTCGAAAGACTCCGGTGGCGAAGCGGTCCAGGTCGACCGCCGCAAGGTCATCCTCGCTGAACCATTTGATAGCGGTCAGTTCAGCCTCGTCGACCGCTTCGCTTCCGCCCGTGATTTCCGCGCCGAAGATGGAGCTGACGTAGGAGACCTGGTCACCGTTCGGGTAGGTGACGGTATGGTCGGGACCGCCGACAACGGCAAGCAACGAGGTCAGGGTGATCTCGTATCCGGTCTCTTCCCGGAACTCGCGCACCGCGGCGTCACGGGGATGCTCTTCGGGTTCGACCATGCCGCCGATCGTGCCCCACCGCTCAACGCCGAGGTGGCGGGCCAGCAGGATCTCGTCTCTGTCGTTTCGGGCCAGTACCGTGCAACTTGGCAGGAGGAGCTGTTCCTGTCCCACCATTGATCGAAGTCGAACGACGTACGGAGAGATGGCCATGCCGCCAACACCCTAGGCGATCGGTTAAAGGGCGTTGATGGTCATGCGGGAGTCTGTAGCCTGTGTGAACTAAGCCCCTGTAGCTCAGTGGATAGAGCATCGGTTTCCGGAACCGTGTGCGTG